>PLXX01000090.1 GCA_003153275.1 Nitrospiraceae bacterium | reverse complement strand
CTCCTTTAATTCCAAGGGAAAGGAGGTTCTAAACGCCAACAAGAAAGCTGCTTGATATCTATTAGCTACAATCCGGACAGTTTATGTGCTACAAAACCGGACAACTCTATTTGTTGACAACATCTCCAACATAATAAGGCGAAAAAACTGGAGAGATGAAGTCTGCAGTTAATTTTTTGTATTATTATGCAGTGACTGATAGGAGAACAGAACCTTAGACCGACGGAGATGAATCTAAAATAAGTGTAATGAAAGGTCCGACCAAGGCGTCTAGGCTGACCGGTAACGCATGCTTATCTACCCTATTGTTGCAAGATAAGGGAAAAGGCTGGGGCGAAGGCAGCCAGCTAAACATTTCGTTACTACTTTCTATAGATAATCTTTATTGTTGCAGTTAATTGAACCACGTTTGGTCGGTGGCAGTAGTGCGTAGCGAAGAAAATACAGCCCTGCTCCTTTTGAAAGTAATATATAGGAGAAGGAAGAATCGATGCTCACCAGATTTGGCCCAAAGATGACGAACTTCATTCGGAAAAGGGTGATCCCCGCTAACTCTGATTAACAATGCATGAAATGGCCGACTTTTGGTGCGTTATCTATAATTGGCCAACTTATTGTGTTTGTGCACTGGCAGCTGTTGCTCTCAGCCGAAAAATCGCGAATAAAGATAGACAATTTGTTATTGTTTCTCTATAGGCGGAAATGTATGTCGAATTATTTTTCCTTCAACAAGATAAATCACCATCTCCGCTATATTCGTCGCATGATCAGCAATGCGCTCAAGGTACTGGGCGACAAAGCTGATCTTCATTGCACGGGTTACAGTCGTCGGGTCCTGCACCATGAAAAAGGCAAGTTCTTGCAAGACGTCATGCTTGAGATCGTCCACTTCATCGTCCCTCATTATGACATCAGTGGCAAGTTGTTTATCCTTGCGCACAAAGGCATCAAGAGCGTCCCGCGTCATGCCTTGAGCAATCGCTCTCATTTTGGGAATGTCAATGTACGGCTTCAAAATAGGTTCTTCATTCAGTTCCAGTGCGCGTTCAGCAATATTGACGGCAAGATCACCCATTCTTTCAAGGTCAGTCGTTATCTTCATGGCCATGGTGATAAAGCGAAGATCACTTGCCTTTGGCTGTCTCAGGGCAATAAGCCGTATTGACTCTTCGTCAATCTCGACATCGAGCGTGTTTACAATTCGGTCATTATCGATCACCTTTACTGCCAACGTATTGTCCCTGTCTACAATGGCGAGAATTGAATTCTTTATCGCATCTTCAACCATGGAGCCCATTTTAAGAATTTTTTCCTTAAGTTGCCGCAGTTCGTCATCAAAAATACTCATTAACCAAACCTCCCTGTCACATAGTCTTCGGTAAGTTTTTCCGAAGGCGCGGTAAATATCTTGTCAGTCCTGTCGTATTCTATCAACTCACCCAGCATAAGGAATCCTGTCCAATCTGAAATCCTCGCGGCCTGCTGCATATTATGTGTTACGATGACTATCGTCACGTCCTTCTTCAGGGTCTCGGTCAGCTCTTCAATCTTCGCCGTAGAGATAGGATCGAGCGCAGATGTAGGCTCGTCAAAGAGAAGGACCTCAGGATTTACAGCCAAGGCCCGAGCTATAACAAGTCTCTGCTGTTGTCCGCCTGAAAGCTCATATGCACTGGCATTCAGTTTGTCCTTTACCTCATCCCATAGAGCTGAATGCTTCAGAGCATGTTCGACTTTTTCCGAGAGGTCAGATTTTTTTGAGATGCCCTTGAGCTTCAAACCGTAGGCTATATTATCAAAGATGCTCATCGGGAACGGCGTCGGTTTTTGAAATACCATTCCTATCCTGCTTCTGAGCGTAATGAGGTCTGTCCCTTTATCAAGTATATTCTGCTGCTGAAACAGTAACTCCCCTTCATACCTGTTTTTGGGGTACAGGTCATGCATCCGGTTGAAACATCTGAGAAGGGTTGTCTTCCCGCATCCTGATGGGCCGATCAATGCCGTTACCGTGTTTTTATAAACCTTCAGATTTATTTTTTTGAGGGCGTGGATATTTCCGGCATAATGAAAATCCAGCCCCTTCACCTCAAGTTCAATTGATTCGGCCACTACTTATACCTCCATTTTATGATCAAACGTCCCGTAATAGTCAGTAGCAGAATAAATATCGTGATCACGAATGCTGCTGCCCAAGCCTGGGAATGCCAGCTGTCATAAGGTCCCATGGCATACTGGAATATGGTCACGGTCAGTGAGGACATCGGCTGGTTCATATTCAGAGTAAAAAATGAATTATTGAAGGCCGTAAAAAGGAGCGGGGCCGTCTCACCTGCAACGCGCGCTATCGACAGCAGGATGCCAGTCAGTATCCCGGTGGCCGCCCCCCGGTAAACCACCTGGACAATCACCTTGTAGTATGGCGCCCCCAGAGCGAATGCGGCCTCCCTCAATGTCCACGGCACTAGCGAAAGCATGTTCTCGGTAGTTCTGAGGACAACAGGGATCATGATGATCGCAAGGGCGACGGACCCTGCCCACCCGTTGAAATGCCCAACCGGCCTGACAAGTATTGCATAGACAAACGTGCCGATGACGATCGACGGCACACTCACCATGATATCGGCAAGGATACTGATGATTCTCGAAATATTTCTGCCGCGCGCGTATTCGGCAAGGAACGTACCGCCGAGGACCCCAATCGGGACCCCTATCACTGTGCCGAAAAGGGTAATAATAAATTGCCCGATAAAGGCGTTCCTGAGGCCTCCGCCCTCAACTCCGGGAGGGGAGGGATCATTGACAAAAAGCCCCAGATTAAGCGCTCCCACCCCATGGATCAGAACATCGCCGAGGATAAACACCAACCAGAAAAGCCCGAGGGCCGCCGCAAGCGTGCTAAACAGCAGAGCCAAGAAACCTTCAAGTTTTCTTCTCTTTTCTATTGTTAACATGCAAAACCATTTGAACCGTTTAGGCGGCTTGAGCAATTTATTATTTTCATCTGGAATATTTCCTCTCTGCCTTGACGAGAAAATATTTGGCGATGGCGAGGGTGATAAAGCTCATCACAAACAGCACGAGGGCAAGATAAAACAGGGACGACATATAGACATCCTTGTCCGCCTCGGCAAATTCGTTTGCAAGGGTCACCGTGATGGTTGCAGCAGCATCAAGGAGGGATGACGTTATCCTGTGGTTATTTCCGAGCACGAAGGCGACGGCCATGGTCTCGCCGATGGCCCTTCCAAGCGACAGGACAACACCTCCGAAGACACCCAGCTTTGAGTAAGGCAGCACGACATCTTTAATGACCTCCCAGTGCGTCGACCCTAAGGCATACGCAGACTCCTTGACAACATCAGGGGTAAGGTTGAAAGAGTCCCTGGCAATGCTGGCGGTAAACGGGATGATCATTATGCTCAGTATAACACTCGCCGTCAGCAGATCAATCCCCATCGGCGTCCCCTGAAAAAGAAAATTGACCAGTGGGATTGTCCCGAGCGTTTTTTTCAAAAAAGGCTCTATGTAATCCCCCATAATCGGCGAAAGTGTAAATAAACCCCACATGCCATAGATTATACTTGGGATGGCGGCCAAAAGTTCAATGGCGATGCTGATAGGCCCTTTTAGGTAATTCGGCGACACTTCCGTGACAAATACCGCTATGCCTATGGCTATTGGCACTGCCATGACAAGGGAAAGAATTGTTGTGACCGCCGTCCCGTAAATGTTGGTCAGGGCGCCGAAAGACTCGGTAACCGGGTTCCAGTCTGTTGATGTAAGAAACCTGAAGACCCCGAACTGTTTTATGGCAAGTGAAGATTCTTTCATCAATACATAAAGGATACCTATGATGAAAAGGATCACTGTAAAAGATGCTATAGCGGTGACTGAGGAGAAAACCAGGTCCACGGGATTTTTTTTGACTGTCCTTGCCATTATCTCCTTAATTCCTGAATAAAGCTCAATCTATTATCTTGTGTTTCTAAATAATTGCGGGGCAGGAAACTACTAAAAAACGCACCCTGCCCCGCCTGAGCGATGAAAGAAACAGCTACTGAAGTCTGTTTGCCTTCCAGTATCCTCTGATTTTGTCTTTCAGGGATTTCGGAAGAGGAACATATACCAGCTCTGTTGCCTTCTTATCGCCGTTTTTGAATGACCAGTCAAAGAATGTCACGACTTTCTTGTTTGAATCGGTCTTCTCCTTTGCCAGAAGTATAAAGGTTGCTCCTGCGATCGGCCAGGAGTTCTTTCCCGGTGCGTTGACAAGCCAGAGATAAAAGTCTTTTTTGGCATCGAAATCGGCGGTGGCCGCTGCATCCTCGAAAGACTCGAAGCTGGGCTGGACAAAATGGCCTGCCTTGTTCTTCATCTGGACATGATCGAGTTTGTTCTGTTTTGCGTATGCGAACTCTACATATCCGAAGCCGCCTTTAGTCCTCTTTACGTAGTTTGCCACACCCTCATTTCCCTTGCCGCCGATGCCGACAGGGAATTTTACTGCTGTGCCGGCCCCGACCTTCTCTTTCCATGCAGGGCAGACCTCACTCAGGTAATTTGTAAATATGGCGGTCGTGCCGGATCCGTCTGAACGATACACCACAGTGATATCCGTAGAAGGAAGCTTGAGACCGGGGTTCAGTTTCGTTATGCGGTTATCATTCCAGGTCTTGATTTCGCCAAGATAAATCTTACAAAGCGTGTCCGGATCGAACTTAAGTTCACCGGGATTCACGTTTTCAAGGTTTGCAACCGGCACAACGCCGCCGATTACTGCCGGGAACTGGAGCAGCTTATCTTTTAGAAGCTGCTCAGCCTTAAGGGGGGCATCGGAGGCGCCAAAATCCACGGTCCTCTCCGTAATCTGCCTAATGCCGCCGCCGGAACCGATGGACTGGTAGTTGAGCTGCACTCCCGTCACCTTGCTATAGTCAAAGGCCCATGCCGAATACACGGGATAGGGGAAGGTTGCGCCTGCGCCGTTAAGTGTTTCAACTGCCTCCGCATGAGCGAAAGACAGCATGACTGCGAACACCAATGCTATTTTAAAAAATACTTTCATAATGCCTCCTCTTGTTTGTATATTTAGAATATACATCTTTTGTTGCAATTGTGTTACAGGTAGATTAAATTTATGTTACATATTCCTTTAAACCCCCCTTCATCTTATTAGTTACCTGCGTTTCCTGTGATATGTCGGTTTCTCGAACAGCCTTTCTATAAGATTGAAGATAAACATGTTAGGCTTTCCTATGAAGAGTAAGGCCAGTGCGATTATGCAGATTCCGAAACTGACTGCTATTAAAATCATGATCTACGATAGCACGCAGAATGTTACAGCATTATTAAAAGGATGTTAAATTACGAAGAAGACTCGCCACAAGTCTTCCTATCTCATTTCCTGTAAAAGATCGGTACAGTATCTTTGAAGACATTCAGGACAGAAGCCGTGGGAATAAAAGATGTCTGACGGGATACTCCCCCGAAATGGTCTTTATGCTTCCAGAGGCCTTTTCTGCCACCTATTTTATGACAATGGGAAGAGACCGTCACAATAGCCTCAATAATATTATCTTTGTACCTACAGAGAGATAAAATGACGTCATGGTTCAGATTGGGCTGTTGTTTCAGAAAATTGCCAAGATTTTGGTCATCGCGGCAACGTGGTCAGCGATCCAATCTACTACGACCTGCACTGTCTCTATAGAAAGTTCATAGGAGCCCTTTAACCCCAATGTCCGGATGTTTCGTAATTCTTCTTTGAGGAAGTGCAGTTCAGTTGCGAAGTTCTCGTGCTGCTCCTTATGCGATGCGGAATTCTCATATCCATAATATTTCATGCATTGCTCTTCTTCGCAGAAATAAACATCTACGTACTCCTCCAGAAAAGCCATCATATCGTCAATAATGTATCTGCAGACCTGCTCCCTGATTGCAGTCCGCAGGCCATTGAGCCTGTTAATAAGTTCTTTGTGTCTATTGTCGATCATTGGAACGCCGACCGACATGTCTTCTGTCCACTGCATCTATATTTTTCTTCTCTTCCTGTTGCCAAAGATATTTTCTTACAGAGGTGCTCTTCTCGTGTTGCTCTCAGCCTGATTCATGCAAATGACTCCCCTTAAATAAAAGGGGCATTTCCTGTGATCTATTGTCTTGCAGTATTCACCGCGTTCAAACAGGGTTGGTACATAAGGTTTTTCAAGGGCAGAACACTCTGATATGTCCCAACTTGCAATAAGATGCTTACATTTCATACACCTCCCTTGCTTATTAAGAGATTTTTCGGCGAGTTTAGAGCGCGGCGTTTCTCCACTTTTTCCATCCTCTTTAACGGGCATACCTTAGGGTTGCCCTCACAGAAGTAATGCCTGAAAAGACGGGCGACCGGTATCCCTCGCCTGCAGCGAGAGTGTTTAGCCAAAAGCTCAACGCAGTTCATCTAATAACGCTCCTTTCCTGATAACATTATTGATTTCATGAACTACAATAACAACCGCAGTGTTACATGATGATGTCTGGGAGATTAATTTGAGGTTAAATTTCCGTGAATTGTAGGCAGGTAATGAAAGATTATATTGGTGCCGCGACGGGGATATTGCTAGATTGAAGTGCATAGTGATAAGCTATAACTAAGTGATACAATATTATTATAAGGAGGTCTTATGGGATTACTAGATAACGGGCTAAAAGGAAGCGTGATGATGGGTTTGGCGATAGGGATAGGCGCCGCTGTTCTGGGCCCGGCGGTTCTGCCCGCCTTGGCTGGCGTAGCAAAACCTCTTCTTAAGGCGGCGATCAAGAGCGGTCTCCTTCTTTACGAGAAGGGCAAAGAAACCGCCGCAGAACTCAGCGAAGTGGTGGAAGACGTAGTTGCTGAGGCTAAAGCGGAAATGGACGAGGGATATGAGGAAGCCGCTCCTGCCGCGACTGTTGCGGGAGCAACAGTCCGGACAACTAAGCCGCGAAGCCACAGAAAAAATGTAAAGCCGGAGGCCAAAGGAGAAGCAGGTGCATGAACAGACACTTGCGTATGTTAGCCACAAGACTCGTTCGCGAATAAGACTCAAGATCCCCTCAAGGAAGAAGGATCACACCTTTTTCGCCTCCCTTGCCGAAAAGCTGTCCTCGGTGGAAGGAGTGAGCGCAGTCGAGATATATCCTCTCACAGGAAGCTTACTGCTCATACACTCTTCCGACCCTGACCGCGTTATTGAAACGGCGAGCGTTGCGGGCGGGCTCAGATTCGCTCGCAACTCCGGCACGCGCACGAACCTGCACAGGCGGGTTTCTGAGACATTCGAAGGAATAGATGTGTCACTGCGGGACGCTACGGGCAACGATTTGGATGTCAGCGGCCTTGCGTTCCTCGCCCTTCTTGGCGCCGGAATCTATCAGATATTGAAAGGGAATCTCACCGCTGTCCCCTGGTATGTAGCCGGGTGGTATGCCCTCAATATTTTCCTCTTCGATAAATCAAATTCTGAAGAACATAACCGCGGGCTGATTTAACAATAATTTAACCTGATGGTCATGCTTGTGTAAAAAAGATTGTTTTATCATTAGATTTGGTGTTTAAACTCTCAAAAAGTCCTTAGCTGGGACTAAACAAAGGAGGTTTACCATGGCAAAAGCACACGTAAGGGAAAAGAAAGCACATGTAAGGACCGAAGAAAATCCACGGGAAAACATCGGCAGAGCAGGTGCAACGGTCAAAGAAGGCGTTGCTAGCAGTCTTAAAGGCATTAATGAGATCGAGGCCGAGATTGTGACGCTGGTGAGAAACACGGTATCAAATACACTCCGCGCTACGGGTGAAGTGGCGCTGGAGAGCATCTCGATTACCAAGGACGTGGTTAAGGGCGCGATCCAGGCTACCGAAGAGGTCGGCACAGGTCTCATCCTGAGCACCAAGAGCGTTGCAAAAGGCATAATCATGGGTGTGAGCGATGTGGGCGGAGACATCGTCACTATTGCGGGTCAAACAGTCAAAGGCGCTGTCAAGGGAGCCGCTGAGATCGGGGCCGACGTGGCTCTTGTTGCGCGCCGCGCTGTCGACGGAGTCATCGAGGCGAGTAAAGAGGTCGGCGCGAACGCAGGCGAAGTTGCCACATCTGCTGTGCACGGCGCTATGGAGGCGGCAGAGAGCATCGGCACTACAGCTGTCGCGGCCGTTAAAGATATGCTCGTCGGCGTTGTGGAAGGGGTAAAGGAAGTTGCGGGCACGGCATTGCCTACGGCGAGGACAACCGCGAAGGCTGTGCCTATCAGAGAGATCCACGCCCCCGTTAAGGTCTCGAAAAGACCGAAGACAAAGCGGGGCAAATAACAGCGTTGGTCTCCGTTGTCCATGACGCTGTAAAAGGGAGGGCGCGGTTTGAAGTATCGGGCCTCTACCGGTCTGATTCGCTCAAATCCGGTATAGAGGCTGCGCTGGCCGGGCGCATCGGAATAACCGGTTTTTCCGTCAGTATCCTGACCGGCAGGGTTCTGGTGTTATATAATTCCGGCAATACTGTCGAGTCTGTAGGAAAGGTCATAGAAGTCGCCGTAAAGTCGTACAGCAGCAATGGACGGAGCCGGGCCAACGGACGGCGTCCAGCACAGACGGAAGTAACCGCGTCCGCTCATGAAAGAAAAAGAATCGGTCTAACTGGGAAAAAAGATCGGGATAAAAGCCGTCGGCTACTACGAAGGAGCATCACCCATGCCGCGGAGCAGGACGTTGAGCAGTGGCATTCGAAAAACGCCTTTGAAGTCCTTGACGTGGTATCTGTCTCTCCGAAGGCGGGACTTTCCGGCAGCGCGGCCGAAGAGCGATTAAAGAAATTCGGGCCGAACCTGCTCCCGGAATCAGTCCCGAGATCAGGACTGAGCATCTTCCTTGAACAATTTAAATCACTTCCTGTGGCCCTCTTGGGTATTGCCGCCGGTATATCTGTTGCCACAGGCGGGATCGTCGATGCGCTCGTTATCGCAGGTGTTGTCGTTATCAACGGCATTATAGGATATACGACAGAAACACAGGCCGAAAAAACAATCAATTCTCTCAAGAGCCTCGTGCATCCTTCTGCTGTCTGCCTCAGAGATGGAGTTTTGACTACCTTGCCGTCCGAAGATTTGGTCCCGGGAGATATCCTGGCTTTAAGGCCGGGAAGTTATATCTCCGCCGATGCGAGGCTCATCGACGCAACCCACCTTAGTGTCGATGAGTCGGCCCTGACCGGGGAGAGTATGCCGGCGATGAAAAGCACAGCTTCATTATCAGAAAAAGATATACCACTTGCTGACAGGATAAACATGGTCTATATGGGCACTCTGGTGACCGGGGGGCAAGGTCTGGCAGTTGTCATCGGAACCGGCAAGTATACTGAAATCGGCAAAATCCAGACCCTAGTCGGCAATGCCCAGCCTCCTGAAACACCGATGGAACGACAGCTTGACAGGATGGGGACACAGCTTGTTTACATCAGCGGCGCGGTCTGCGGTCTTGTTTTTATTATAGGCATCCTGCGTGGGTACGGGTTACTCCATATGCTGAAATCCTCTATCGCCCTTGCGGTTGCGGCTGTTCCCGAGGGGCTGCCGATGGTCGCCACCACAACGCTCGCGCTTGGTATCAGAAACATGAAAAAACATAATGTCCTGATACGACATCTCGAAGCGGTCGAAACACTCGGTTCCGTCCAGACCATTTGTCTCGACAAAACTGGCACGATAACGCTCAACAGGATGACTGTTGTTTCACTTTTCACAGGAATGCGCCGCCTTAAGGTGACTGAGGGACGGTTCAGGGACAATGAGCGAGACATAAACCCCTATGAGCATGCTGAACTTCTGAGACTCATCCACATTTCATGCCTGTGCAGCGAAAGCGAAGTCGACAAGCAGAATGGAGAGTTTGTCATACTGGGCTCTGCGACAGAAAACGCCCTTATCCACGTTGCTGTCAGCGCAGGTATCAACGTTCCGGAACTCCGGGAAAAGTTTCCTCTTGTCAAAATAAGACACAGGTCCGCAAACTGCAATTTAATGGTTACCCTTCACGACGTAATGCCGAAATCAGGAAACAGCCCAAAGATATTGGCATTAAAGGGGAGTCCTCAGGAGGTTTTAGCCATCTGCAGTTCCTATATGAAGGACGGACAGACCGTCCCGCTTGCGGATGAGGATCGTCTGGTTATTCAGACCGAGAACGAACGCCTGGCAGGCGAGGCGCTAAGGGTCCTCGGCATAGCCTATGCACATTGCAATAATGGAACCGATTGGTTCGATCCCTCCGATGCCTGTGGTATACCCTCCGAATCTCTAAATCTGGTGTGGCTTGGATTGACGGGGATGATCGATCCTATACGTAACGGGGTGCGGGAACTCATTGCCAATTTTCATACTTCAGGTATCGATACGATTATGATAACCGGCGATCAGGGACCGACGGCCTATGCCATTGGAAGGGATCTCAACCTCAGCAAAGACGGACAGCTTGAGATCCTCGACTCGACGCATCTGAATAGTCTCGAACCCAAAGTGTTGAGCGCCCTTACCCAAAAAGTCCATGTTTTTTCCCGTGTAAGCCCGGCGAACAAGCTCCAGATCGTTCAGGCGCTGCAGGCGTCGGGAAGGATTGTCGCAATGACAGGTGACGGCATCAATGACGGGCCTGCTCTGAAGGCTGCAGACATCGGCATTGCCATGGGGCACACCGGTACGGACGTTGCTCGGGAGGTTGCTGATGTGATAATAGAGGACGACAACCTGGAGACCATGATCATCGCCATCAGTCAGGGACGGACGATCTATAACAATATCCGGAAATCCGTTCACTTCCTCCTGGCAACAAATATTAGTGAAATAATGGTGATGTTCGGTTCTCTCGGAATCGGCCTGGGAGAGCCCCTGAATGCCATGCAGCTCCTCTGGATCAACCTTCTAACCGATATCGCACCGGGGCTGGCCCTTGCGCTCGAAGCGCCTGAGCCTGATGTGCTGTCCATACCGCCAAGAAATCCTAATGAGCCTATCATCAGAAAGGATGATTTTAAACGGATCGCATTTGAATCGGCAGTGCTCTCGGCAGGGGCTATGGGTGCTTACGGATATGGCATCATGCGGTACGGCATGGGGCCACAGGCGGGAACCATGGCTTTCATGGGGTTGACCCTTGGTCAGATACTGCATGCCCTGAGCTGCCGTTCGGAAAAATTCAGCATATACGACAGGGAAAGGCTGCCAACCAACAGGTATCTCAATGCAGCACTTGCCGGTTCCCTGGCTCTTCAGGGACTGGCGATGGCTATACCAGGACTGCGAAGCCTTCTCGGTCTCACCCCTATCAGTGCTATTGACTGGCTCGTGGTGGGGGGTGCGGCAGTAACGCCCCTCCTCATCAACGAGGCTACAAAGGGACCGCTCAAGATGCTGCCGAAGGCTGATGAGTCGGAGGCAAGCAATCAAGCTGGTATTGCCGGTATGACGGCAGAGGAGGCAGCATGAAAAAAAATTTTATATTTTCTTCTGAATCGGTCACAGAAGGTCACCCTGACAAGCTCTGCGACCAGATCAGCGACGCTATCGTGGACCACTTCCTGCAGCAGGACCCCTATGCTTCCGTTATTGCAGAATGCGCCGTCTCTACCGCTATCCTGTTCATTGCTGCCAGGTTCTCTTCTTCGGCCTATGTCGATTTCTCGAACGTGGCGCGCACGGTCATCAGTCAGATAGGGTATGAACAGAAGGAGTTCAACAGCAAGACCTGCAGCATCATTACAAGCCTCAAGGAACTACCTCCCGAAACCCAGCATAATTTTGATGAACGGAAATTGTCTGAAGAAGAGATCGAACAGATCCCGGTCAGAAACCAGGTGACCCTATTCGGTTTTGCATGCAATCAGACGTCTGCATTCATGCCGCTCCCTGTGTGGCTTGCCCACAAGCTGGCGCGGAAACTTACATCGGTAAGGCTACAGAGAATGCTGCCTTATCTGATGCCGGACGGCAAGACGCAAGTCGGCGTCGAATACAGGAACGGAAGACCATCCCACATTCACAGTATTACGGTCATCGCGTCGCAGTTGAAACCCACTTATAAGGGCGGTCCGGAGCTCAGTCGTCTCCGTGACGACATTACAGAAATGGTGGTCAAGCCGTCCTTCCACGATGAAGAGGTCAGGCCCGACAACCGGACGAAGATCTTCATCAATCCTGACGGCCCCTTTATTCTCGGCGGTCCCTCCGTGCATTCCGGCCTCACCGGAAGAAAAAACTCAATAGATACCTATGGAGAATATGCCAGGCAGAGCGGCGCCGCATTGAGCGGGAAAGATCCTATGAGGATCGACAGGGTGGGTGCATACGCGGCCCGCTATGCGGCCAAGAATATTGTTGCCGCCGGCCTTGCAGAAGAATGCGAACTGCAGCTCAGTTATTCAATCGGCCTCGCCAGGCCGGTAAGCATCCAGGTCGAGACCTTCGGCACCGGTAAAATACCTGACGACAAAATCGCTTCTCTTGTCGAAAAATATTTCGATTTCAGACTTGCGTCGATCATCAGGCAGTTCAACCTGAGATACCTGCCCTCGATAATCAAGGGCGGCTTCTATCGCAAGCTCAGTGCTTATGGACATGTGGGAAGGATGGATATAGGACTCCCCTGGGAGTTGACGGATAAAGCGGCGGCTATCAGAGAGGATGCCGGACTGTGATAACACGCGCTTACGATATTCAGAAAACTCAGGCGGCTATAGAAAGGTGATTTCCGTGGCCGAAAGTCCATTATATGACAATCAGAACGAAATGAAGCTACATGCGGAGGCGATCCGTCGAATCATGCTGCACTATAATAATATTCCTGTAGAAAAAGTAATCAGACTCTATGAGATTGTGCTCAGGCGCTTTAAGGCAGAGGCCAAGGTCAAGGACTTCCTCGTCTTGCTGGCCGACAAAAGAGTTGAACAACTCCTCCGCAAGTGGAACTCGAGCCACTTCAAGAAACACATTGACTGAGTCCATTGGCTGCAGGTCTATGGTTGATGTGATGCCGGTCGCTACATGCCTGCTGATTGGCAGCTTACTGACGGTTTCGTTTCAGTTCCAAGTCCTCCTGGCAGTCTCTGCAACATTTGGCAAAAGGAACAATTCTCAGTCTGTCTTCAGTTATCTGAGTGCCGCAGTCATCGCAGATGCCGTATGACCCCTCATCGAGTCTTTCCAGTGCTGCCTCTATCTCCTTTATGGTTGCGCGTTTAACAGTGCATTGCATACATACCAGATGTTCAGTTTGATAGCGTTCTGCGAGATCTCCTTCTTCCATCCCCGATCCAAAAATCAGTCTGCTTTCCCCTGACATAAGATTTTTCATGTTTGTTTTGGAACTGCTGAGCGAACTTTTTTTGAATTCCTTGAGCATCTTTCTGTAACTTTCCCTATCTGCTATTAGCATGTGCATGACCTCCTGTATTGATCATCTCGTCTATGACCTTGCCGCATTATGCCACAAATATTATTTCAATATGATGACAATAAGATGAATTGTTGGTAACCGGGAAGCCCGGTACATGAACAATATGAGGGTCAATTCCTGCGAGGGTCTTGAACTTCACCAGAAACTGTACGGAATTTTTCATTGCCTACCTAACGCCGGCCTTTATTTTCGACAAAATGGACAAAATATAGTTTATAATTTTACACATGACTATATGATAGTTATTTTAAGAGCTACTTAAAAGGAGATATGTATGGATGGCCCTGACGGCAGTAGTAACCAACACAGCAGTCAAAACGTAAATCAAGACGAACAAGAAGAACCTGGCCCGCGTTGGTTTCATGCGGCCGCTTTGAATTGCTCCTCTCTCTGATCCTTCTTTGAGCGATTCACCTCCGGCAGCCTGAATCTTTGAGGCCTCAATAGAGGTGAATTATGAAAAACCAGCGTTTTATCCCATTAATCAGGAATATCCTATTATGTGCGGGCAGGGAAGCGCACTGCAGATCCTGCGAAGCGCTACCGAGCAACTTTCTTTTAAGAAGCAGTAGTTGCGTAAAACAGCGTTTCCTTCTTCATTACGCTGATACCTGTATGTGAGGCGATCATGTTTAAATTTCTCTATGACTTCTTTATGCCCTCCTGGATTCGCAGTATGGCGACTACACCTCATGCCCGCACCGAGGACGAAAAGCGGCTTCTGGAAGTTTGCTCGGCCCCGGCGAACGAGGCTGTGCGGATTATGGGAAGTAATGAGCGTGGATTAAGTACGGAAGAAGCGGCTCAACTACTGGAGAAATACGGGCGTAACGAGATATCTCAGACCAAGCGTCTGAATTTTCTTCAGGACATCCTGCGAAGGCTCAAGAGTCCTCTTGTTGTCCAGCTTCTCGTGATTGCAATAGTCTCCGCCTTAATCGGAGAGACCAAATCAACATTCATAGTTAGTGTCATGATTCTGTTGAGCGTTGGGCTATCGTATGTGCTGGATCAGCGTTCAAGCCGGGCTGTCGAAACGCTCGGCAGGCGGGTTCAGTCTCGCGCAATGGTTTTGAGGGACGACAGAGAGACTGAGCTTCCTTTGGCGGAACTCGTGCCGGGGGATATCGTACTTCTTAATGCAGGCTCCATTATGCCGGCCGATCTGCGCCTTATTTCAGCGAAGGATTTCTTTGTCAGCCAGTCCACCCTTACCGGTGAATCGATGCCTGTAGAAAAAACCGCGGAGGTCTCCGGGAACGGAGGACAGACACTGCTTGAATTAGGCAATGCCTGCTTTCAGGGTAGCAGCGTGAGCAGCGGATCAGCCCGCGGCCTTGTAGTGAACACCGGCAGCAGCACTTTTTTTGGGGCCATTGCAGAGCGGCTTGCGGACAGGGCCAATGAAACCAGCTTTGACAAAGGGGTGAAATCATTCACATGGCTGATGATCAGGTTCATGGTGTTTATGGTTATTGCTGTTTTCATAATCGTCGGTTTGTCAAAGGGAAACTGGCTGGAGGCCCTTCTCTTCGGCCTCGCAGTCGCAGTAGGATTAACCCCGGAGATGCTGCCGATGATCGTAACGGTGAACCTGGCAAAAGGGGCGCTCGCCATGTCGCGGAAAAAGGTCATTATTAAACGGCTCTCCGCCATTCAGAATTTGGGCGCCATCGACATCCTCTGCACTGACAAGACAGGGACCCTGACCCAGGACCGCGTCATTCTTGAGCAGCACGTGGATGTCACGGGAGAGGAGAGTGAAAGCGTCCTGCGCTATGCCTATCTGAACAGCTATTATCAGACGGGGCTTCGCAACCTGCTGGACCGTGCAGTTCTTGAATATAGCGAATTCAATGTCGAGGACGACTGCCGCCTCGTGGATGAACTGCCTTTTGACTTTCAACGCAGACGTATGTCTGTGGTGGTGGAGTTTGAAGGTGACCATGTCCTCATCTGCAAGGGAGCGGTCGAAGAGATTTATGCCTGTTGCGATCACTACCAATTAGACGACGAGATTTATACGATGATCGATATGATCAGGGATGATCTTTTTGCAGAAGTCGCCCGCTTAAACAACGAGGGCTACCGATGTCTCGCAATTGCTTACAGGGAGTTTCCACGCGAGCAAACGCGCTTCACTGTGCAGGATGAAGCAGGCTTGGTCCTTCTCGGGTATATCGCTTTCCTCGACCCTCCAAAGGACTCGACGGCAAAGGCAATTAAGCTTCTAAAGGAAATAGGAGTGCAGGTCAANNGAGGTTCGGAAAATTGTGAGCGGAGAGGAACTGGGCCGCATGAGCCCGGTTGAGCTTTTCCCTGCCGTCGCTGATGCAGATATACTTGTAAAGCTGTCACCACTTCAAAAAGAGCTGGTCATTGAATCGCTACGCAATAACGGGCATGTCGTGGGCTATATGGGTGACGGCATCAATGACGCTCCGGCTCTGCGGGCGGCCGATGTAGGGATTTCGGTGGACTCTGCTGTGGATGTGGCCAAGGAGTCTGCCGACATCGTGCTGCTGGAAAAAAGCCTTCTGGTCCTCGAAGACGGTATCCTGGAGGGAAGGAAGGTTTTCTCGAACATCATCAAGTACATCCGCATGGGGGCGAGCTCTAATTTCGGCAATATGTTCAGCGTCCTCGGGGCCAGTTACCTGCTGCCGTTTCTTCCGATGCAGCCTATTCAAATTCTGCTGAACAACCTCCTCTATGACTTCTCCCAAACCGGTATCCCAACCGATAATGTGGATGCGGAGCAGATTGCACGGCCTCGCAAATGGGATATCGGGAACGTAAAATGGTTCATGATCGTCATAGGACCGATTAGCTCGATCTTTGACTATGCTACTTTCGCGCTGATGTGGTTCTTTTTCAACACACGCGCCTTTCTCCATACAGCCGAAGGGGCCGGCCAATTAGCTTATGCGCAGCTCTTCCAGACCGGTTGGTTTGTGGAATCCCTTCTCACCCAGACGCTGATTGTCCACATCATCCGCACCAAACGTTTGCCCTTTATCCAGAGTCGCGCCTCCCTGTCCATGACGTTGACCACCCTCAGCGTCATGGCCGTTGGAGCTTGGCTTCCTTATTCGCCCTTTGCGGCGACCTTCGGATTTGTTCCGTTACCACTTAGCTATTGGGGCTGGATCGCAGCTTTTTTGCTTGCATACAGCATTCTTACACATAACGTAAAAAATTGGTTCTTCAAAAAATTCGGAGGTGATTGAAAATGCTACACACTATCCTTCAGGCATTGGAAGACGGCAGAGTGATCGAACTGCCTGATAACGACAAAAAAGATTCTTTCGAGGTTCTGGCAAGCTTGCTGGAAGCAGTTCCCTCTGTCCCGGCTGGCACTGATGTCGTTGGAGCTGTCCTGTCCCGCGAAAGTGTTTCCAATACGTCATTGGGAACTGGTTGGGCTTGCCCCCATGCTCCTGTTTCGTTCGACGGTGAATTGCTTTGCGCTATCGGATGGAGTCCTCAGGGTATTGATTACGGAAAACCGGGTGATCCTCCCGTCCGCCTGATCATTATGTTCCTAGTCCCGGACAACCAGAGAAGCCCATATTTGAAAGAGGTTTCAACTCTTGTCAAGGTGATCGGGAAACATCCGGAATCCAGAGAGCTTGAAAAGATAGAAGACTTAAACGCCGTTCGCCTGCAACTGCTGGATATGGCGCACTTTGCCATGGAGGATTCAGGTCCTGATACCCGTGCCAGGATGATTCAATTGAAGGCGCGTGCGGCTCTGACCCCGGCAATGGTTCTAGGGCTAGAAAATATGGTGATTGAGCCCCTTATGATTGTGGCAGGAACAGGAATCAGGACTGTTGTTCTCACTCAGAGCAGCGAGCTTGCCGAACTCGCAAAGGAAGATGAAACATTGGCCGCTGCCATCGCCGATAAGAGTTGGCATGAGCTGAAGGGCTGGCGGATTGTGCGTAGAAGCAGCACCAACTATCAGGGGGAAAAGGTCGTGCATGATTGCCTGGCGATGCACGCCGCAAGTAAGGACAGACAAGAGGACGGATTACGAAAGAGCCCATCCTTACACATACCATAATCCGTCAGCTACTCCGCTGTACGACGATAAGCATTTCGTGTAAAATATAGATATGGACTACTATATCAACAGTACGCCGGGCAGGCTTAGAATTCAGAGCCCCAAACTAAGGCACCACCCGGCTGAGGATGAGAAATTCCAGAAGGCTGTCAGAGAAATTGCCGGTGTCACCTCCTTGGAAACAAATCCGACCACAGGGAGCGCTCTCATCCACTATGACGAGAAGGCACTCAAAGCCGATAAACTGATAAGTATGCTCGAAACTATGGGCTACTTCTATCTATCCAAAGCTGAGACGGATGATCAGTATCTGGCGGCTGGCGTAGAGAAGATCGCAAAGGTGGTGGTCGATGCAGTGACCGGCGAAATAGTCGAATAATATCCTTGGCACATCAACATATGGCCCGTCGGAAACTCTCCGACGGGCCATATATATTTTAGCCCATTTGAATTTGTTGGCCTGTGTGAATCATTTGTTGTGGGGGGCCAATGATACGTTGGGGGTAGTGCCTCACGTCTTTGTATTCCACTGATAATCTCTTGCAGTCATGTCTTTCGCATCTGGGGCGATAGAAACAACCTTAAATGTCAGATTGGTAGGGTCGTCGACCGAGACAGTACCTTTCATCGGAGAATTAACACTGAAGACGTTCAGGCTGATATCGTTATCAGGACCGGTATATGTAAAGGAACCATTTATATGATCATTTCCATGAAAGTAGGCCACGATGTTCTTGTGGGCATCAAGAAAACTTACCAGGGCCCTCTGCTCGATCAGAGTCTGTACAGGATTGACTGACCCCATTTAGGGTTCGTAAAGTGCTTCGACTCTAACGGAGGCTCGTCGTGAGTGGAGATCACCACAGGTGAAGTGGCTGATACCTTGGCAAGGACAGTTGTTATTTTGTTATGCTCAACGCAGACATGGGTTGAGTTTTTACCGGCCTTATTTTGCTTTTGTTTTCAATGCGAAATACCGGAGTTATTAGTTCGACGATTATAGCCCCGAGTTACGCGGGAACTGCCGAATTGTCTCCATAACTTTCAAACTTTGCTCTTCTGAACTACTTTGATCGACCAAGTTGGCATCCCATGATGTGGACTGGACATTATCAGCGTCCGGCTCGCAAAAAAGATGTTTATAGATAGAGTTTCGAAGATGTTCAGTAACAGACATCCCTCGTGCTCGGCTTACGTCAGGCATATTGAGATTATTACTTGCCATATCGGTCTCCTTTCTCAAATTAATTCCGCTCTATATGAAAATAACATACAGATATTTACAGGATTATGACTGAAACGTGACATTTCGATGAAATATTTAAAACGGAGAATTTCTTGATTCGAACGTTACAGGATTATGAAACGAATGTTAAATCTTGAAGTTTGGGCATGCCGGCATGAATTCTGTTGTGAAGGCGTAGTAGTCTATTGCATGCCTATCCGGTTGGCACCCAAGTACACTACATGTAGTATGTCTTCTCTTCGCTGTACAGTGCTTCGTACGTTGGAGCCTCGACCCGCGCGGCAATCCCGAGTACCGAGTTGAACGCTGTCATGGGGTAGAATCGCCTGTTGAAGCGAAAAACAAACTCGTTCAGGTAAGCATGAAGATGTTGCTGGCTCACACCGTGGTGTGTGCCGAGTATCCATGCCTTGAGGTTTGAGAATACGAGGTGAATCATTGGCAGTGGCTTATCTGTTTTTTCCTAATCGCCATTGAGAACTACCGGCTTGTGGTCGTACCCCAGCCCACTCAGACCATCATAACCGACCCATCCATCGGTAATTATATGGCTTTGTGGCTCGACGCTCTCGTTGACAAACATTTCCAGAACTTTAGCGCTACGGTCCTTGACAACCTGCAACCTCAACCTGCCGGCATAAATTGTCCGATTGGAACCCTTCACCACCTTTGCGCGAACCTCTACGGCTCCCGCCACGATCGCTTTATGGTGAACGCCGCGCCCCTCACCACGCGTCTTGCCGCCCACGTACGTCTCATCCACCTCTACCGGCCACTTGTCCCCAATTCGATCACGATCAGGTCGCACCATCGCAGCGCGTAGCTTGTGAAGTATCTGGAACGCCGTCTCGTAACGACTCAGCCCAAGTTGTCGTTGAAGCTGGATCGCCGATTGGCCTGGCGTCTGCGTCGTCACCAAATACGCCGCCCAGAACCACACCTGTAGTGGAGTCCTCGTGGCGTGCATCACAGTATCGGCGGTAATCGATGTGTCTCGCTTGCACTTGCGGCACCTCAAAATGGTGGGCTTGTTCTCGAATATATACGGTTCACCACTCCAACCGCAAAACCGACATGCAAAGCCGTCAGGCCACCGGACAGCCTGCAGGTACTCTGCCGCTGCGCCTTCAGAGGGAAACATCTGCTGTATTGCCAGCAGCGTCGTAGGAAAGTCCAAGCGCGAGTTCATATGGTATTACACTACATATAGTAGTCTTGGGTGTCAACCGGATAGGCATAGTCTATTGTAATGACGACAGCTGCACTCTCAGGCCCAACTCAATGACGGACAAGCATGGACTCATGTCACAAGAGGTGTTTGAGTCTACTTGGGAGAGGGTACGTTATGAGGTAACGAAGTTTCCCTTTAGTGATCTCAGGTCCTCCGCAGATTACCTCATCAAATATGCCAGGAAAAAATATTCGGCCAACCCACAGCTGATAACGCATTTCATGCAGTGGCAATCAGCTCCTTTACCCCTAAACACCAGTGCTAATTGTACGGCGGCGAGTTGTGTTGGGCCGGACTTAAGAATAAGCATGGTTGGAGATATGATGTGGATGAGAAAAGGCTGGAGATCATTCTTATCCACGGAAGTCCTCGCCTTTCTCGAGGGGCGTGATATTGTCCTCGGCAACCTTGAAACACCGGTTTCGCCCTCGCATAAGGTAATTGAGTGTATGCCTGATTTATTTTCATTCAACAGCCCCTCGGCAATGCTTGATCATCTTGCAGAGTGTTTCACCGCCGTGTCAATTGTCAACAATCATAGCCTCGATCAGGGAATTGCGGCCCTGTGCGAAACCATGCAGGAGCTTGATAAAAGAGGACTGCTCCACGCCGGAGCATATGCGCCAGACCATGACCGGGAATACGTCATGATACATAAGGGCAGATGGCGTATAGCCTTCCTTGCTTATGCGTGGGGGCTGAACCATATAAGCCCGCAGGAGATAAACAGCCCGGTTCGGCTTAATGTCATGGACCTATCTGATCCATTAAAACCAACTGACTATTCGATCATGGAAAAGCATATCGACAGTGCAAAAAAGGACAGAGCCGACCTTATCCTCTGGTCACTACATTGGGGTCACGAATTCGAAATGTATCCTACTTTTCATATGATGCAGATAGCCCGCGAACTGATCTCTAAGGGTGTTGATGTGATCATGGGGCATCACCCGCATGTACTTCATCCGTTCGAGATAGTTGATGTTAATGCCGAAAGACCGTTCGGCTTTGATAATATTCAGGACAGCACAAGACCCGAAGCAAGAAAGGTAGTGATTGCCTATTCGCTCGGTAACTTCGTATCAGCTATGTATACAAGGGAATGTCTCCAGTCCTGCATTTTCAATATCAATTACATCAGCCGGGAAGACCGGCTCATTCTGGATGGTGTTTCTTATCTTCCTACATTTTGTTTAAAAACTTACAGGGGAGCACTCATGCGCCAGGTAGTCAGTATTCCCGACGCATTGAAAAAAGACCACCCTTTGGGACGGGAAAGAGACCTTATTGCAAGCCTCAGGGACATAACAAAACATCTGGGTGAAGCATTCCTGTATCATGATGGAAACGCACACACTGGAAACGACGGATCAGAGCCATATTCTTTTTTGTCACTTTGAGTTCGTAGAAGTGGATTGTTTACAGCTATGGTATACTAGCCGGCGTCAGGGCGCCTGCAAATATAAAATTGATGGACCTATCTCGCCGCCTTGGATGTTCACAGATGTTCACATTTGACATATTCAGCGAAAGCTAGTAAATTTAAGGTAATGGTCTATAGAATTTTGCTGTTGAGAGGTTGTCACTTTTATTCTATTGTCTATAATCTATGCTTTATAAGGAGTAATCAATGAACTTCTGGTCAAAAGTAAAAGGCGATCTGCAGAAAGGGGTCGACGAAGGCATAACATTAGTAAAAGAGGGTGCTGCAGTAGTTTTGAAGAAGGCAGAAGAGCTTACCGAAGAAGGAAAGAATCGTTACGCAGTTTATGAGCTGAAAGCAAAAGTACAAAAAGAAATAACTGAGCTGGGAGGGCAGGTTTACGATTTAAGTTCAAAAATGAGAAATCCCATGCTCGACAACAAAGTGAAAGATATTACGGGCCACATCAGGCGGCTTGAGTCCCAGATATTGAAGATCGAGGGCAAGCAGGCGCCCGCAAAGACATCATCCGTGAATAAAACTTCGATAAAAAAGACTGCGGCAAAAAAGCTCAAACAAAAAAAACAGCCGTAAAAAAAGTTCGGGCAAAAAAAACAACTGGAATTCCGCTTGTAGAGAAATAAGCAATACAGAGTTTCATGCTCCGGGAGAAAACAAGGTGGTAGCTCCGAGAGGTAACGTATGCAAGCCAGAGATATAATGACAACGTCCATACAATCGGTGGAATCCGGTGCGAAGGTTTCTGAAATCATGCGCCTTATGGCGGAAAAAATGATACGGTCTATAGTGGTCAAACCAAGAGACACTCACGACATGCTCGGCGTAGTCTCAGTGCGCGATGTGGTAAACAAGGTGCTTGCCCGGGGGCTCGACCCGAAGAAGGTCGCGGCAGCCGATGTCGCCACAAAACCCCTCTTTTGCGTCAAGGGAGAAATGGACGTACAGCACCTGATGAGTCTCATGCAAAATTACAACATAGCACGCGTTTTTGTTACGGATGGGGGAGAAATTGTCGGGGTTGTCGCCCTGATGGATTTTATCAAGGCATCGGTAAAAGGTTTCAAGAAACGCTAACCCGCCTTCTTCGGTACCATCTTTTTCCGGGTGGTGCGTTTCGCCTTCCGGGGTTTTTGATCCTCGGGTTGGGCAACCCAGTCCAATAACATAACCTGTCCGCTGGAGTGCCTGAGGGGGAGAGGTGAGGCTTTTGCGGGAGGCGGCTTGACAACGTTTTTTGGCTTCCCGATTTCTTTAACGATCTCTTTGACAAACACATCAACAACACTGCTTACGACAAATCCCCCTATCACATTCCACATGGCTCAGCCCTCCTTAAGGAGAATGTTCTCTAGACCATACGAAATTATAACAGGATAATGCTTTGAAAGATAATCTCTCTCCATAATACGCTGCTGTTGCTTATTCTTTCTAAAATTAGCATGCATTTCTGATATCTTGTGCCCGGATGCATGATCTCAAATCGCAATACATTAGCAGGGCGTAATCGTAGGCAGGTAATTAAAAATCTTGGGAGACACATGAGTGTTCCCCTTCCGGCTGCTCACCAGAACGGTAGAGCTCAAACCGGCTCCAATAGCGCGTTAAAAGTAATGGAGGGAGAAATCTGCGATGATAATCTTGGCTGCACCATCATCGCAAGGCAAGCGGGAGAGCATGTCGAATTGCTGTGTCATCGGCCTATCCATGATATGCCGCAGTCTTTTAAGGGCCTCTCCCGATAGGTCACAGGAAATAACGGTATATCCTTTTTCATGGAGGTACAGCGTTTCATTGCCATAGCCGCAACCAAGATCAATAATCGGGATGTCCTTTAATGCCTTAAGTATTCCGGCGTTCTTTTTCAGCCAAAAATCGTACGCAGGCTGCAGTCTGCCGACACTTATATATTTCGTCCAAGTTGCCGTGGCGGTGATCTGCATTTCTTTCGAGAATCAGGTCGAGATACTCCTGAGGATATTCAAGCAGGGTGGCGCTTCTGATAAGACGTTCGGCAGAACTAACAATGTATCGTGTATAAAATGACTCCAACGGCATACATTTTTTGCCGTTTAGGAGCTCCTGAGCGGGCTGAAAGCCGGCTTTAGAGCCCATTTCGAAGGCTATATCGAAGGCTATATAAGAATGGCTAGCAGGGAAAGCGCGGAGCCTTCAAACGCCTTTTCTATGGCCATACCGAGAGCGGCCTTCCCTATCAAACGGCCTGTTTTTTCCGCGGCTGCGTGGATATATTTTCCATTCGTCGTTGCCTTTGTGCGGTC
>PLXX01000110.1 GCA_003153275.1 Nitrospiraceae bacterium | reverse complement strand
ATCTCTGCAAACGGCACGATATCGCCTTCGAATTCGACCGTGATCTTCTTTTTGCCGTTGATCGTTCCGAGGCCTTTATATATCTTTTTCCGGTCTGAGGAAGAGGACAGATAGCTTACTTCAAGGGTGACCTGATCGCCTGGAAAGGCAAACCCGTAGAAATTGCATTTACGCACGCTGCTGATCAGGAACCAGTTATTGAAATCAGACGATGCAGCCTCAAGCCATCCTGTCAGCTGCGTCAGAGCTTCGAGCAGCATGACCCCGGGCATAATCGGGTTTTTGGGAAAATGAAACTCAAGAAAGTCCTCGCTCATCGCGACATTTTTGACGCCCTTTATCATTTCCCCGGACTTCCATTCCGTCACATGATCAACCAGCAGATAACGCATGTATAACGCAGCTCCTCTTTACCTGTGTTTTTTGTGGTTCCGAAACTTCATTCATTCAGCCTTGAATTATACCACGTTCCCCAGCATGATGACTGAGGCGACGGCATAGTCACCGGCGTGGGATATGGATACGGATTTCTGAACGACCTTTCTACTCCTGCTAATCCGGGCTGCCCAGCCCTTCAGGGAAAGCTCCGGCCGTCCTGACGGATGGTTGATGACCTCGATGTCCTTCAGCGACGTGCCTGAAGTCAATCCGGTTCCAAGGGCCTTCAGGCAGGCCTCCTTGGCTGCAAAACGGCCGGCAAGGTGTATGACATGGTTTTTATGCGAGAGACAGTACTCGAGTTCTTTTTCGGTGAAGATCTCGTCGATAAGGGCCGAGTTTTTCTGCAGCATCTTCCTAAGCTTCGTTATGTCGACGATATCAATGCCTTGGTAAATCTTTATCATGAGACGCTCATTCCGCCGTCGACCGGAATGGCCTGCCCGGTGATATAGGATGCAAGATCAGAAGCGAGAAAGAGCACCAGGTTTGCAACCTCGGAAGGCTCCCCAAACCGGCCGGCAGGGATCGCCCTGAGAATTTCGTCACCTGCATTTTTTCTGATGCGGCTGCTCATCTTCGTAACAATCATGCCGGGGAGGACCGCATTCACCTGGATGCCCTTGCCGGAGAGTTCAACGGCGCAGGCCTTTGTGAAGGAGATAAGTCCCCCCTTTGATGAGGCATAATTCGTCTGGCCGCGAGAGCAGCGCAGCGCGCCGACCGATGAAATATTGATGATTTTACCCGCATGGTTCTGCATCATCATTTCCGCTGCCAGCCTCGTGCAGAGAAAGGCCGCCCGCA
Organism: Nitrospiraceae bacterium; assembly: GCA_003153275.1. Lineage (GTDB taxonomy): Bacteria > Nitrospirota > Thermodesulfovibrionia > Thermodesulfovibrionales > UBA6898 > PALSA-1316. The sequence goes on along the minus strand of PLXX01000110.1, from coordinate 15,868 downwards.
GATTGATGTCGTGCACCTCGTCCCAGTCAGCGAGGTCCATCATCAGCAGAAGCTTGTCCCTGATGATGCCCGCATTGTTGACCAAGATGTCGAGCCTGCCATGGGTCTTTTTTATATGGTCGAAGAGTGCCTGGACCTGCTCGGGGGACGCAATGTCAGCCTGAAAGAGGTCAGCCTTTCCTCCGGCATCCGTAATTTCCTGCAGCAGTGTGCCGGCGTCTTCCTTCGATCTACCGTAGTTGATGATGACTGCTGCACCTGCCCTTGAAAGCGCCAGGCAGCAGTCCCTGCCGATGCCTTTCGCCCCGCCGGTTACCAGTGCGACTTTTCCCGTCAGATCAATAGATATGCTCATATCACACCCCTCAGCCGCATGGCAGATTGATAGAAAATGTTATTCATATTTCTTTACGATGATAGAGGCGTTCTGGCCGCCGAAGCCGAATGAGTTCGAAAGAGCTGCTCGGATTGTCCTGAATCTCTTTTCATTCGGCACATAATCAAGGTCGCATTTCGGATCAGGATTGTGGAGGTTGATCGTTGGATGGACCACATTGTTTCTGACACTCAGGACCGTATAGATAAACTCAGGTCCTCCTGATGCAGCCAGAAGGTGTCCGATCATCGATTTGGATGAGCTGATCACAAGTTTTCGGGCATCTTCCCCGAAGACATTCTTGATTGCGAGCGTCTCAGCTGCATCATTTAGTTTTGTGCTCGTGCCATGTGCGTTTATATAGTCGATAGCATCGCCGGTCAGGCCGGAGTCGAGCAATGCCCGTTTCATCGATATCTCAGCCCCGGCACCCTTTGGATGGGGGGCGGTAACCTGATACGCGTCCATTGATGAACCGTAACCGCTCACTTCCGCATATATCCTGGCACCCCTTCTGCGTGCATGAGACTCCTCCTCCAGAACGGCGAACCCCGAGCCTTCCCCCATCACGAGTCCGGACCTTTTTCTGTCGAACGGTCTGCAGAGCGACGACGGATCCCCGGACGAAACAGAAGCCGCACCAAGGAGCACGAAAAATATCAGCCCGACAGGATTGATCATCGAATCTGCACCGCCGGCAACAATAAGCTCGGCATCGCCGCGCTGGACTGCCCTGAATCCAATGCCGATAGACTGGGTTGCTGAGGCGCAGGCAGTTGTGACCGTACTGTTGAAGCCATGCAGTCCGAACTTTTGCGCAATCAGTGCAGCCGGTCTGTTCGAGTTATTTTTTATGAGAGAATCTTTGGCGACCTGCTGGTATTCTCTAATGAAACGCGCGTAGTCGAAACGACGGCTGCTGTCCAGCCATCGATGGATATCCTCGATCCTGTTGACGCCAAGACCTGCCGCAACGCTGACACCGAAACGGTCTCGTGCTGTTTCTGTTTCTGAAAGGCCTGCATCGTCCAGGGCCGACTTCGCCGCCCACAAGGCAAAGAGCGTCCGTCGCTCGCCTTCATGTCCTGTCTCGTCCCTGAAGGCATTCTGTATGTTCATCCAGTCATCATCAGATATCTCTCCGACCGCCTGGACCGGAGAGCGGCTCGTATCTGGATACGTTAATCTGCGGACACCGGATTTTCCGGCAAGTACTGCTTCCCAGTTCTTCTCCAGTTCAAGGCCGAGGGAGGTGGCTATTCCCATCCCGGTGACAACAACTCTTCTTTTCTGGACCTGTCTCATCATTTCGTTTTCACTTTTCCGCGGCTGAGTCGTCAGACTGCAACTGACCTGAAATCAGGGCTTTGTCCATACCGCTGTAATAGCAGAAACGATTGATCAGTTCTTCCTGATTTACTTTGTGAAAATGGCTAAAGATAATGCGGTCCAGAGAAGCTATTGTCTTGTCCTGATGCGTTATCCAGGCCCTGCCGAGAGAGTCTCTTTTTGATGTAGAGATTATTTCTCCGTGTATCTCGACCGTTACACCCGGCTGCAGTGCCGAGGGGAACGTGACCCCTTCGATCAGGGACATAACCGCAGAGATCCTGAAGTCGTGCGAGTAGATGACCAGCCAGCCGAGCACCTGTGCCATCGCCTCGATCATGATAACTCCCGGCACAAGCGCTTTTTTTGTGAAGTGCCTTCTCATGAACTCCTCGGAGAGTGTAAAGGATTTACGACCGGTTATGCGTTTTCCCTTCTCTATGTCTGCAATGCTGTCATAAAACAGAAACCTCATACCCGCACTGCCTCGATAATTAATGAGCTGCACTGGCCTTCATAGCTGAAGGCGTTGATCATGACTCTCCTCGTCTTCGCGAACAAGGGCAGATCCTTTATAAGGTTGACCCTCAATGTACTGTCCGGGAAATAGGAACCTGCCACCGGTGGAATACTTTTCTGCTCAATCATCCGCGAGCCAAGGATGATGTCGACAGGTGCAGCGCCGGCGAGGAGATGGCCGAGTGCTGCCTTGGAAGCATAGACAACAGGTTGTACAGGGCTTTCTAAAAAGACCTCGTTGATTGCCTCTGCCTCGTTCCGGTCTCCCTGTTGCGTACCGTCACCGTGAGCAATGATAACATCGATATCCCGGGGACGGACCTCTGCTGCTTCGAGGGCCTGCTGCATGGCGGTCTTAATGCCATAAATAGACGGGCAGTTCACCTCTGCATCTTTGCTGCACGATATGCCGTACCCTGAGATCATGGTGCTATAGGCCGCTCCCCGTTCGTCTGCGTGTGACCGCAGTTCCATGCTGATCATACCGCACCCTTCGCCGAGGACAGTTCCCTGTCTGTTGTTGCCGAATGGACTGCAAAGAGCAATACTATCTGTTTCCGGGGCCAGGATATCAAAAAAAGTCCCGCGTGCAAGACTCAGGGGCGACACTGTTTCGCTAACCCCTCCCGCGATGACGATGCGTGCTTTATGATCGAGGAGCGTCCGCATACCCTCCACGACCGCCAGTGCGCCAGAATCCGCATGAGGTGAGAAGACGGTGTTTTCGCCCCGGATCTCAAGGCCGATTGCAGCCTGGCAGAATGAAATGTTATTCAACATGAACAGAGGCCAGAGCGGATGGATCTCCTGATAGGCAGAGGCATAAAATCGGTCATAGTCGATCGATCCGTCTTCACCGATGGACTTCAGTACCGCAGGGAGAAGGTCTTCTATTTCATAATCGACCATTCCCATCCCTGCATAAAATCCGATATCTTCGGGTGACAGGGATGCGTTTTGCATTCGGGCAAAATGGTGCGCATCTCTCGAGGCCTTGATCAGCATATGGGTATGTTTGCCCATGATACGTGCGTCTCGCGGGTGGATGCCTAGTCCGGCAGGATCAAAATCCTGCACTACCGCAGCAGTGCAGGGGGGCTGCCCTGCGTGTTCAAAGCTGTTGATACCCGAGATACCCCTATGCAACGCGCTCCAGATGTCCGACACCGTGTCCCCCAAAGCGGTGATGATGCCCGCACCGGTAATGACTACCGGGTCTGTCACGTGCGGTTTCCCTTCGTCATTATTCCTGGTCATTATCCTTCGTATTTGGCGATGCAGAGACAGGCATTCTGTCCGCCAAAGCCGAAGGAATTCGAGAGGGCCCTCCGGTAGGACTGCATCCGTGCCTCATTGGGTACATAGTCGAGATCGCATTTGGGATCGGGAAATTCGTGGTTGATCGTAGGAAGAATTATCGAACGATGCATGCCGGTGAGGGTCAGAATACATTCGATTGCCCCTGCTGCAGCGATCGTATGTCCGAGCATTGATTTGTTCGAGCTGACAGGAACCTTTTTCGCCCTGTCGCCGAAGACTGCGGTTATGGCCCGCGTCTCGGTAAGGTCGTTTTGTATTGTCGATGTGCCATGAGCATTTATATAATCAATGTCCCCGACGCCGAGTCCCGCATCATCCAGGGCGCCCTGTATGGCCAGAATTGCTCCCTCTCCCTTCGGGTGAGTGTCGGTGATCCGGTACGCATCGGCAGAATCGCCGTAGCCCAGGATTTCGCCGAGGATCGGCACGCCCCGAGCCAGGGCATGTTCAAGATCTTCCAGGATGACCGACCCTGCACCTTCGGACATAACGAATCCGTTTCGCTTGCGGTCAAAGGGCCGCGATGCTTTTTGAGGTGATGCGTATTTTTCGACGAGTGCCTTAATCAATACAAACCCGATGAACCCGGTGAAATTAAGTGTTGCCTCGCAGCCTCCGGCGACCATGACGTCTGAGGTCCCTTCTTTTACAAGCCTGTATGCCTCGCCGATCGCCTGTGCCCCTGCCGAGCAGGCCGAGACAAAGGAGAGGTTCGTGCCTTTGCAGTTAAAGAGCATCGAGAGCAGGGATGTTGCCGCATCCGGTTTTCTCCTGAAGAAGTTCAGGGCAGAGTATCCTCCGGCATCCATAAGACCCTGGAGGTCCCAGTTCCCCTTGCCGTCATAAAAGCGGTGGAGGAGGTTGATGTCATCGACTGCGGGGTTGTCGCCATGCGAACCGAGTGCAACGCCGATTCTGCTGCGGTCCGTCACCTCATGAAGCCGGGCCAGTCCGGCAGCCTCATGCGTTGCTGCCATCATCAGCCTGAGACCGCGGGCGGAGTATGCCTGAAGTCTTTTTGCTCCGGGCGGCTGAAGCTCTTCGATCCACTGGTTGTTTATTTCCCCACCGACCTGGCAGGGGAGTCCCCGGGTGTCGAACCCTTTGATATAGTCGATTCCGGAAAGGCCGTGTGATGCCTTTTCAAACGTCTCGTCTGTATTTCTGCCGAGCGGGGTTATCATCCCGCAGCCCGTGATTACAACGCGGCGTTCAGACATGGTTGCTGCCATTGAAGTATCCTGCGTTCCGCAGCCCTAGCAGATCTTGTTGTCTGCCTGGATTTTGGTGAGCCATTCCTTTATGAGATCATCGCCGTTCATGTACGCAGCCGACTCTCCGCAGGAACCACAGATCACCCTGACCCCGTCATCTGTTTTCCATGCGATATTACCGCACTTGGTACATTTCTCCGGGAGCGTATTCAGGATATCCATGACGCCGCCGGCCATGGTCCTGATCGTAAAGAGAGACGGCACTTCATCTATGTCCATATTCGCTCTGAAGCCGGGGAAGGCCTCTCCGTAGCGTGCCTTGAGAAACTGCACTGCTTTTTCGGTCAGCAAGCCGTTTTCATCAATGGCCGTTCCTTCGCCGAACATCTCCTCAATATGCTCCAGGATAAAGTGGCGCGCCATCTTGATACCGAAAGACTGCTCCAGCCGGTAGTTGATGTCAAGGAAATCGAGAGATTCCGCGCCGAGGTCCTTTATCAGCGAGTTGTCAGGCTGAATGGTCTCGGCATTGCCGCTGAGTGTTTCGGCAACAGCTTTTTTGACAGCTTCGATAACTTTTTCTTCTGTAACAATATTCTGTGTCATAAATAGACTCCTTAATTTCTATAATTTTATTGTTTTTGTATGGGTTGATAGAGTCTGTTGCTAAATCCGTGGTCGACGACGATCGTCTGTCCGCAGATCGCCCTGCTTGCATCGCTGCAGAGGAACATGACGACATCTGCAATCTCGTCCGGCTCGACAAAAAGGCTTTCGGGTATGTGCGCGATCTCTTCCCACAGCTGCCGCAGAACCTTGAACGAATCAGTTTTGACTATGCCTCCGCAGACCGCGTTGACCGATATTTTCTTTGGTTTGAGCCCCTCTGCGCAGTCCCTGACGACCGATTCCATTGCGGCCTTCATGCTGCCCAGCGGATAGGATTCATTGTAGAAACGGCTGCCGAGACTCGAGATAAAGACGATCTTTCCGCTGCTTTTTTCGAGAAGGGGGATCGCCGCCTGAATGCAGAATATATTGCCGATATAGTTCGTATCGACCAGCTGTCTTATTTCTCGTTCGAGAAGTTTTTCGAGCGGTTTAAAGGGAGTACGGGCTGCATTGAGGATCAGAAAATCGACACGTCCTGATTTTTCAGAGACCTCATTCATCAGCGCACGTACCGATTCTTTTTGAGAGATATCTGCCTGGACAAGATAAGCCGTGCAGCCCATTGTCCGGATCTCTTCGCAGACCTTATTCGCCTGCTCTTCTGATGAGCCACCTGCCCTTCGGTAGTTTACGACAATATCCGCTCCGGCCCGTGCAAACGCCAGTGCAATGGCGTTGCCGATACCTCTGGAACTGCCTGTTATTAAAGCGACTTTGCCCTGAAAAATGCTTGATTCCATAAGTGTATATAATAATATAAAAGCCGGGGGGAAGTATATATCGCGGAATGACAACAGGACAGACGGCCAGGCGCAGCGTTAGATGGGGTAAAGACTATGACGAAGCGGGAGTCTTGCCAGTGAGTTCGTCCATCAGTGTCTTGACAGAGACGATGCTGTTAATACGTGAGGCGTTAGTGCCGACGGTGTAGAGCGGTTCTTCTACGTCAGAATTATAGCCGGCAGAACTCAAAAGACCATTACATATGCAGAAGAACTCTTCGTTGCTCACCTTGGCCGGACAGCGGGTAAATTTGCCTTCAGCGTCCTTTAAAAGCACATAACCTTTATCGCATTTAGGTTTCCTGAGTCTCTTTTGGGCGGAGACATACATAGGCGACTGCCTGATGACCCTGAAGGGCAGGCCGCAGGGCGATCCCGGCCTGTGACCCACGACGATATCCTCATCTTTAGCCATCAGAACCGCCTGTTTATAAGCAGTGGTTGCGCTGCTTTCTTCAGTTGCAAGGAAACGGGTGCCCATCTGGACTCCCTGCGCCCCCATGGCAATGTATTTCACGATATCTTCATAGGTATAAATGCCGCCTGCGACAATGATTGGTATATCCCCGTACTTTATTGCCATATCTTTTACCGGGCCAAACAGGTTTTCGAGCTTATTCTCCTCGAGATCAACCTGATTGATCTTGAAACCAAGATGACCTCCTGCCAGCGGACCTTCCAGAACGACCGCGTCAGGCCGGTAGCCGAACCGCTCCCATTTCTTGCAAATAAGGTCAAGTGCTCTGGCTGAAGATACGATGGGAATGAGTGCGGTATCCTTCGGAGGCTGTATGCCGGGGAGTCCCATCGGAAGGCCTGCACCCGAGATGATCATGTCGGCCCCGGCATCGATAGCGCCGCGGACTGATGCTTCATAGTCTCTCTGGAGTGCGAACATGATGTTTATGCCGGATATTCCGCCCTCTATCTTTGACTGGGAGACTTCTTCATACGCAGCTTCGTAGCTGTTATATTTCTTGCCGGTCCGTTTCTCAACAAGACGATCGAGACAGGCGCTTGAAACAATGCCGACACCGCCTTCGCGGGCGACTGCCCTGGCAAGCGGGTGGAGCGAAACGCCAACGCCCATGCCGCCCTGTATAACAGGGACCTTAATGATTTTACCTTTTATAACCAAAGGGGGAAGTGATGTTTTAGTAGTGAACACTGTTACCTCGAGCGTGGGATTCAGGCATGAAATCAGAAGCAGACCCGGTCGTCGGGAAGGTCTATGACCTCCAAATATGAACTTAATAACATGCGTTTATAATCGCTTATTGCTGATTAATTTATCAAGCGAAAATTGCAGGCTATAACAAGAATTTCGTGATCAGGAAAATCAGGGAACGTTTCCGGATATCCCATCGATAACGGCGGATGTTTAAAAATGAGTTTAACAAAAGTTATAATTTAATAAGAAAAACAAATATGTCAAGTCTTGTGGACGATAAGCCTCGAGACAAACCGACAGAATACGGGAGGAACGCATGGAAGGGGTCGCACCGGACAAGCGCATTAACATTAAGGGGCTCGTCTGCCCCTACACGTTTGTAAAGGCAAAGCTCGCTATCGAGTCGATGGACGTCGGCCAGGTGCTGGAGATCCTGCTCGACTATGAAGAGGCTTCACGGAGCATTCCGAAGTCTATGGAAGACCATGGGCAGAAGGTCCTGAAGGTGGAAAAGATCAACGAGTCTGACTGGATACTTCTTATACGAAAGGAGAAAGACTGATGGAATTCACCGACGACCAGCTTCTTCGTTACAGCAGGCACATAATCCTTCCTGAAGTAGGCGGCAAGGGGCAGGAGAAGATCCTCAATGCAAAGGTCCTCATCATTGGCGCCGGCGGCCTCGGCTGCCCGGTGGGCTATTATTTGACTGCCGCTGGTGTGGGCACGATTGGGCTTATTGATAATGATACGGTTGAAATGAGTAATCTGCAACGGCAGATTGCCCATAATGTTCACACGATCGGCATGCCGAAGGTCGAGTCAGCGGCGCGGACGTTTCAGGCGCTCAACCCTGACGTTAACATCATCAAGATCCAAAAGAGGCTTTCAAAGGACGACATTCTTGACGTGATAAAGGATTACGATATTGTTGTTGACGGGTCTGACAATTTCCCGACGAGATATCTGGTGAATGATGCCTGTGTTATGGCAAAAAAACCGCTGGTGAGTGGCGCGATACTCAAATTCGAAGGGCAGGTGACGACGATTATCCCTGGTGAGGGGCCCTGCTATCGTTGCCTGTTTGAAGACCCTCCGCCGCCCGGACTTGTCCCGTCATGTCAGGAGGCCGGTGTTCTCGGTGTTCTGCCGGGAGTGATTGGTGGTCTTCAGGCGACCGAGGTGCTGAAGCTGATCCTTGGCAAGGGCGAGGTGCTCAATGGAGAACTTCTCATTTATAATGCGCTTAAGACCAGCTTTCGAAAGGTGAAGATCCCCAAGAACCCATTGTGCGCGATCTGCGGGGAGAACCCGACTATAACGGAACTGATCGACTATAACGAAGGATATTGTTCATTGCCTTAAATGGACTCAACTGCGCATCCTGAAATAGCGTTTTAAATATGGCCCTGAATATTCCCGTGAGACTTTACGAAAGAATGCTTTTACATTGCCTGGTGGCTTATCCGAACGAGGCCTGCGGGATGCTCGCCGGCTTGGGGGACGCGACCTCTGATCTGTATGAAATGACCAACACAAAACCCTCACCTGTCAGCTATTTCATGGACCCGAAGGAACAGTTCAGCGCCATGAAGGAGATGCGGGAGAAGGGGTTAAAACTGATCGGAATATTTCATTCCCATCCCCAGTCGCCCCCGCATCCGTCGACTACGGACGTGGGCCTCGCGTTTTACGACGATGCGGTCTATATTATCGTCAGTCTTATGGACACGGAGAAGCCCGTGGTCAGGGCATTCCGGATTGTTGAGGGGAATATCGAAAGGGTCGATCTGGTAGTATCACGCTGAATGCGCTGCGAGAAACCGTTAATTGTCGTTTTGCTATGGGAGCACAAATGACGCCGTGCCAAGGTAATTTGAGTTCAGACTTCCTACGGGAGTCACCATCACGTAGACTCTGTATGTTCGCGGAGAAAGGTCAGGCACAGACAGGTTGAAGGGGTTTGTATCAAACGGGCAGGCCGTGTTTCCTATCCAGTGCTGGACACCCTGAACCGGTACCCCTGAAAGCATAAGTACTGCGTTACCAACAGGCACAGATTGAAATGTTGTAAATAACAGGGTTTATGTAGATCGCGTCGATTTGTGTAGCACAGATCTTTTGTACATGCGGTTTCGGTATGCAGGGTTTGATTTGTCTCATGTGCCAGGATCTCAATCAGCCTTACCGGAAGATGAATTTGCCAACATGCATGCTCCGAGGTAGAATAAGACATGGCCAAGGTGATTAAAACTGAAGAATTTTTTGTCGAGGAAGAACCTTATTATCTGCCTTCCGGCAGAGAAACCGAGATCTTCGAGTCAGCATACAGAAACCTGATTCCTGTACTTTTAAAAGGCCCCACAGGCTGCGGAAAGACCCGGTTCATGGAATTCATGGCCTGGAAACTGAAAAGGCCCCTAATAACAGTCTCATGTCACGATGACCTTACTGCCTCAGACCTTGTAGGCAGATACCTTGTGCAGGGGGGGGAGACGGTCTGGACAGACGGACCTCTCACAAGGGCTGTAAGAGTGGGCGGGTTCTGCTATCTCGATGAGATTGTCGAGGCAAGAAAAGATACAACGGTTGTTATCCATCCGCTTGCCGACGACCGCAGGGTATTGCCGATCGAGAAAAGAGGAGAGATACTAAAGGCACCCCGGGAATTTCTGCTGGGCATATCCTATAATCCGGGATACCAGAGCGTGCTTAAGGACCTGAAGCAGTCAACCCGCCAGAGGTTCCTTGCCATTGAATTCACGTATCCCGGGAAGAAGCACGAAGCAGCGATCATAGCACATGAATCTAGCATTGATGAGGGTACAGCACTCAGCCTTGTGAGTTTTGCGGACAAGACCCGTCACCTGAAGGACCGGGGCCTTATTGAGGGTGCTAGCACAAGGCTTCTTATCCATGCGGCAAAGCTGATATCTTCGGGTATAGACCCTGTGACGGCATGCAGTGTTGCTGTAGCAGCCCCCCTCACCGATGATCACGAGATGCTGGAGGCGCTCACCGAGCTCATAAGCTCCCTCTTCTGATGCCTGGACATGCTGAGAAATATTCCGGTATGTTCAGGGAGGATTTCATCAGGGACCTCCGCCTCGACTCCTTTGGCGAAGATGAGATCGCGGCCGTCCTCGGGGACCTCGATGCCCTTGACCCCGTCATAAGGCAGCAGGCATTCGCCCTTTGTCACACCCTCTCCCGCGCCAGTTCATCTCTTATAACAAATACCGTGAAGCGGATAAAAACAGTGTCTTTTTTTCTTGTCCCGAAAGACTTTGAGCGGTGGATGGGCAATGCCTACAATATTTTGGACCACCGTGGGGTGGGGGCACTGATAGATTTTATATCGAAGGTCGGGGAAAAAGACCTCGAGCCCTTCAGAACGCCGGCAGGCCTTGCCCTCCGGGATGTCCTGCCTGTACTCGGGACCTATCTTAAAGGTATTTCAGGCCTTGAACTGAAGATCGTGGCAGGACAGAATTCATACACTGACACCTCGACGGTCTATCTCCCGGCCATTATCGACAGATATGAGGACCGCCGAAGGAACTCTCTCATCTATAAATTCAGGAGCGCCCATGCCTGGGCACAGCTAACCTGCGGGACGCTCACCCCTGATGAAGCCATGATTATGGAAATTCTGAAAGATGGTATAACCGGACATCCTGATATTGCTGCTATATTCAGGGTTTTCCCTGAACAGGCTCTGGCCATAGACATTTATAACATCCTTGAGGCAGTGAGGCTAGAGCCGTTTCTGGAGCAGCAACTTCCAGGTCTGATGAGGGAGGTCCATGCTGTCAAACATGAGCTTCTCATGGAACGACCGCGGCAGTCAGGGCTTTCGCAAAAGGCCGGATTTATGGAGGGACTTTATTGTTTTTTTCTAAACGAAGGCCCGGGCGTCGAAGTGTCAGTGGCCGAAGATGTTGCCGAAGCAATATTGCACCTAAAAACAGGGGCCGGAGTCAGTGAGAGCATGAGGCTCCTCCTCAGACTCTATGATATCGCATCAGGGCTCGAAGGAGATTATCAGCCAGGGAGTTTTAGTCTGCTTCTTGGGACCATAAACCCTGAAGAGGTTTCCTCAGTTCTGAAGTCAGGGAGGATGGCCCGCAGGCAGCGTCTTGATGGCATGATCACACGACTTCTTGACATGCCTGAATTCAGCCCCGGCAAGATGCCTGATCCTAAGACGGGACAACATGAAAACCGGCTGGACCCCGCCAGAGAATATCTCCTCATAAAGGGCAGGATCATAGAACTGGACAGCGAGATGCGTGAGATTGTTGAAGAGCGCGGCGGAATATTGGGGGGCATCCTCGTAAAGGGGACTGACATGGGAGGCGCAGTGAGTTCGGTCACTCTGACGGACCTTCTGGAAGAGGAGGAAGTCTCTGAAGAATCGGACGGAGGCATATTATATGATGAATGGGACTACAGACGGGGGGGATACAAGAACAAATGGTGTACACTCTATGAAAAAAATGTCCACCCCGGGCATGAGCCTTTTGTCGAAATCACCCGGAAGCGCTATAGCGGTTACATAAGCGTCCTGAGAAAAAAATTCGAGCTTCTGAGACGGGAGCCGAAGGTCCTGAGGAGACAGAAGGACGGGGACGATATCGACATCGACGCAGTAATCGATGCTTTTTCAGACATGCATGCAGGCCTTTCACCAAGTGAAAACCTCTTTACCAAATACGATAGGCTGGAACGTAACATAGCTGTGCTTTTTCTCCTTGATATGAGTGGTTCCACAAAGGGTTGGATCAATGAGGCGGAAAAGGAGTCCCTTGTGGTTATGATTGAAGCGCTTGAGAGCCTTGGGGACAGTTATGCCATTTTCGGTTTTTCGGGCATGAAAAGGAGCAGGTGCGATTATTATAGGATCAAGGGTTTTGATGAATACTATGGAGATACAGTAAAGGACCGCATTAGCGGCATCTCACCAAAAGATTACACGCGGATGGGGCCGGCAATTCGCCATTCCGCAAAGATCCTGGGGTCAATCGATGCCAGGATAAGGCTATTCATAACCCTCAGCGACGGCAGACCGGAGGATTACGATTCATACAAGGGTGACTATGCCATAGAAGACACACGGATGGCACTGACCGAGGCAAGGGAGCAGGGAATCCACCCCTTCTGCATAACCATAGACAGGGATGCAGGAGCTTATCTAAGGCATATGTACGGAGAAGTTAATTATATCGTGATAGACGACGTGAAGAAACTGCCGGCCAGGATCACAGAGATATATAGGAGGCTTACCACATAGCACCTTCCCGGACTGGCCCTGCGAAGGCCGTATTAAATTCATGAAGGTGTTGTCTCAATCAGCCTGTGTTTTTACAAAGTGTTTTTACAAAGTTGCCAGTTCAGAATCTTTATGTAATAATGTTATAGAAGGCTGGATGTTCAGAGATGCGGGAGCAAGGAGGAGCAAAAGATGAAAAAATTATTAATTTTATTAATATTAATGGTTTTTGCTGTGATGCCTGTATTCTCTTGTGTGCAGGCTGATCAGCAGGCAACAGCCAGTTCTCCCATATCACAGCCTCTGATCCGCGAAGGTGCCTTGGCGGTCACATTGGCTGGCGATCTTAAGGTGGGGACAACGGAAAATGAAGCTGAGGCTGAAGACTTGTTAAGCGCCGTCGGCATAGCTCCGCATAATGGGTGGATTGCCGACTACCCGGTTACCCCGGATATTGTTGGAGAATTACAGACAGCGATAAGCCAAGCGGCAAGCTCTGGCAAAATAGGCATGGGAGAAGATGCTGCGCTGAAAGCATTTCAGAGTGTTGGAAGCGGGTATGGTTTGTCTGTAAACCCGGACACTTCAGGTAAGGTTGTCGGTGACGGATCTCCGCCCAATTATCTTGACTCCACAATCGTAGACAATTATTACACTAATGAGGGTCCCCCTGTGGTCACCTACTATGTGCCGCCTGTTGATTATGCATATCTGTATACGTGGGTGCCTTATCCGTTTTGGGGATGGGATTTCTGGTTTCCTGGTTTCTTTGTATTAGCCGACTTTAACGTTGGGGCGCACTGGCACCATCATGGGCGTGACCACGAAGGATTTATCAGCAATCATTTCTATGATCCCAAGACAGGCAGAATAGCACGCATCGACCCTGCAAACAGATTTCGCGGTGGGACGCTGCCGTCTGGAGGACGTATAGGATGGAACAGTTCAGCCGCACGGAGCGGGGCACAGGCAGTTTTTGATAAAAGCCGGAGCCGTACCGGAGGGGCTGGGGCAGGCGAAGAATTCCGGGGCTATGGTGGGGTGCAAAACTCTGTCGGAACGCGCTCAAGTGCCTTTGAGCATTCCGTTAACAGCCAGTCTGAGCATGCAGCGAGTGACCGCGGATTCAAAAGCCGTTCAAGTGCTGGCCAGATTTCTGGTGGAGGCCATGGAGGCGGTAGTACCATCGGCGCAGGAGGGGGTGCCCGTGGTGGTGGAAGCGGAGGATTCCATGGTGGTGGAAGGCGTCAATAGATCGCTGATAAATGGAGGAAAGCACGATGTTTAGGTATATAGTAAAACCAGGAGTCCTTTTCCGTTGCCTATATGAGTTAACGGTTTTTATCACCGTCATAATTGCAGTAACTGCCTTCACATGTCTAGCGTCCGCTCAGGACACAAAGCAGAGGAAGTTCAAGTCGCCAGAAGATGCATGCAGTGCGTTGGTAGAAGCTGCCAGGACCAATGACACAGTGGAATTACTGACCATCTTCGGACCCGAAGCCAAAGACATCATATCCTCCGGCGATGCTGTTGCCGACATGGGTGCCCGTGAAAGTTTTGTTAAGGCAGCAGGAGAGGCGGTTAATTTTTTAAAATTTGATGACAATACTCTGCTGGTTGTTACAGGAAAAGACAAATGTTCTTTCCCTATCCCCATTGTGAAATCTGGCCAGGAATGGGTATTTTCCACAGAGGAAGGGAAGCAGGAGATATTAAATCGGAGAATAGGCAGAAACGAATTAAATACTATACAGGTGTCTCTTGCGTATGTGGATGCGCAACGTGAATACGCCGGCAAGGACCGGGATGGTACAGGTATTTTACAGTATGCCCAACATTTTCTAAGCCATGAGGGCAAGAAAGATGGTCTGTATTGGGAAGTTGCGGCGGGAGGAGACAGTAGTCCTTTGGGGCCGCTAGTTGCGCGTGCTGCAGAAGAGGGCTATAGTGTAAGAAAACCAGGTGAGAAGCATAAGCCTTACCACGGTTATTATTTCAAGATACTTAAAAGTCAGGGAAGCAAAGCGCCGGGTGGGACATTAGATTATATAATCAACGGCAAGATGACAGCCGGTTTCGGCCTGCTCGCGTATCCCGCGGTGTATGGTGTGTCCGGGATCATGACCTTTGTGGTGAACCAACAGGGTATTGTTTATGAGAAGGACCTGGGTCAAAAGTCAGAAGGCCTTGCAAAGTCTATGACAAAGTATGACCCCGACAAGACGTGGAAAAAAACGGAATAGACACAATCTGAAGGATCATGGGAACCCAGCTTATCGCGCTTTGTTAGTCAGTTACTTCCAGGGGTGCCAGCCTAGGATTCCGCCCAGCAGTAGGATATTGGCGAGTAATTTACCGCATCTGTGACGAGAAACTAACCAAAGAAGTTATTGCGGTCAGTCCAGGGAAAGGCGCAAATAAATAAACTGAAAAGTGTGGTATGTCCCCGTATAAAGTAAAGCTGATAAAGATTGTGCCCGACCTCCCTTGTTTTAAAATGTGGGCTCTAGCCTCGTTAACTGCTGCGGTCTGTTTCCCTGCTTCGCATGGCAATCTCTTGCCGTAATAATCAGCTTAGTACCGCTGCCTCAAAAACATTCCTTTTAGAAACAACTATTTCATCTGCTAGGAAAGCTTATTTTACAGGCTCTTCCGAAGGTTTTTTGATCTGGTTTTAGAGACAGCATATTTAGAACCATATTTCTTCACATGAAGGACCAAGAGGCTATATTGATATCAACCAGATAATGCTATGCCCTTCCTCTTGCCAGTATGCGAGTCCCCGTAGTTTTAGGTCTTACTATCAATTTAAATGTAAATTACAGATCCGCTGGTAAAAGTGTAAATTAATTTTATTTTAACATCTTGGGCACGAAGTCGCCTTCCGTCAGGCTTGCCTGAAAGGTGGGGGATGAATTGCTTTTTGGACTTTGTTTGATGAACTCAGTTATTGTGATATAATATATCACGCAATACAGGCTGGATACAGGTTGCCATTCGGTATACTCCATTCAGTTCCATCCGGTCATAGCCCTTTTCCTTTTTAGCAAGACTGCGCTGCTGTTTCTTCAGCTTGGCCTCCGACTGTCTAAAAAACTTAGGGTGCCCTCTGTAACTCCCGTCTGAGGTAGCTGCATGTTTTTTAAGCCCAACATCCACACCGGTCTGCTTGCCGTTGTCGGAAAGTGAAGGCTTCAACGGGATCTCGAC
>PLXX01000139.1 GCA_003153275.1 Nitrospiraceae bacterium | reverse complement strand
ATCGAGGTCGCCAGTCAGTATCTTCATCCTGTCTTTCACGCACATGACCAGATGGAACTGAATGGAGTATACCGAATGACAACCTGTATCCAGCCTGTATTGCATGACATATTATATCACAATAACTGAGTTCATCCAACAAAGTCAAAAAAGCAAAGTCCAAAAAGCAATTCATCCCCCACCTTTCAGGCAAGCCTGACGGAAGGGGACTTCTTGCCCAAGATGTTAAATAAATAGACCGGATTTTTTACTTCACAGTGCAAGGCAAAAACTATCGCTGAAAAATACGAAACAACCTTGCGGCGCAGAGAAAACCTTTCATACACTTATAGTGTGTGTCATTACTGCTCAAGCAACCTCTTTTTCAGTTCTATAGCCACCAGAGCGCCTTCACCTGCAGCGATGATCGCCTGATCATTGCCGGAGAGGGGTCCGACAATATAGAGTCCGTCACAGGATGACTCAAAATGTCTGTTTGTCAAGTACTTGAAGTTGTCGGTATCTTTCTTCAAGGAGAGATTAGAGAGAAATGACGCGTTCAGTTTATAACCGAAATTCGACATGATCACCTCGCACTCTATAATACTGCCGTCCCCGAGTTCAACAGCTTCAAGCCGTTCCTCGCCGAGCAGCCTCTTCGGCCTGCCGTTTACAAGGCGGACCCCATTTTCACTCAACTCTTCGATATATACCGCGGGGACCGACAGGGTATAGAGTATCAAAGTGATATCGCCTGTATACATCTCTTTCATTGCAAGGGCCAGATGAACCGTGTGAAGCGAGTTCCCGATGACCACAAGTTTTTTGTCCATCGTCCGGTACCCGTCACAATCAATGCAGGTGAAGAAACTGTTACCGAAAAATTTATGGATGTTCTCGATCTGGGGCAGGTTATCGGTTGCTCCTGAGGAAACAATCACAAAGCGCGCACCGTATTTTTTCTTATCGACATATACCTCGAAATGCTCATGTTTTTCGACATTCGTCACGAGGCCTTTTTCGATCACCACATTGAAACTCCTCGCCTGCTCCATGCCGAGGTCGATAATCTCTTTGCCGGAAATCGCTTTTTGTGTCAGGAAGTTTTCAATATGCCGCGCATGCGACGTCCTTCCTCCGCCACGATCCAGAAGAAGGACCGTGCGGTTGTACCTGCCTAGATAAATAGCTGCCTGGAGCCCGCCCGGACCCGCGCCTATAATTATGCAGTCATAGAGCAGCTCATCAGCCATCCAAAACTCACCGCCTCACGTAAGGAGTGTAGCCTTCAACCTGATTTCAACGCCCGCAAGCGCCCGGGATACGGGGCACCCCTTTTTAACCGCTTCAGCCTGCGCAAGGAACGCCTTCTCGTCGATTCCCGGCACTCTGGCCTCTGTCTCAAGGTCGATGGCTGTTATCGTGAAACCATCACCGTCCTTGTCAATATGGACCTTCGCAGCCGTATGAATATATTCAGGCGCAAAACCCGCACTGCCGAGGGAAAACGATAGCGCCATCGAGTAGCAACCTGCGTGAGCTGCGCCAAGGAGTTCCTCTGGGTTGGTTCCCTTGCCATCGCCGAAACGTGAGGCAAATGAAAATGCTCCCTCATAGGCCCCACTCCCGAATTTCATTGTTCCCTTGCCGTCATTAATGTTGCCTTCCCATACAGCATCTGCTTTTCGTACCGGCATCTGACACCTCCTGGATCTATTAATCAGTAGAATTTCCCTTACTCTAAAATAGTAGTGGATATTGCAACCTGTTTCAAGAAAATTGTGACAACAGAAAATTGTGACTCGGCATTATGACGCGGTTTCGGCAGCTGTCAGGCTCTGCGCAATAGCACAGCAATCATGGCGTACACAAAAAAAAGAGGCGAATGCCCCTTTTTTTTTGCTGAATTCTTGCGAAAAACTATTCTGCGGGGAATGTAGGCCTCGGATAAAGTCCGGCCGCTTTTACAATCCCCTCGACCGCACTCTCCCACTCAATCGCCTGGATATGGACACCCTTGACCCCAGGTATATCTAGGATCTGCTGGATAAGCTCTACCGTAATCTTGAGCCCCTCGGCCTCCTGGAGTTCCCTCGCCATCTTCTTGTCGTCTCCGGCCGCCTCTTTCGCCTTAGTCATGCGATCGATGAGCGCCTTCGGGACTGTGACGCCCGCAACAGATGCGTCCATGTATTTGAGCATCATCGCACTTCTGGGAACGATGATGCCTCCGAGGATCGCCGTCCGCTCATGAAGCCCGAGGTTCCTCGCCTTTTCCATCTGGGATCTGAATGTGACAACGTCATAAATCCCCTGTGTCTGGATGAAATCTGCCCCTGCATCTACCTTTTTTTTGAGGTTGTATGGCCTAAAATCCATCGGATCTCCCATCGGCGTCCAGGAAGCGCCGATAAAGAACTTCGGCGGTACCTCGATTTTGTCGCCGCCTTCCTGCAGACTCTCGTCGCGCATTTTTTTCATAATACCGACGAGTTGGCAGGTGTCTACGTCGTAGACGTTTTTTGCACCGGGGTGCCCCTTGAGCCTTCCAGCAGAGCTGAATTTCTGGTGATCGCCGGCGATACAAAGACAGTTTTTGAGACCAAGCGCCGCAGCGCCGAGAAGATCAGCCTGCATGGCGATCCGGTTCCTGTCGCGGCAGGTCATCTGCATCACTGGTTCAAGCCCTTCGCGTAGGGCGATAACGGCAGCAGCAATGCTTGAAATACGCACAACGGCCGTCTGACAATCCGTTATATTTGCCGCATCGCACCAACCCCTTAGCTTATGCGCCTTTTCAACGACTTCATGCGGATCAGCGCTCATCGGCGGCCCCAACTCGGCGGTTACCGCAGGCTTCCCGCTCAGAATAACTTTTTCAAGATTGCTTCCGCTTTTCATATCTCTATCCTCCGGCCTTAACCTTTTTTCTCTTCTTCTAGTTCCATTATATGCTCGTACACGAGACGGCGCGGCCCGCCATGAGTCCCCGTGGACCAGTTGCGCGGAGGCTGGATAGTGTAAAGCTGCTCAATCGTGCCCAGCTTTTTCATGCGCTCGACAATAAGGTACCAGGCACAGTCGATTTCCTTGCTGACCTCGCACTTGCCCTTGTCTGTGCCACCGCAGGGCCCGTTCATGAGGGACTTCGAGCAGCGCACCACCGGGCATATGCCGCCTGTCAGATGAAGGATGCAGTTTCCGCAGCCACCACAAAGTTCAACAAAGAAGCCTGCCTTCGGCACTGCCCCGTAAAAAGAAGTATTAACCCCGGGGTAGACAGGTATATCACCGATCCGGTCTGCCAGGAAGTTGACTCCCACCCCGCAGGCGGTCGAGAGCACCAGATCATAAGACCTCACTTTTTCCATCATGGGCTCAAAGAATTCAGGCTCGCAATGACGTTCGATTGCAGCGTTGTCCACCTGCATATCAAGGCCCTCTTGCGTTGCCTTCATGCGGAGCATCGACGCGAGGATCTCCGCCTCCTTGCCGCCTCCTGCATGGCTTATCGCAACGCAGGTGTTACATCCGAAGACAAGGACTTTTTTGAAGCCCCTGACCATCTCCCAAATCTCATCGAATGGTTTCTGCTGACCAACGATCATTGTATATCACTCCTTTTCCGTGCCACATAACTGCTTATTTTTTGCAAGCCAGACCGGTGAAGGGCCCAGCGCGCGGATCTTCTCCGTGAATTCATTACATATCTCGGCCCAGCGCGGCCCCATGGCCGCCGAGAGGTTGAACATCTCAAGCCTTGCCGGTTCGATACCGACCTTCGCCAGCAACGTCTTGGCGTATTCTATCCTGCGTGCTGCAAACGTATTACCTTCCAGGTAATGACATTGTCCCTTCAGTCACCCGGCCACGAAGATGCCGTCCACCCCCTGCTCAAATGCCCGCAGGACATGAATATGGTCAAGCTTACCAGTGCACGGAAGTCGGATGATCTTCACACTCGGCGAATAGGAAAGCCTCATGACGCCGGCCAGGTCAGCTGCCGCGAATGCACAGTAATGGCAGGCAAAGGCGAGCACATTCGGTTCCCACGCTGCAGGTGTTTCATGGGGCTTCTCTATTATTGAATGCGGGGTTGAACGCAATGTCTCCGCTGTCTCTTCAGCAACATCAGCCATCTAATGTCTCCTCTCTCATAAAGTTTACGTATACTTCAATCATTAATTGATAACGCCCGATTCTGACTCAACCGCTGCGTCGATCATGGCAAGGATCTGATCATCCCGGAAGTTGTTCACCTGGAAGGCCTTGGCAGGGCAGATGCCGGCGCAGATGCCGCAGCCCATGCATTTGACCTCATTGTGAGAAATCTTTCCGTCCTCAGCTATATAGGGGGAGCCGAACGGACAGACCCTGAGACAGCTAAGGCAGGACATACAGAGTTCCCGCTTATGCTTTGCGATAATACCCGAAACCGCAAGCTTTTCGTGGGAGAGGATCACCCCCGCCCTGCCGGCTGCAGCCAGTGACTGAGCAATCGTCTCGTCAAGATTTTTCGGTGCGTGGCCCAAGCCTGCAACAAAAAGACCCTCACTGGGAAAGTCTACCGGCCTCAGCTTGACATGGGCCTCGAGATAATAACCATCTGGATTGCGCGTAACCTTATACATTGCGCCGACGGCGTCCGTCGACGGGTGGGGTCTGAGTCCGGTCGAAAGCACGAGCCAGTCAGCATCGAACTGAAGTTCGCGGTCCAGCATGTAGTCCCAGGTTGTTACCAGCACCTTGCCCCCAGCCTGCTCGACAACGGGTTTCCGATCAACATCATAGCGGACAAAGAACACTCCCAGGTCGCGCGCCTTTTTATAAAAGTCTTCGCGAAGGCCATAGGTCCTCAGGTCCCGGTAGAGAATAATTACCGCTGCCTTGGGGTTCCGTTCCTTGATCGCAATGGCATTTTTGATCGCATCCTGGCAGCAGATTCTGGAGCAGTACTGGGAAGGCTCTTCGCGGGACCCAACGCACTGGATCATCACATAGCTTTCTTCCGGTCCTGGTGCGAGATTGCCGTCAAACAGTTTCTTTTCCAGTTCGCGCTGGGTAATCACCTGCTGGCTCTGTTTATAAAGGTACTCGGTCGGCTCATATTCCACCCCGCCTGTCGCCAGAATAATAGCCCCGTGAGTTATTTCGCTTCCATTGGTAAGTATAGTCTTGAAGTTGCCGACGAACCCGTCAGTATTTTTGACCTCTGTCCCTGTATGCACGGTAATGTTTGGATGCGAATGAACAGCAGCAATCCTGGACAGCAGGAACTCCTGAACATCAGAGCCGTCGAGGACCCGGTAAACGTTTCTGGCAAGGCCGCCAAGTTCAGCGTCCTTTTCAACGATATACACAGGGAAGCCCTGGTCAGCAACAGCAAGCGCCGATGTCATACCGGCGATGCCGCCACCGATGACCAGGCACGAGGGCGTTACGCCAACGGTCTCGCTCTTGAGCGGCTCCTGGAGCCGTGACTTGGCAACCGCCATTTTGACGATCTTGATCGCCTTTTTCGTAGCAGCCTCATTCTGTCCTTTATGGCACCAGGAACACTGCTCGCGGATGTCGGCAAGATCGAAGAGATACTTGTTCAGGCCGGCCTCCTGGATCGTCTCCTGAAACAGTTTCTCATGGGTCCGCGGCGTGCAGGATGCAATAACAACGCGGTTCAGCTTCTGGTCTTTGATGGTCTGCTTGATCATGTCCTGATTGTCCTGGGCGCAGGCGTAGATGGTGTTCGTGACATAGGCCACGCCGGATTCCTTCTTTACTGCCTCAACCACCTGGTCTATCTCTACGGTGGAGGAGATATTCGTGCCGCAGTGACAGACGAAAACACCGATACGCGGCGCCTCACCCGTAACATCTCTTTCAGGCGGCAGTTCTTTTTTGGTGGTTTCAGTGCCGCGCGCCTCGGACAGAAGGGCCATAACGCTCCCGGCAACACCACTGCCCTGCATGACCGTGTCGGGGATGTCCTTCGGACCCTGGTAGGTGCCGGTAACAAAAACACCTTGCCGCGTTGTCTTGGCCGGATTAAAGTGTGTGGTCCTGGGAAAACGGTAGTCAGTGGTCTCTATACCAAAGGTCTTGGCGAAGTCCAGAGCATCGGCATGGGGCTGCAGGCCGACCGAAAGGACGACCATATCAAAGGTTTCATTGACCAGAGTACCATCCTCAGCCGCATACCGCATAACGAGGTTGCCGGTGCCAGGTTCCTCACGAACTGCCGAGACCATCGCCCTCTGATAACGGACGCCGTAATCCCTTTTAGCCCGCTCCACATACTTGTCAAAGTCCTTGCCAAACGTCCGCATCTCCATATAAAAGATTGTCGGCTCAATATGCTTGTCGTGCTCTTTTGCAATTATCGACTGTTTCGTGGCGTACATGCAGCAGACCGACGAGCACCAGGGGTTTGCATTACGGTTGTCGCGTGAACCGACGCACTGTATCCAGGCGACCTTGACAGGATGCTTCTGGTCCGAGGGCCGTTGTACCACGCCCTTATACGGGCCTGATGCCGAGAGGATGCGCTCGAACTGGATCGACGATACAACATTTGGCCAGCGGCCCAGTCCCAGTTCAGGGCGCACGCGCGCATCATAGCGATCAAGTCCCGGGCTCAGGATGATCGCCCCGACATGCACGTCAAACTCTTTTCCCTGGTCCTCATAGTTGATTGCATTGGCCTTGCAGGCCTTTTCGCAGAGCCTGCAGCGCTTCTTCTGGGGGTCGGTGAGACAGAGACAGTTTTTCGAGTCGATGGCACGCGTATTCGGCACAGCCTGGGGAAAGAGAGAGAATACTGCCTTGCGAGGACCCAGTTGCTGCTCGAACTCGCTCGGCACTTTCTTCGGACATTTCGCTTCACAATCGCCGCACCCGGTACATTTGTCAGGGTCGACATAGCGCGGAGCCATTTTAATCCTGACCGTAAAATCGCCTTCTTCCCCCTCGACAGCGGCAACTTGGGCCAGGGTATGGATCTTGATATTCAGATGCCTGCCAGCCTCAACCATCTTCGGAGAGATCATGCACATGGCGCAGTCGCCGGTCGGGAAGGTCTTGTCTAACATGACCATCGTGCCGCCTAGAGAGGGGTCGCGTTGGACCAGGTGGACCAGGAAGCCGCTTTCAGCAAGATCAAGGGCTGCCTGCATACCGCCGATACCACCGCCGACGATCAGGACTGAACCGCGTTTTGTTGAATTCGCGAGCAAACTCATATCAGTTTCAACTCCTTTAACAGACCCATGGCATCGGTAAAGTGCCTGTCAACCTGCATCTCAATCGGATCAAACCCCATTGAGAGACCGATGAGCTCTGTAATGAAATACACCGGCAGCTGTTTTTCAATGCCGTATTTTTCTCCTACCTTCTGCTGGTACGCATCAAGATTGAACTGGCAGAGGGGACAGGTGGCAACAAAACAGTTTGCCCCGCGCGCCACTGCGTCCTTCATGATCCTGGACATAAGAAGCTGGGACTGGTCAGCGTCATTGACGGAGGCAGACGCCCCGCAGCAGTCGGTCTTATAGCTCCAGTCCACAGGTGCTGCACCAAGTGCGCGGCAGACCGTCTCCATGCCCTGAGGGTTCTCGACATCATCGGGGACCTCAACGTCACAGGGGAACCGGGTAAGCAGGCATCCATAGTAGCAGGCCGGCTTGAGTCCGTCGAGCTTCTTCTTTGCCTTTTCCGCAATCTTGCCTGAAATAACCTTCGGCTTCAGCACCTCGAGGATACTCGAAACCTTAATGTCCCCTTCAACTTTCCTGATGAGCTCTGCATTGATCGTATTTTTCAGATCAGGGTCGCAGGACAGCCTCTTCTGGGAGACCAGGGTCCTGCTGTAACATGAGGAACAGGGGATCACGATTTCAGACAGGCCTGTGGCAGCTGCAATACCCAGATTCCTGGCAGGAAGCGCCACAGCGAGAAAATCGTTCATCTTGCTTGCAGCGGTAGCACCGCAACAGTTCCAATCCTCGATCTCTTTCAGTTCAACATCCAGATTCCGGAAGACCATCTTGCACTGGATGTCATAGAGCTCAGACGAAGCATGCAGGGAGCAACCGGGATAGTAGGCTATTTCCATACGAGTATTCTCTCCACTTAACGGCCCTCTGCCTTTTTGAAGAGGGCCTTAACTTCTGCGGTCCCCCTGACCTTATCAAGGCCGAGGTGCAGTCTCTTCTTTTTTATCATCTTCAGAGCGAGCCGCATCTGCGTTATCATCTCGCCGGCAACCCCCTTTATCTCGCCCTTTGAAAGTTCCTTGCCCGCTGTTTTGGTTTCATAAATAGTGAGGCCCTCCAGTTCGTTGAAACGACCGAGATGCCTCACCGCAGACATGAATGAGGCGTGGAAATCAGCAATGCGCGGGGTGAGCGGCTCAAGGTGTGCTGCTTTTGACATCTGCTTCAGGGTCTCGGTTATGCGTGCCGTCTGTATATTGTTCGGGCAGCGGGTGCCGCAGGTATAGCATGCAACGCATTTCCATACCAAGAGGTTATTGAGCGCCGTTTCCCTGTCCCCAACCAAGATCAACCTGATTAACCGATCCGGGGTGACCCCTGTTTCTTCACCGACCGGGCACCCTGCCGCACAGCGACGGCACTGATAGCAGGCCTGAAGATTCTGGCCCGAACGGCTCGTTATTTCGTCCAGGAATGGCTGTGCTGCAGTGGCTTCATATTTCAGAACTGTTGATGACATATTCACTCCTCACGTTGCTCTGAAGCGGTCGATCTCAGCCTCAATGACTGCAGCTTTTCCACCCGACCAGCTTATACGCTAATTTAACATATTTATAGACCGATTTAAAATACTTATAAACCGCCTATTAAACCTTTAATATAATTTTGATGATTTTAACATGCACCGATATAATTTTTCTATTGATTGATGCAGGAATTGTTTCAGGGAATAACCGGGAATGGACATTCAAGAAACCCAGCGGGCATAGTGTAATCACTCCCCCGCTGTGCTAATATGAAGCATCAGATAGAGCTTGCTTAACTTCATAGACGATAACGGAGGTTGCAATGGATAACAACAGCTTATATGCTGATCTGCCTCTCATCCAGGATGCCGAGCTTAATAACAAAGTTGTCCTTGTCAGATTCGACCACAACGTGGTAAAGAACGGAGAGATCCGTGACCCTTTCAGGATCGACCGTACCATAGGGACGCTCTTCAATATCGTCGAAAGGGGCGGCAGACCAATCCTGATGACACACGTTGGAAGGCCTAAAAACAAAAAAACCGGAAAGATTGACTGCAGGGAGAGCGAATCCGTAGCGCCGATTGTCTCTTATCTTGAGCAGAAGCTGCATACCAGGTTCCACGTTCCGAATATAATTGCGGATCCGGACAAGGGCATCATCGGCCTTGATACTTCGATCAATCTTGCCATACGCAATCTTGAGGACCGCAAGATTGGAGGAATCTACCTGCCGAACACCAGGTGGTTTCAGGGAGAGGAGGCAGGCGGGGAAATCAGCAGGCAATTTGCCCTTCAATTGGCTGGGATAGCAGACATCTACGTAAATGATGCATTCGGCTCGTGGCAGCCTCACGCGTCAACATATGATATCACTGAGTTTCTCCCCTCGTACGCAGGATTCCTAATGCAGCAGGAGATCCTGAACCTGAGTAGGGTGATTGATCCAGTCAGACCTTTTGTTGCTGCAGTTGCCGGTTCGAAATATGACACAAAAATAAAGCCTCTCTATGCTATCTACGAAAAGGTCGACCGGCTAATCCTCGGCGGGGTCATCTATAACACCTACCTCTGCGCAAAATACAAGATCAGGATACAGGGGATCCCGGAAGAGGACATTGAACTTGCGCGGGACCTCGTCGAAAAAGATAAGGGGCAGAACAAGATCATCGAACTTCCCTTCGTCGTTGAATCTGATACCATGGAGGGGCGAATCGAAGGGAAATACAGGACAATATCGGTCAAGGATTTTACTCCGGGAAGGGCCTACGCCTATATTCTGGATATCGACCCGCGTTCTTTTGAAGATGCTGCTGTGTCAAAGACAATAGGGACAGCAAAGACCATCCTGGTGAATGCAGTCATGGGATTTACTCCCCATTTCACCGCCGGCTCCCAGGCACTCGACAATACGATAGACAGCAACAGGAGTGCCATGAAGATGTACGGCGGCGGGGACACGCTCCAAGAATTCAAGGACCTTTGCCCCGGTCTCTATCTCTCGGTAATGGATAATGCGAATTATTACTTCTTTACTGGCGGCGGCACCGTGCTCACCGCGATTGAAGAAGGCAGCCCCTACGGGCTCAAGCCGGTTGAAGCGCTGATAAAACAAAAGGCGGGTTGATTGCAATGATTTGCAGTCAGCCCGCTTTTTAAAAAAACGATACTAATCCATATAAAAATTAGGAAGTGTATTGCATCACAGCGTTACCAGCGCGTACCGGCAGATTTCACTGTACCGGAGGTCTTTGGTTTCTGAGCGGTACTCCATCTTCTTCCAACATTCTTTGCAGAGCCAGGCTTGCGCGCAGGCATGGCCTGCCGGGGCGGACGGGCGAACTCGGTATCCTTCCGTGCAGCAGTAACACTATAATCAAAACCTTCCACGATGCGGCGCTCAACCGGGCCGCCGAGGACCCTTTCGATAGAGCGGATCATGTCTTTGTCCTCACCGGTCACAAACGTATAGGCATCTCCGCTTTTGGCGGCGCGGCCTGTCCTGCCGATCCGGTGTATATACGCGTCGGAGGTGTTCGGCATATCATAGTTGACAACATGGGAAATCTGGGTAACGTCGATCCCCCTTGCTGCGATATCGGTAGCAACAAGGATCTGGAACGTGCCATCCCGGAACCCGCTCATCGCGGCCTGCCGCCTCTGCTGCGAGAGGTTCCCCTGCAGTGAAGCAGTCTTGTATCCGGCCTTGACCAATTGCTCACCGAGACGCTTGGCACGATGTTTTGTGCGGGTGAATATCAGTACCGACTCAGTATCGGTCTTATGCAGGACATCGAGAAGAAGCGGCGTTTTCAGGTGCTGTGCAACAGGGTAGAGCGCATGACTGACGGTGACTGCCGGCAGGGTAGAACCTACATCGAGGGTTACCGGCTGGTTCAATACCTCATTTGCGAGATGGCGTATCTCCTTGGGCATGGTTGCCGAAAAGAGCAGTGTCTGCCGTTTCTGGGGAATATGCTTAAGGATCTTTTTGATGTCAGGAAGGAAACCCATATCAAACATGTGGTCAGCCTCGTCGAGAACGAGCACTTCAAGTTTGGAGAGGTTGATAGTCCCCTGGCCTATATGGTCGAGAAGTCTTCCTGGACAGGCGACAACAATCTCGGCCCCCCGCCTCAGTTTTTCAACCTGTGGATGGACGCCGACGCCGCCATAAACCGTAACGCTCTTGAGCCGCGTCTGCTCGCCAAGACTCTCGATCGCCTCGTGGATCTGCTCCGCAAGTTCCCTCGTAGGGGCAACAATAAGGGCACGGACCTGCCGGCGTTCGCCACTCATCAGGCGATTAAGGATCGGCAGCACAAAGGCTGCAGTCTTGCCGGTGCCGGTCTGGGCAAGTCCCATGACATCACGCCCCTGCATGACAGCAGGAATAGCCTGAGCCTGGATAGGTGTTGGGACGAGATACCCCGCTGCCGTAACTCCGGCAGCAACATGGGGGTGAAGATTAAATTTGCTGAATTCCATAAAACTCCTTTTTTCTGCGTTCGGGGGAAAAGCCCCGGTGTATTCCGGGGTGACAAAGACGTGGTTTTCATCGACTAGTTTTGCCGGGTACAGCAGTTCTGTGATACATAACCGTAACAGTTTATTGCCTTCCCTGTCAAGGACATCAACAGCGGGGGGTGCGGCCTGATTATCTCCCCTATGACCGACGTTGCGATTTATGATTGCTTTTCCCTATGATAGTTTTTATGTTCAATACCTTCACAGGACATCAGGATGTGTGAATTCTGCACGCAGCACGGCGAAGGCAAGGAGTGGTATCTGAACGTCAAAAACTATTCACAAGAACTGTTGCATGATCCCGGTCGTATCGCAATGATCAAGAACTTCTACCGCGAGATGGTTGACCAGGGAAATAATAAACTTACCAGGATGGAGAAGATATCCCAGCGTAACCCCCGGATGCTCGACAAAATCAGGGGTGCGTATACCGCGCAGATGAAATCAGTGCATTTCGGACAGGTCCTTCCTTGGGAAGATGTCAGGAAGATCCTTTCCCTCTGTAATACAGCTGTTCGGCTTCCGTGCGGTTGCCGCTGGGCTTCAGCCAGAGAGGAAAAACGTGTCTGTTTCGGGATAAGCTTTGGAACCACCGGATGGTTTGAGGATCTGGATACAGACTACTTCGGGTCTCCGGATGTTGTCCGGTTTGATTACCTTGAACGGGAACAGGCTGCCGACATTATCAGGGACCTGGGAAGACAGGGCATGATCCATAGCATCTGGACCTTCCAAACTCCCTTCATTGGGGCGATCTGCAACTGCGACCTAAAATCGTGCCTTGCCATGCGGAGCACGGTCGGCCTCGGGATGCCGACAATGTTCCGGGCCGAGAAAATAGCAGCAATCGAGAGGGATAAATGCACCGGATGCCGGGAATGCCTGGCCCGCTGCCATTTCAATGCTATTGGATTCTCTGAGCCGGAAAACGGTTCACGGATTATCCCTTCTGCGGTCATCCCCGAGAACTGCTTTGGTTGCGGCGCCTGCCGCAGCGTTTGCCCTGAAAAAGCAATTCATCTCGAAGACCGTGCAGCACATCCTTCAGCTTCGACCATCTGGTGAAATCAGGCCCGTACAACAACCGATGACGGCCAAAGACAACGCCTTTCCTGTTGAAACATTTAGATCATTTATTATAGGTTAAGTATACGGGCTTTGTATCGGGGCATTCATGAAAAATTGATTATTACAACGGAGAAGGCATGGCCGAAACTAGCAAAACAGGAACAAACAAAAAAGATACCAAGGCAGCGCAGGCTGCCTTTGAGATTTTGCTGGATATCCTGCCGAAGTCAGAAAAGGCTATCCACAATATTGCATACACGTTCGGCCTCATAAGCCGCGAGGCCGGAATCCCGGTCGAACAGGCAACAGAATTTATCATGGCATGGGGTGAGAGGCTGCGGGCCCTTCCTAATTTCAAGGAACTCTATCCTATATACCGGAAACCGTCTCTCTACCGATATCAGGTCCGCTATGCCGCACTGAGCGCATACAAGAGGACACAGGACAAGCCGTCGGCCCACTGGTTTGAGGCCCTGACAGGCAAAAAGGCCCCGACTGCTTCCTTCTGGGACAGTCTGCCGTTAAAGAAAAGAGGCAGGCCAAAAAAGACTGCCGCGGAATGACAGTCCCGTTGTCAACGTTTTAAGATACATCGCACCAGGGTTTTTCTCCGGCATCTCACCCGGTCTATAACATCTCACATTACCGTGCCTATGCTGCGGTTTGGTGTCCGCAGTCTGTGCAGGGGGAATGAACAGCAAAGGAATCGTGCGGCTTATGGATATATACAGAGAAATATCGCATCTTAACCCCCGGCAGAGGGAGGCCGTCATGCATACCGACGGACCGCTCCTCATCCTCGCAGGCGCGGGATCTGGCAAGACAAGGGTTATCACCCTAAGGACTGCATATCTGATAAGCACAGGGGTGGCGGCACGATCAGTCCTTGCAGTCACGTTCACCAACAAGGCCACGCGGGAAATGAAGGAGCGAGTGCATTCAATGATCATGATACGGGGAGATAAGGGGAGTCCGGTCATATCGACCTTTCACTCCTTCTGTCTCAAAGTCCTACGGCGCGAAATCGAACACCTCGGGTACCGCAAGGACTTTACGATCTATGACACCTCGGAGCAGGTCTCACTCCTCAGAAATATTCTGTCTGATATCAAATTCTACGATAAAAGCTTTAAGGCTGAATCTATCCTGGAGAGGATCAGCAGGACCAAAAATGAATTTACTTCGTCTGAGGCCACAACCCCTGCCGACAAGCCGATTGAAGAGGCCTCGGCCAGGGTGTATCCGAAATATCTTGAGGCCCTGAAATCTCTGAATGCACTCGACTTCGACGACCTCCTTCTTCTTACACTCAGACTTTTCAGGGAGCATCCCGGCGTTCTCGAAAAGTATCAGGAGAGGTTCCGGTATATCATGGTCGACGAGTATCAGGATACAAACCGTGTCCAGTATGATTTCATCAAACTTCTTGCGGGCAGAAGGAAAAACCTCTGCGTTGTCGGGGACGATGACCAGTCGATATACGGTTGGAGGGGTGCAGACCTCGGCAATATCCTTGACTTTGAAAAAGACTTCCCGGGGACGGTCATCGTCCGGCTTGAACAGAACTACCGCTCCTGCGGCCATATTTTGAAAGCTGCAAACGGCGTCATCACAAACAACGAAAAGAGGATGGCAAAATCATTATGGACCGACAGGGGAGACGGCCCTAAGGTAAGGGTGCTCAAGGCACACGACACTGACGATGAAGCCGACTGGCTGGCCAAAAGGATAGCTTCAATACGCTTCGAGAGAAATAACCCCTACGAAGATTTTGCTGTGATATACCGTGCGAATATATTTTCGAAGCCTTTTGAGGAGGCCTTGAGGAGGCAGCGCATCCCCTATTCTGTCGTGGGCGGCACGAGCTATTTTGAGAATAAGGAGATCAAGGACCTTGCAGCATATCTTAAAATCATCGCCAACCCGTCGGATGACCTAAGCCTGTTGAGGGCTGCCAATGCGCCGAAGAGGGGGTTGGGAACATCTACTCTGGGAGCAATATCTGAATTCAGCAGGACACAGAGCATCAGGCTGCTGGCAGCGTTCGGCAGGGCCTCCGAGATCACCGGACTAAGCCAGAAGGCGGTCGCTGCAGCCGGATCTTTTTTCGATCTTATCGGCCGGTACAAGGAGTTGTTCGGGAAGGGAATAGAGATGGGGAGGACACTCAAGGCCCTCATTGAGGAGATCAATTACAATAATTATATTGCGGAGCTTTACAAGACTCCGGAAACCGTATTCAGAAAGACGGCAAATCTCGACGGGTTTGCTGATTCCGTCGCTTATTACGAATCAAACGGGCAGTCCCCTTCGCTGCACGGTTTTCTTGAAACTTTGGCCCTGACCGACCTGATGGAGTCAAAAGAGGAAAAGGGCGGGAGGGGGGTCACGCTCATATCCTTCCACTCTTCAAAGGGACTGGAATTCCCGGTCGTCTTTATCGTCGGGACTGAGGAAGATATTCTACCTCACAGGAAATCGACTGACACGGTGGAGGGAATCGAAGAGGAGAGAAGACTCTTCTATGTGGGCATTACCAGGGCTATGAATGAGCTCTACATCACCCATGCGAACCACCGGACAAGATACGGCAAAGAAGCAGCGTCTGCACCCTCCAGGTTTCTGGAGGAGATACCGGCTGAATTTATCAAGAAGCTCGACCGGTTCGAAGAGCTTGCCCCTGAAGAAGAAAAAGCCTATGCCGAAAAATTCTTCGCAAACATAAAGGCTATGCTGGGAGACTAAGGGCGTCCAAAATGTAAATACGCTGAAGCGGGAACTTGTCCATCATGGGCGTTACGGGACCAGGCAGAAAGCAATACAGGATATTACAGAATATATCGAGATGTTCTATAACAGGCAGCGAAGGCAGAAAAGACTGGGGTATCAATCCCCAGTGGTATATGAACAGAAATTCTATACAGAACAGTTGGCAGCTTAAAAGGTTTGGTGTCCACTATTGACATCCGAGGTCAGGGACTACAAGCCCACTGGCTTTATAAAATGCCTTTTTTTGACGGTCTACCGGATAATGGGATGCAGGTATTTACAGTAAATTTCCCCGATCGCCGACTTTTTTGCGGTAACCGCTTCAAAGTCCATGGTAAACTATTCCCACTATGACGATTGAAAAGACATTATCCGGCTGGAAAGAACTGTATAAGGCTGCGACGGAGTTCAGGGCGATTGAGCCCTGGAAGTGGGTGATTGAAACTGACCTTTTCGGCGTGCGAAATCCTCTCAGCGGGGAGACAGGGTACTGTTGTGTCATGGGTGAGATGGGACAGGTTCTCGGCATGGCCGTCTACCTCGGCGCAAGTGGATTAAATGCCTATCGCATGATCCGGGATGAGGTGATCACGACCGAGGACAGCGATTTCATGTTCATGCAGGACTGCCTGCTTGTGACCTTCGAAAACAAGAGTGACCTCGACAAGGATGATAAGTCCCTGATAAAGAAACTTGATATTCAGGCCAAGGGGAAAAAGGCGTGGCCGATGTTCAGAAAACACGAACCGGGGTACTTCCCATGGTACCTTGAACCACAGGACGTGGCATATATGACCCTGGTGGTTCAGCAGGCGAAAGAGGTCTGTCTTCGTCTTAAGGATAACGGGGCACTACTTCTCCCGCCGGTGGAAGGCCGTTATCTGGTCAGGACATATCATAAGGAATCGGGCCAATGGGGCGAGACCTGGATGACTCCCGAACCTCTTCAGGAGAAAGTAGC
This sequence comes from Nitrospiraceae bacterium, assembly GCA_003153275.1. GTDB lineage: Bacteria > Nitrospirota > Thermodesulfovibrionia > Thermodesulfovibrionales > UBA6898 > PALSA-1316. Next base: position 7,264 of record PLXX01000139.1, on the reverse strand, counting down.
TCAACCCGTGAAGCTGGATGAACTGGCCCTTCAGAAAATAAAGAAGAATACCCGAACAGTTCGGTCTGCGTGGGAGATCGACTTCTTTTATGTGCCTGCACCCATTCAAGAAGAAGAGCGGCCTATATATCCTTATTCCATTCTCATCGCTGATAAAGAAACCGGCTTTATTCACGACATGTATTTTTCGGAGCGGAAAAAAGCCCCTGTCGTTTTTGTCGAGCGGCTGTTGTTGTGCATGGAACAAACCGGTACAAGACCCTCCGAGATTGTTGTTAAAAGACAGGAGGCGGTGGATCTTTTTCAGCGGATTGCAGACAGACTTGGAATAAGGCTGCAGAAGACAGGCAGCGTGCCTGCAGTTGAGCAGGCACGGAGGTCCATGGAATCACACTTGTTGAAAAAAGGGCCATCCTCGGCTGTTTCAGATGATGAGGACGATGACGATGAAAAAATGGAGGAGCTTCTTCTGAAAGCTGGATCAGAAATATCGATCTTCGGGCTTTACGGGCTTATCTACGGGTGCCTTGCCGCTCCGAACCTAGTCATGCCTTTAGTCCTCATGCCTGCCATCTTCGGGAGGGATGGGGCTAACTTCGAAACGGAATCCCAGGCTGAAGAGACGATCGGCAACATCATGTCGCTATGGAACAATATTAATCAATGGGATGTTACGACAGAGGGCATTCTCCTCCCGGATTTCGACTATCCCTCCACAAAGGATGGCCTGCTTCAGAGAAGCGTTGACGCTATCGACCTTGCAAGTTCCTTCATCTCCGGACTGGAGCTGGGTGGCCTTACCCCTGATTCCATGCCGGACGGCTTGAAAAAAGATGCTGCACTGCTGGTCAGGGTATCGAATATTCTGATTGCAGAGATCGAAACAATCGAAAAGTCCGTGAAGTCTCAGAGCAAAAAACTGACGGAAGCGCATCAGGCAATTGAAAGGGCTGAAGGTATTATTGATATCTGCATCACCAGCATATATTGCGGCCTAAAGGGAGCCCGGCCTCGATTACCCGAGCAGATCAGCAAGCAACAATCTCCGTGTAAAGTCGTGCCATTGCCCCACCGGGACAAAGTCGGCAGGAATGAACCCTGTCCCTGCGGGAGCGGCAAAAAGTTCAAAAAGTGCTGCGGACTGCTCCACTAATAACCCGATAATAAAATTAAGAAAGCCGTCATCCTCGCTTGCCGGGCGGCTGTTATGCCCCTTTTGGTTTCAGCCTCCTCGTCGGCAGGGCATTCCAAGGATCGTCCGGCCAGGGATGCTTCGGGTATCTCCCCTTCATCTCCTTCTTCACTTCCTGATAGCTGCTGTTCCAGAACCCCTTCAAATCCTGTGTAATCTGGACCGGCCTGCGGGCAGGGGAAAGCAGATGCAGGAGTACTTTCACCCGGCCGTCGGCTATAATCGGAGTGTCTGCCAGACCGAACATCTCCTGCAGTTTGACCGCAAGCACCGGTATATCTCCGGCTGAATAATCAAGGGCGATGCGTGAGCCGCTCGGCACGGTGATATGTGTCGGTGCGCGCTCATCAAGAAGACTCGATTTTTTCCACGTCAGAAGGGCCTTCAGCACCGGCAGAAGATCCAGCCCGGCAAGGCCTCTGGCGCCACGGATGCTCCCGAGCCATGGCAATATCCAGTCCTCCGGAGTTTTGGCAAGGTGGTCCTCTACAAGATCAGGCCAGTCCTCCTCAGGGAATGCCCTCCTGACAAGAGAAACACGGCCCATAAACTTTCGGACTTCCGGGCTGAAGGTAAGTAGTGACGCATCCGATCGAATTGCATCACACAAGACGGGCGATATCTCCCCGGCAGAAGGATTAAAAGGTTTTTCAGATATAATCATCGCTCCCAGCCGCTCTTCAACCAGAGCCATCACCCTGCCTTCTTTCCTGTCCCATTCGATCCTTCTGCTTTGCGTAATCCGGTTTCCGCATTCTCGCCGTATAATTTCCTCGTTCAGTGGCACAGCAAGATAGATCACACCCTCAGCTTTTTCGCCTGCGTCGAGATTCAGCGCGATAATATAAGGGCTCTGGGCCAGACTGCATTGCCGGGTAAACCGGACCCCCCTGCCATGAAACAGGACAAAATGGCCCTCTCCATCGTCCACCCTCAGCTTCGCTATCCTGTCAGGGAAGGCCGAGAGGAGCAGGCGGGGTATAATATCGAGTTCAGCTTTATTCCCTGAACGACTTCCTGAAGTCTTAGGCAGCAGGCGGACCAGTTGCTGTGAGGTCCTCTCAACAGTTCGAAGGGCCCATACATCAGCCGATGCGCCGGGTTTTCCGTCATGCCGCCAGGAATAAAGGACATCAAGCCGCTCGGCAAGATCACTGCCGCCTTCCCCCCTTCGCACAATGTCACGCTCTGAAAGAAGTGCGGCCAGATCAGCTCCCAGCAGTGAGAACCCGAGTTCTTCTGCACTGACAAGCAGACGGCCGAGCCGGGGATGAAGTGGAAGCCCGGCCATTTTTTTTCCCATCCGGGTGGCTGAACCTGAAACATCGAGCGCGCCGAGATCAATAAGCAGTAGCCTGGCAGCGTTCCACGCTCTTACCGGTGGCGCGTTCAGCCAGGAAAGCTCTGAGGGGTCTTTCACATCCCAAACAGCAAGTTCGAGCACGAGAGATGAAAGGTCGGATATAGCTATCTCGGGCGGGGCAAAGGAGACCATTGACTGGTAATCATATTTACTATAGAGACGATAGCAGATACCCGGCCCAAGCCTCCCGGCCCTCCCCTTTCGCTGGTCTGCAGAGGCCCTCGATATTGACACCGTAATCAGCCGGTTCATTCCAGTTGAAGGGTCATATTGAAGCCTCCGGGCGAGTCCGCTGTCGATTACAACCTGTACCCCTTCTATAGTAAGGCTGGTCTCGGCAATGTTTGTTGCCAGTACAATGCGTCGCTTCTTCGAGGGAAGTATTGCGCGCTCCTGCTCCTCAAAGGAAAGATCACCATAGAGCGGATGGACCTCAAGACCGGTCCGTTCAGCCTCAGCCTGCAGCCGGTCGGCACAGGCCTTTATTTCCCCTGCTCCCGGAAGAAAGACAAGGATGTCACCCGCCGTTTCCCTGATGGCTCTTATGACCCCCTCTGAGGCGCGTACCGCTGGCGAGCCTTCCTTGTTATCAGCCACATACCGCTCTTCCACAGGGAATATTCTGCCTCCGGTTGTAATCACTGGGGCATTGCCGAGAAGGGCTGCGACCGGACCACAGTCAAGTGTCGCCGACATGATCATGATTTTCAGATCTTCCCTCAGGTTGCGTTGAATGTCGAGGCAGAGAGCAAGGGACAGATCTGCCTGCAGACTCCGCTCATGGAACTCATCAAAAATGACAAGCGCTACGCCAGCCAACCCTGGATCCGACTGTATGCGGCGTGTAAGTATCCCCTCGGTAACTACCTCAATCCGGGTCTTGTCAGACACCCTGTGGTCAAACCGGATGGTATACCCAACGGTTCCGCCAAGCTCTTCGCCAAGGGTCTGCGCCATCCACCTGGCTGCGGACACAGCAGCTATCCTTCTTGGCTCCAGCATGACAATGCGCCCTTTTTCCGGAGACATAATCTCAAGCAGGGCTATCGGGACGCGCGTTGTCTTCCCCGCGCCTGGCGGGGCCCGAAGGACAACAGAATTGTTCCTGCTGAGAGTCTCTTTCAGATCATGCAGGACAAGATCTATGGGATATGTTTTCATCGATATTTCATTAATGAGCAGTCGGGTTTATTGTACTACTGGTTGCTAGTTTTTAACACACTCTGAATTTGTCTGGAAGCCGCTTTATTGCTGCATTTTTGATAAAATCCACAGAACAGTCTAAAATCCCATTATTTTGGAGTTGAAAATGGATAAAACTCAGCAGTCGCAAGTGATTCCAACGAAATTGACCCTGGAGCAGTTCAATGAATTTGTCTTCCCGCATATGATCGCAGGCAGCAGAGGACCAGCTCAGAAATTGACTTTACATGTGATATTTAATTATATCCTGAAATTACTTCACATGGGGTGTCAGTGGAAGGAACTACCCATTGAAAAAGACAAAGAAGGCCGGCCGGAGATTCACTACACAGCCTGTTTGTGGATAGCAGCGACGAACCAAACACCTCGGCCATCTCACCGACAGTGTTGATTTCCGAAAAAATATCTCACAAGTGGCTTGCGATGTATGGGATGTACTGTTCATGGGCCAGTTCAGTTAAGAAACGAGGACTGCAGCCACAACTCCGCATTTCTAAAATTCGCAAGTGACTCGCGGTTTCGGGTTGAAAGAGATGCATTGAAGAATGTTGACTCCCCCTCCCCTCCTAAGAAACGGATGCGCGAAGTTTCGGAATGCACTATAGTGTCCCAATAAAGAAGAACCGGACAGTCCTCTCACAGATACACACACTCGTCCGGCAGGTCACGTAGCTTTTCGAGTGCATTTTCTGTATTCGTAAAGTTGTTCTCGATGTCGACCGCCCTTGCCGAGAAAAAATTGTGCCACCGCAACGTTCTGGTCTACCTTGAGGAATCTTGAATTTCTATGCAAGGACAGGAAGTTCGTCCAATTCGAGGCCGACGCCATGGCTAACGAACTCAGCCATTTTTCTGGGATAACCCATAAAAAATCACCCAAACAAAACAGTGATCTCTTGATTAGCTCCTTTATCTAAGCCACTGACAATGTCAGTGGTGGGTGTGGGACGACGTCCCCGCAGAGCTTTATGGACGAAAAAATACATCCTTATAGAAAGGCAAGGTGAAGGACATTGTCCGTAATCTTGCCGTTACACATGCCACCGGCAAGGTCGGTGGTAAGTTGACTTTTCAATGCCCCACAGTCTTTGCTGTTGGGATTCCCCGAATCCGAAGGGGGCTTGGGGGTGGAAGGAAAAAATTTCCTAACGATACCCCGCCGGCTCTGGGGCGAGGATTTTTAATTTCCGGTACGATTCGTTTTTAAGTTTAAGTTATTATAAGAAAGTAGTCGGTTTTCCGGGAAAGGCAAATACTACGAAACGGTGGTTTTTTAAAAACTTATGAAAAGAGGGTTTTTCATTGGCGATTTTGAGTTCATATGGCTCAAGGGAGGAGAATTCGCACTAGATGGCGGTGCAATGTTCGGTGTCGTTCCGAAAGCGTTATGGGCACGGAAGTATCCGGCAGATGATGATAATACTATTCCTATGGTGGCCTGGCCGCTCCTTATCAAAACCCCGGAATCGCTGGTTATCATAGAAACAGGGCTGGGGAACAAACTGACCGATAAGCAGAAACAGATATTCAGAGTGAAAGAAGAATGGAATCTGATTGCCGAATTACGTGCCCTTGGCATAGAGAGAGAGGACATCAGTCATGTAATCCTTACCCATTACGATTTTGATCACGCCGGGGGAGTGGTTATGCGGGAGGAATCCGGAGCCTTTTCTCTTACATTTCCCAAGGCAAAACATTACATTCAAGAAACGGAATGGGAAGATGTCATACATCCGAATATCCGTTCCATCAATACCTATTGGCCCATTAATAATGAACTCCTCAAGGGGTCCCCGAATCTTGAGCTAGTAAATGGGGACGTCGAGATAGTGGGAGGGATTAGGGTAATCCATACCGGAGGACATACAAAAGGCTACCAGATAGTGACCGTGGAATCCGGTGGACAGTCGGCAGTCTATCCTTGCGATCTCTTGCCGACGCATGCCCACTTCAATCCCCTGTGGATCATGGCCTATGATAATTTCCCGTTAGATTCGATTCAACAGAAAGAAGATCTCGAAAGAGTGCATGTCGGGGAAAAAGCATGGTTCATCTTTTACCATGATCCTTTCGTGCCTGCCTGCAAATTTGATGAACACGGAAATATTGTAGAGAAGTGGACTGCAGAGAATACGTAATTTCCCAGTACCTTTATACTGACCACGATATTTTTTTCACAGAGTAACCATGCATCCGTCGGAATTTAATCCTTATTTGACAGGAGGTTATAATTCCATAACTTTTTCTATTGACAATAGTATTACTTTGGGATTACTTGTAAACCATCAAGCGATATGATGCAATGGTGTTTTTTACTTGACAAATATCATAAGTAATACTATGCTATTACTGAAGCAATACAAATGACATGCAAACCTTGCGGGTCCGAAGCGGATAACTTTAAGACTTTACAAAGAAGAGCATGAAAAAAAATGGGGGAGTACCTCAGCGAAAGGAGGTTTTGGATGAAACCGCAGCAGAGAAGCAAAACCCCTTACCCGGGTGGAACAAAGGGTATGAGGAAAGAGAGTGAAGGAATGAAGGCGGGTATTCAGGATGTGAGCGATTCTCACAAAAAACAAACAGAAACCATAACCCAAAAAGGAGATCAGACAATGGAACAGAAAACAGTTTTCGCAGGTTTTGACATGAGGACAGTCAGTGAAGATGTTGTGAAGTTAATGAAGTTTTCTCTCGACACGACCTTTGACAGCGTCGCCAAGATCCAGGACTTCAACGCAAAGATTATGAAGGACATGATCGATATGAATAAGAAGGTCTACACGGACGCCGAAAAGATCGTGAACGAGTTCGTCGACAATGGGAAAAAGGGTGTCGCTGAGTACAAGAAAGTGGTTGCAGGAGGCCTCAATAAGGTCGAAGAGCTGATTCAGCCTAAGAAATAACACAATTATCAGAAGTTTGTAATGGGGATAGGATTTCCCCATTACAAACTTTCCTAAAGAGTTCACAATCATCTCATCTCTTCATCGAAGAAAGGCGCCAATTCGACAAGCCATCTGTCTGAATGGAAGTAGCTTTTCAAGTGAAGTGACCTGAGGCTTGGCATGTAGCTGCTCTTTATCTTAATACCGTTCAAAAGAATAACCGTGCAGCGTCATGTCTTGGTTTCATAAATAATTTCGCGCCGGACACCCTCTGGTCTTGCTGCGTGGAGGCACCGCTTTCTCCTGTCTTTTTTGTGTTGTCTTTTTTGTTGAAAGTGGGATCTAAATATCCTACATTAAAACCAGAAAGCTTACGGTAAAGGTTAAACTGCTTATGACCGCTGAACAACATACCTGTTTTCTGAAAACAATAAAGATCTTCAATGAGGCTTGTAACTACATATCGCAGTCCATGCTCTCGTTCCTACCGCTACTTCTGTTGGAACTGGAAACTCTCTGCACTCAAGCTTATTAACGCCCTGTGCTCAAGCAGAAGGTAATTTAATATTTAACAAGAGGTTATGAACAGTCTACTCAGCGATTCCGTAAAGGTCAGCA
>PLXX01000007.1 GCA_003153275.1 Nitrospiraceae bacterium | reverse complement strand
GCCAGCTTACTACGGAATCGCTGCAGTCTACTTTGCTTGCTTGACAAAATGTCATACATGAGATATACTATTATAGTACAAACATATTACAAATGAAATGAGGGGCTATGCCACTGAAACCCACGACGTTAAGGCTCGATGAGGAAGAATATGAGAAATTGAAAAAGTATCTGGAGGAATTCGGCGACCCGGATATTAACGTGGCCTATATCTTGAGATCCTATATACGGGACCTCAACAGGGCGATGCCTTTTATGGTTAAATCAGGCATGGACCTGAAAAACTATTTTGGATTACTCGGTTCCTGGCTCAAACAGTATGGTTCGATGACCGATGCTGATATGTTCTCCAAGATGATAAACCCATGGGCGTTATGGAATATGCCGGGTGGAGCTCCTGGAAGAGGTGCGGAAAGGGCTGAGAATGTCGCTGAGAAAGGGAAAAAAGAAGGCAAGGAAACAGGCAGCGAGGAAGAATAAAATTTAGAAGATTCGATAACCGAACTTCCCACAGTGCAAGGGGGCGCTATGAATACCGACGACTGTAACACAAAGATGAATGACATGTTTACTAATACGCTCTTCAAGATGGGGTTTTTCGACTTTTTCGTGAAGATGCAGCAGGAAGGTATAGATGCGACGCGAAAGTACTGGATCAAATATGCGCAAGAAAACAGCTTCTTTCCAGGTACCATGGATATGTATGAACGGATGGCTGACTTCTACATCATCCTCGGTTTTGTGCCGAAAATAAAACATGATCAGGTCCTCAGTGAGAACAAAAGCCTGAACGAAGAGAACAAGTTCCTCAGAGATACTATTCAGGAACTTCAGCTCAACCTTTTTGCCGAGGGCGGAGAGGCGGCCCAGCGCATCTGGCACAAAAGCATCGACAAGCAGCTTGAATTAAACAAGGAGATCTCGAAGAACTTCTTTGAGCTCTTCAGGATGTTAAAAGTGAGCAGCGAGTAGGCTGCTCCTTATTATCACGGTTCAGATCAGTATTTTACTGATTATTCTGTAAAAGTATGAGGTGGAGAATATGGAAAAGATGGTGGAATATGTTGATGCATGGATGAAGTCCCAGAAGGATTTTATGGAGAAATGGGCAACCTCCCAGAAAGACATGATGGGGAGTTGGAGTGAGGCGACAAAGAAATTCCAGGAATCCATTTCAACCATGAGCGGCTCCCAGGAAGGTCCGGCAAAAGAGATGATGGCCCTCTACAATTCCTGGCTGACGACGATGGTTAATTCCTCAAAGAATTTTGCCCAGGAGCTTGAAAAGATGCAGGAGACTTGGAAAAGCGCAGTCGAGAAGCAGATGGAGATGAGCAGGGAGATGGTGAAGAAGATGTCTGAGCTGTTCAAGCAGTCCCGCGAGAAAAAATAGGGTTATTGCCTGGAGGAAGAGGAGATATTTCATGGAAAGTACGAAGGACTATTTTGACATCTGGCTTAAGTCACAGGAGCTCGCATTTGGAAACCTGACTGAGATGACGCAGAAATTCCAGCAGGGCCTCCAGGGTCTCGGGGGCAATGTAGGAGGGATGCCGGGCTTCGGCGGTTTCCAGGATGTGTATACCTCGTGGACAAAGTCAGTAATGAATGCCCTGCAGGGTACAGGCACAGCCGATATGAATTTTGTGAAGGAGAACCTATGGAAAACCCTGACCGGCGCCAATGCCTACCAGAAGCTATATGAAATATGGCTCCCTTTCTTTAAGGCAATTCAGGAAAAAAGCGCAAGCCCTAATTCCTACAAGGATCTGACTGACCCGGCAAAATTCAAGGACATGCTGGACCGCGTCTTCGGTTTTGACCCCACCGCAGTTTCCCAGATAGTCGAGCAGGCCACAAAGCTCTTTGAAACCCTTGCGGGATCTTCGCAGGGCTTCATGAAACCCTGGGTGGATGCTTCAGGGAAAAACTTCAAAGACTTTCCCAACATGATGGAAGGTCACCCCGAATCGTTCATGAAGATGTTCCATACGTTGTTCAGTACCTTTGACAGCACCGTAGGGAGGGCGTTTCATGTCCCCGCCGTGGGGAAGGACAGGGAGAAGATCGAGCTGCTTCTTAGGAGCCTTGATGATCTCTCGGTCTACCTTGCCAAGAGGACAGAATACGAGCATATGATGTACGTCACTGGTCTCGGAGCATACGAAAAAGTGATCGCTACCGTTGCCGATAAGGTCAGCAAGGGGGAGAAGTTTAAGAGGTTCGACGAATTCTTCGACCTCTGGATCGATGTGAGCGAGAAGGCCTACTATGCCCTTTTTCAGACACAGGATTTCTCGAAGAAGCAGGGAGAACTGCTTGAAGCATCTGTGAATGTGCGACAGCACAGCTTTAAGTTGATGGAGCTCTATCTCTACGATTTTCCTATCGCACTCCGTTCGGAAATGGATGATCTGTACAAGACGGTCTACGACCTGAAGAAGAAAGTGAAAAGCCTCGAAAAACAGATCGGAAAGGCACACGCATGAAATCAACAGCGGAAAATTGCGACGTACATAATTTCATCAAGGAACTCGGCGAAGTCAACACCAAACTCATCAAGGGCACAGAAAACCTTACCGGGATAGACGAGATAGACGTCGGGACTGCACCAAAGGAACTCGTATACGAAGAAGACAAGCTCAAGCTCTACCACTACAAGCAGGAAGGCAAGGTAACCTGTGGGGTGCCAGTGCTGATCGTTTACGCCCTGGTGAACCGGCAGTATATCCTTGACCTCCAGCCTGACAGGAGCATCGTAAGGAACCTTCTGCAGCACGGGATGGACCTGTATATCATTGATTGGGGGTATCCTGCAAAGTCGGATATGTATCTTACCCTTGATGATTATATCACCGGATATCTGGACAATTGCGTCGATTTTATCAGGAAGAGAGCCGGGAAGGACAAGATAAATCTGATGGGCATTTGTCAGGGCGGGACCTTTTCAGGGATCTATTCGGCTCTGTACCCGGAAAAGGTGAAGAATCTGGTTGCCATGGTGGCGCCTTTTGATTTTTCGACAAATGACGGCCTTCTCTTCAGCTGGGCAAAAAATTTGAATATAGATTCTCTCGTCGATACCTATCGGATCATCCCCGGGGATTTTATGAATTCTGGTTTTCTCATGCTGATGCCCTTCACCCTCAATATCAGGAAGTATGTGGACATGCTCGATGTGATAGAAGACAGGGAGAAGCTCCTCAATTTCCTCCGGATGGAAAAATGGATATTTGACAGTCCCGGTCAGCCAGGAGAATGCCTGAGGCAGTTCGTCAAGGACTGCTATCAGGGCAACAAGCTCATAAAGGGGGAACTCAGGGTCGGCGACCGTCTGGTCGATCTCAAGAACATAACGATGCCCTTGCTCAATATCTACGCCTCTGCAGACCATCTGGTGCCTCCTGCCGCGACACGGCCTCTCAATGACGCTGTCGGCACGACGGACAAGACGCTGTACGAGTTCAAGGGCGGGCACATTGGTCTTTTTGTCGGCTCGAAGTCCCAGAAGGAACTCGCGCCAACCCTTGCCACCTGGCTCCATAAGCGGGACGGAGAAGATCAAACGAAGACCTCCACAAAACCGGAGAGCACCGGGACTAAAAAGACCGGACGGACAACATCTGACAGAAAGCGAAGCCTGAAGGATACGGGGCGGAACAAGACGAAATAGACACGGGGAGACAGCGCCCACTGACAGAACCGTAATACAGGGAGGTTTTATTATGGAATTTACCGGCAAGAATGTGATAGTAACGGGCGGTGCAAGAGGAATGGGAAAGAAGTTCGCCGTAGACTTGAAGCGTCTCGGCGCCCAGCCATTCGTGGTGGACGTAGTTCAGGAAAACCTTGACGCGCTCAAGGGTGAGACCGATATCCCAGGTCAGGTGGTAGATGTGAGCAACGAGAAGAGCGTCGAGACGTTCTTTGAAAACTATGTCTCAGGAAACGGCGTTCCGGACGTACTGATCAACAATGCTGGCATAACCTCCGATGCACTTTTTATCAAGCAAAAAGGAGATGAGATTACGAAATTCCCGTTTGTGAACTGGGAAAAAGTGATCAATGTCAATCTGACAGGCGTATTCCTCTGTGCACGGGAAGCTGCCTACCACATGGTCAAGCACAAGGTCAAGGGTGTGATTATCAACATCTCATCCATCAGCCGTGCCGGCAATCTCGGACAAACCAATTATTCAGCTACGAAATCGGCTGTAGATTCGATGACGGTAACGTGGGCTAAGGAACTTGCAAAGTTTGGCATCCGTGTGGGGGCCATAGCACCCGGCTATATCAATACAGAGATGGTTGCCAAGATCAGACCCGACATGCTCGAAAAGGTCATTCAGAACATCCCGATGGGGAGATTGGGAGAGATGGAGGAAATTTCGCAGGCCGTCCAGTTTATCGTAAAAAATGATTTCTTCACCGGGAGGATCATGGAAGTAGATGGCGGGATGAGAATCTGATTTTTTCCGCTTGCGGGACGGATATATCTTGGGGTTCTCACTCCTGTGGGATCCCTTGAAGGAGGAGTAATTATGGAAGCATATATCGTAGGTGGCGTAAGAACAGCGGTCGGGAGATTCAATGGCTCCCTGGCATCGCTGACCACTATTGACCTCGGGGCCGAAGTGATCAGGGAAGTCCTGAGGAGAACTTCAGTTAATGGAACCCACGTCGATGAAGTCATCATGGGGAATGTTCTTCAGGCCGGATTGGGGCAGAACCCTGCGAGGCTGGCGGCCATCATGGCAGGTCTTCCCGAAAACACCCCTGCGTTTACGGTGAACAAGGTATGCGGCTCGGGATTGAAGTCTGTCGGACTGGCAGGTCAGGCTATTGCGTCAGGTGAAGCTAATGCCATTATTGCCGGCGGGATGGAGCATATGACGAGTGCCCCCTATGTCGTGAAGTCAGCGCGGTGGGGACAGCGTCTGGGGAACACCGAGATGATAGATACGCTGGTCAACGATGCCTTGTGGGACATGTTTTACGAATGCCACATGGGTACGACTGCCGAGAACGTGGCAGAGAAGTATGGGATTACCAGGGAAGAGCAGGATGCATTTGCTGCTGGATCCCAAAAGAAAACTGAGCAGTCCATCAAGGCAGGGAAGTTCAAGGAAGAGATCGTTCCGCTGAAGATCAAACAACTAAACGGCGCAGACACGATCTTTGACACTGACGAGCATCCCCGTTTTGGTACCACCGTTGAGAGTCTGGCGAAACTGCAGCCGGCGTTCAAGAAGGAAGGGACTGTAACCGCGGGTAATGCCTCCGGAATCAATGATGGAGCTGCTGCGGTGCTGGTAGTGTCAAAAGGAAAAATGAAGGAGCTTAACCCGGCTTGGGCTTTCAGGATTAGGGGCTCGTCATCGGCTGCCCTGGATCCTGCGTTTATGGGACTCGGCCCGATAAACGCCTGCAAGCAGCTCATCGAAAGTGCGAAGTGCTCGGTAACCGACCTTGACCTTATAGAGATCAATGAGGCGTTCGCCTCCCAGTCGATCCAGGTCCACCGTGAAATGGGATGGGACATGAATAGGGTGAACGTTTTGGGAGGCGCCATTGCCCTGGGACACCCGGTAGGTGCGAGCGGCACAAGAATCCTCGTCACCCTTCTCTACGAAATGGTGCGAAGGGATGTTACCTTGGGTCTTGCCTCCCTTTGCATAGGGGGGGGGCAGGGCATTGCCATGATCGTGGAACGGCTCAGGTGAACCTCAGCCGTCATTGGGCGTAAAAAAAAGAGCCCGCAGAGAACACGTGGAACTGCTGTTTATCGCTGATGAGTACAGATGTCCTGCTGAGAGCGGCCGAATCAGGAGGTTCCCCGCCCTCATTGCTGTCGGCAGTGAGCCATCCGACATAGTCCGGGGGTTGTTTAGTTTTCATCCCTTAGTAAATGAGCGATCCTATCAGGTTTCGCATACGTTGAGTAGGAGGAGGAGATTTGCGCCAAGAATAATTGTCAGATTATGACGATAATCCAGTCATGGAAGCATTGTTCCATCGTGCAGCGCATGTTTTGTGTCGTATTGGAAGAGAACTCTTAATCATTATCCTTTGTTCTCATTTGAGGGTAATAGACGACTTGATGCATAGACCGGAGTCGCTGATATTCAGAGTGACACCCTTCACCGTTTTATCTGCTGTATCACTTAAGACAAATTCTACAGGAGACACAAACTTATAGCGTGTCTCAACAGTATTTAATGGTCCTCCGTTCGCTTCCCATAAAAGGAAGTACTCCCTTGCCTGACGAATTCGGAAAAGTTCTTTGCGATCTCCTTATTCATCTCAATCTGTTTATCAATAATGTTTTCCCATGCTTCCCGCACCTTCTCTCCGCCCTCTGCAAACATCTTCAGCTGGAGTTGCATGATTGTTTCCCTTAAGAAGGCATTCTGATAGCGTAGCTTCTCATGTTCCTCGAGTACCTCGTCATTATTCGCTTTCGGCACGAGACCGAGACTAATATAAAAATCAATCATTCTTTCATACATATCCAGGGTATTGGGAAAAAGGACGTTTTTGTAAGGATATGAATGCCAAAAGCTTCTTGCGGCCTCAATGCCCTCCCATTGCATTATTTGGAAGAAGTCGAAGAAGCCTTTTCTAAAAAGAAAATCATTGAAGAGGATCATTATGGATTTAAGTAGTTCTTCGTTAAACATAACGCCCACCGCATTCAGGTAGAGAAATGCAAATACTAATTAATACTTATCACAACACGCGACTATTGTCAAGGCGGGATACTGGGTTGAGTGTACGACAAAAAAATAGGTAG
>PLXX01000128.1 GCA_003153275.1 Nitrospiraceae bacterium | reverse complement strand
GCCCTGTCGTTGAAGCAAGGAAACCACGACTGAAGTCTCACCTCAGTCGTGGTTAGTTCACCGATTAAGTCTTGGCCAAAAGCTATTCTTCATGTAGATGCCGATGCCTTCTTTGCATCATGCGAGCAGGCAATTCACCCTGAACTAAGGGGGAAACCTGTTATAACAGGCAAGGAGCGAGGTATCGTGGCAGCTGCCAGCTATGAGGCAAAAGCAAGGGGAGTACAACGGGGAATGCGACTATTCGAGGTAAAGAACGTTTGCCCAAGTGCTGTCATACTTCCATCTGATTACGAAACTTATAGTCTTTTTTCTGTCAGGATGTTCGAAATATTCAGACGCTTTTCGCCCGATGTAGAGGAATACTCTATAGACGAGGCCTTTGTGGATCTTACCGGATTGAGGAGAAGTTCTCACGGCCCATATGGGATGATCGCCAAAAAGTTGCAGGAGACGGTTGAGACCGAGTTGGGGATCACAGTATCGATCGGAGTAAGCCTCTCGAAGGTCCTTGCAAAAATAGGCTCGAAGCACAACAAGCCCCATGGGCTCACCATTATTCCGGGAATGGATATCCATATCTACCTTGCAGGACTTGCGGTTGAAAAGGTCTGGGGGATCGGGCCGAACACAGCAGCTTTTCTCGGAAAGTTCGGGGTAAAGACCGCCCTCGATTTTGCGAAAAAGGATGAAAAATTCATAGAGAAATATCTTTCTAAACCCTACCGCGAGATCTGGAATGAATTGAACGGAAGGTCGGTCTATCCTGTCACCACTGAATCGAAGAGCAGCTACCAGTCGATAAGCAAGACAAAGACCTTCACCCCGCCTTCAAGCGATGAGACCTTTGTCTTAGCCCAGCTTTCCAAAAATCTTGAAAATGCTTGCATCAAGGCGAGGCGCTATGGTCTATCCGCAACGAGGCTTATCCTCTTTCTCAGAACACAAGAGTTCAGGGACACTGGAATGGAGATTAAACTAAGTCATCCCACGGCCTATCCCGCCGATCTCTTTGGACCGCTGCGGGAGGGATTTGTTCAACTTTATCGACGGCTGAGCTTATACCGCCAGACTGGGGTCGTCCTTGGAGGTCTTGTGCCTGAGATAAAGGTTCAGTATTCCCTTTTCGACGACATTTCGAAGATAGAGAAGATGGCGAAGATCTATAGCGCTATCGACAGGATAGCCGAAAAATACGGAAAATATACCGTCCATCACGCGAGAAGCCTGCCCACAAAGCTTCAGACTCAGCATGAAGGCGAAAGAGGCGACGAGCCGGAGAGAAAAGGTGATCTCTTCAAAGGGGAAAACAAAAGGCAGCGGCTTGGTCTACCTATGTTGAAGATAAAGGTCTGATAATTACAAATGCTTCCACAAGTCCTCCAAATGATCTGGTAGCCGGACCTTAAGAACCAGCGCCGGGTACTTGAAGATTTTTGTGTAGCAAAAGGTATGGCAAATGTCGAATTCATTGAGGGAGTGGGCGGTGGACTCAATTTCAACCGTCAGAAGTTTCTTGCTCTTATGGACGACATAGGGACAAGACAGATCAGGACCTTGATAATTGCTCATAAGGACCGCCTGACCCGCTTTGGGTTTGAGTGGTTTGAGCATTATGCACGGCATAATGACTGTGAGGTGCTGGTGCTCAACCAGGAACGGCTCTCGCCTGAGCAGGAAATGGTGCAGGATCTCACGACTATAGTATGTTGTTTTTCGTCAAGGCTGTATGGGCTGAGGAACTACAAAAAAAGCCAAGGGAAGCGCTAGAGCAGGACAAACATGAGGCATCGTAAAAATCAGCAGGTGTCAACAGAAAATCTGACAATCCAGTTGAGCCATAAGATTGCGCTGGTTCCAACACCGGAACAGATAACTTACTTTGGCAAGGCGTGTGGCACTGCGCGGTTTACCTGGAATTGGGCGCTGGCCAAATGGAACAGTCAGTTCGATGCTGGATTAAAGCCTAATTCCTATAAACTCAAGAAAGCGTTTAACGCAATCAAGTATGGGGAATATCCGTGGCTGAACGAGATCCACCGGGACGCGCATGCCGAACCTTTTAGTAATCTGGGAAAGGCATGGTCGAAGTTTTTTAAAGACGTTAAGGAAGGCAAACCCGCCTATGCACCGGTGTTTAAGAAAAAAGTTAAATGCAGAGACTCCTTCTATGTCGCCAATGATAAATTTCATATAGACGGGACTCCTGCACGCTTGTTCGTGCCCTCCCCTTCGGTCTCTATATTCTGCTGCCACTTGCTTTAACATCTCTTTTTATGGTAAAAAATAAGACTACTTATTTCAGGAGGGCAAGAATTTGGCAGCAAAAGCACCCGTAAAGAAGAACCTTTCAGCACTCAAGAGAGACCGGCAGAATGAGAAGAGCAACATCCGTAACAGAGTTGTACGCTCGAAGATAAAGACTATCGTCAAGGACGTTGAGGCTGCAGTCACTGGGAACAATGCGGACGAGATTGCAAAGACCCTCCGCCAGGCGGTCAAGACGATCAGCAGTGCCTCATCAAAAGGCGTTATCCATAAAAATACTGCATCCCGCAAGATTTCGAGACTGACGAAAAGGACTAACGCTGCCGCGAAAGCTGCAAAAGCCTGACCAGCAGCAGTTCCATGGGATAGGGAGCTCCCGAGCTCTTAATCTCTTTATCAGCCCTGCTTAATTCCCGAAAGATATTACGGTAATACGTTCTGTCTTTTGGTGCGTCTTTTTCCGCAAAGGACCTGCCATACTGCCAGTTCAGCGCACCGAGCAGGCTGTACGGCTCTTCAGTCTCCTGCAGCACCCGATAGATCCTGAAGGCGGCATCCGCATCCCGCGCCCTGATTGCATCGATCAGGGCAAAGGCATTATAGGTACGCTTCCCCTCGATAATCTCCGCAATATCTTCCTGCTCTATCCTGTTTTTTCCTATCAAACCGCATTTTTCGACCTCGGAAGAGAGAAGGCCAAGATCAGTTCCAACTGTCGCGACCAGATACTCTGCAGCGCCGGATGATAGTTCAATGCCTCCAATGCGCGCCCTCTCATTGAGCCAGGCCGGGATCTCACGCTCGCTGATATCGAGCGTTATCAGCTTCATCCCCTTCAGCATCTCCTTCAGTTCTTTCTTGACAGCACCCGCATGCGTCAGGATAAGCGTTGAGACCGGCGACGGACTCCCGAGGTACGCAGCCAGCTTCTTCTGGTCCTTTTTCAGAAGCTTCTGCAGGTTCTCGACAACAATAAACTTATGTCCCGAGAAAAATGGCATCGTATTAAGAATGTCAAGAATATAGTCAAAGGGGAGAACACTGTCCTTAGACCCCACCAGATCAAAAACCTGATAATTGAAATCCTGTTCTCCTTCAGGCACCATCTTCCTGATAACAGCAAGCGCCTCTGCATGGAGAAAAGGTTCCGAAGATGCGAGGAGATAATTCAGACCGGGCAGGCCCTTCTTCGCCTCGTCGAGGAAGTTTTTAAAGCTCACTTGAAGATCAAGGCGCCGATAAGCTGCCGAGCTGCATCGCGAAGGGCCTCTTCCTCGGCCAATCTTTTGGTGGCAAGCAGCATCCCCATGTCATCCGATCCGGCAAAAGGGTTCATAAACGGTGAGCCGACATTTTTAATATACCTCTTCTGCCCGTTCTCATCGGTGATCAGTACATCTATCCCGACGGTAATCTTGTATTCTCTGGTGTAGCCGCCTACTTCAGCAAGGCTCGGCATATCAAAAGTTCGTATCACCGCAGATACCCGGTTTTTTGCCGACGGGATGACGGAAATCCCCTGCTTCATGAACTCTTCGACAAGCACACGCTGGAAGATATCCTGAAGCCCCGGTTCCAGCGTCCGGTTCTCGATCGTGTCAACCGCAATCTCTTTAAAAGGCAGCGAGGCGTGGGAGTATAGACTGTACCCGCAGCCGTTAAGGGCTCCAACACTCAGAAGGAGAAAAAAGAGAACATGCTGCACAGCACGGCACCTCTGCATCATAAAAGTATGCACCTCCATATTAGCCCACCACAATATTCACGAGCCTGCCCTGGACTACGATCACTTTTCTGATCGGTTTGCCTGAGAGGCTTTCCGCTACCTTTGCATCAGCCAGCGCCGCCTCTTTCAGGCGTTCGTCCGGAAGTCCGGCAGCCACCATTACTTTTCCGCGCATCTTGCCATTCACCTGTATGACCAGCTCAATCTCATCATTCTGTGCCATCCCTTCGTCCCAGACAGGCCATGATTCGGTTGACACGCAGGTGTTATTTCTGCCGGGACTTATCTCGGACCAGAGTTCTTCGGCCAGATGCGGGGTGAAAGGAGAAAGCATCAACACCATATGTTCGAGCGCGAGCCTGAATACGGCAAACTCCTTCTCATCCTTCGGCTCGAACGAGCTCATGTCATTGGCAAGCTCCATCATGGCAGCGATCGCGGTGTTGAAGTGCAGCTCGCGCTCAATATCCAGGGTCACTTTCCTGATCGTTTGGTGGGTCTTCCTAAGCAGAGAGCGCGCATTGGGCGAAACACCGGCAGGGTCACTGTTCTGGCCCTGTTTATGGCCCTGGCCCGGGTGTTCCCGGTATTTAAAGGCAAGGGCCCATATCCGGGAGAGGAACCTGAAGGCCCCTTCAACACCCTTGTCCGACCACTCCAGGTCTTTTTCGGGCGGCGCGGCAAACAGCATAAAAAGACGCGACGTATCCGCACCGTATTTCGTGATCAGATAATCCGGATCAACTGCATTGCCCTTGGACTTGGACATCTTTGCCCCATCCCTGATGACCATGCCCTGGGTCAAAAGGTTTTTAAAGGGCTCCTTCTGGTCAATAATGCCAAGGTCCCTAACCACCCGTGTAAAGAACCGCGAATAGAGAAGATGGAGTACCGCATGCTCAACGCCGCCGATATACTGATCAACCGGCATCCAGTTTTTAAGCTCAGGGGCCAACGTCCCCTGAGCAAACGTGAGATTGTCAAACTCCATGCAGTAGGCAATGAAATACCAGGACGAATCAACAAAGGTATCCATGGTGTCAGTTTCCCGCCGGGCCGCCCCACCGCATGAAGGACAGGAGGTATGAAGAAATGATTCGGCAACAAGGAGCGGCGAACCACCGGTGCCGGTAAAGGTAACATCTTCAGGAAGAATGACGGGAAGGTCTTCTTCCCTGACCGGCACGATGCCGCACTTCTCACAGTAGACGACCGGAATAGGTGTGCCCCAATACCTCTGGCGGGAGACACCCCAGT
>PLXX01000045.1 GCA_003153275.1 Nitrospiraceae bacterium | reverse complement strand
GAGGCAGGGATTCGAACCCTGGGTGAGGTCTTACCCCCACAACCGCTTAGCAGGCGGCTGCCTTCGACCGACTCGGCCACCTCTCCTGAAACGTTATATAATAGCAACATGCTTTCGCCTTTGTAAAGGAAGCCAATGGCGACATGCTGCCTGAAAACGCTGCCGCATCCCTACCGCCCTTGCGTCAAACAGCACTGCTATCGCTCTCATGAAAATTTCAGACAGTTCATATATANNACAATACGAATATGATAGAACTCTTACGTCAAAATAGGTGGGTGCTTGATATCCTTGACATATCTCTTGTCTCGGTTATCACGTATCGTTTACTCAAGATCATCAAGGGCACAAAGGCAGCCCAGATGCTGATTGGACTCGGCATGCTGCTGCTTGCGTCGCTTGTCTCAAGACATCTTGAATTGTTCACGATTGACTGGTTGGTGCAAAGCTTCTGGGCCCAGATCGTCATCGCAATGGTCGTTCTCTTTCAGCCCGAAATCAGGAGGGCTCTCGCCCATATCGGCGAGGCCCAGTTCCTCTCTACCTTCACCAAAGCAGAAGAGCTGAAGTCGCTTGAGGAGATCGTCAGAGCAGCAGTCTCTCTTGCGAACAGAAAAATCGGCGGACTGATCGTCATCGAACGTGATACCAGTCTCAAGGATTTTGTTGAAGTCGGTACATCGCTCGATGCAAAGGTTTCAAAAGAACTTCTGCTCAGTATCTTCCATCCGACATCCCCGATTCATGACGGAGCGGTGATTATCAAGGGAAACAGAATCGCTGCTGCAGGATGCTTTCTTCCGATAACACTCAGGTCAGAGGTTGATAAGGCATTGGGGACACGCCACAGGGCAGGTATCGGTCTCACCGAAGAAACGGATGCCGTGGCGATTATTGTCTCGGAAGAGCTAGGGGCGATCTCAGTGGCCATGGGCGGCAAGCTCGAAAACAACATCGACATGGGGACCCTGAGAGACATACTGACGGACCTGTTTACCATAGCAAAGGTGAAGAAATGAAACGCCTGCTGACTGAGAACATCGGGCTTAAAATCTCTGCAATTCTGATTGCACTCTTCCTTTGGTATTTTGTAACGTCCCGGGGACAGTCTGAGATTTCTCTTGAAATCCCCATCGAGTTCAAAAACATCCCTGCCGGACTGGGGATCGCTAGTAGTAGCAACAAAACTACAGTTGTCAATATCAGAGGCCAGGAGCGACTGATGAAAAATATCAAGACATCAAACGTCCGGGTCATGGTAGATCTCAGCAAGGCAAAGAAAGGCGAAGGCATTTTTCATGTCAGCAAAGATGAAATAACACTGCCATATGCCATGACTGTCACCAGTATCTCGCCCTCGTCGTTCAAAGTCAAAATGGACGAAACAGCAACAAAAACAGTTCTGATAGCCCCGCTCATCACCGGGGTTCCGGCGACGGGCTACTCGATAAAATCTGTCGAGATCGAGCCCCGGAGTGTCACCGTCCAGGGGCTGAAGTCGGACATAAGAAAAATATCCGTGCTGAAGACAGAAGCGTTCGATATCACCGGGCTGTACGAAACAGTCTCTCAGAGTCTTGATATAGACACTGCTGGCGGGAATATAACTCCGAATGTTGCGTCGGCAAAGGTAAAAGTCATTATCGTTGGTGGGAAGAAATGAGGCTTTTCGGGACAGATGGAATACGGGGAGAGATCAATCGACATCCGATGACGCCAGAAAATGTGGTGAAGATCGGCATGGCGGCGGCCACCGTCCTCAGAAAGGAGCACCATGGAAGAAATATGGTGCTCATCGGAAAGGACACGAGACTTTCAGGGTATATGATCGAAAGCGCCCTTACCGCCGGCATCTGTTCCATGGGCATGGATGTAACGCTGGTCGGTCCTATTCCGACTCCCGGCATTGCACATCTGACACGGACGCTCAGAATCGATGCCGGCATCGTCATCTCTGCATCGCATAACCCTTTTCAGGATAACGGGATCAAGTTTTTTTCGTATGACGGCTTCAAACTTCCGGATGCGACTGAACAGCGGATTGAGGATCTTGTAGCTGACGAGCATCTCGCCCGGTATCGCTTAAAGGGAGAAAAGATCGGCAAGGCGTTCCGTCTGGATGACGCAACTGGACGGTATATCGAATATATCAAATCCACCCTTCCCAAAGGCCTGTCGTTCGAGGGGATGAAAATAGTCGTCGATTGCTCTAACGGCGCTGCATATAAAACAACCCCATGGGTTCTCAGGGAACTCGGGGCAGAAGTAATCGCCCTCTGCGACAAACCGGACGGTGTGAATATCAATCTCAACTGCGGGACTCTCCATATGGAGAATATACAGAAGGCGGTGCTGCGGAATAAAGCCGATTTAGGCATAGCTCATGACGGCGATGCCGACAGGGTGCTCCTCTGCGACGAAAGGGGGAAAATAGTAGACGGCGATCAGATTATGGGAATCTGTGCCGCAGATATGCATGCACAGGGAAAACTCAGGGGAGAAACGCTGGTCTCGACAGTAATGAGCAATATCGGCCTTGAAAAATTCCTTGAACAGCGTGGCATTCGTCTCATCAGGACAAGTGTCGGCGACCGGTACGTTGTCGAAAAGATGCTGACGGGCGATTACAACCTCGGAGGCGAGCAGTCAGGCCACATTATTTTTCTCGATCTAAACACCACGGGAGACGGACCAATTACCGCAATGCAGGTCCTCAGCGTCATGAAGAATAAAGGGAAAAAACTATCCAGACTCGCGTCGAACATCAAGCTCTATCCCCAGATTCTCATGAATATCACGGTTGAGAAAAGACTGGACATTCGCACTATTCCCCAAATAGACCAAGCGATTAGAACAGTGGAGGAAAACCTCGGCAACAGCGGCCGCGTCCTCGTCAGGGCGTCCGGGACTGAGCCAATAATAAGGGTTATGCTCGAGGGCAAAGACCTGAAAACCATAACAAAACTGGGCGGAGATATCTCAAAGGTAATCAGGGAGACGATGAAGTAACCAAAGATGAGGATGAGCATCTTCCTCCCTTTTCTCTGCGGAACCACCCTCCTCTACCTCTTTACTTGATTCCCTGCATCAGCGGTCATCATCTTCCTTTCTGCTGCTTCCTGCGCTTTTCTCAAGAGGAAGTTATTCATAATACTCTTTTATTGCCTCGGCATTTGCTATGCATTTTTCCGCTTCACCCCACTGCCTGATCCCATGACCTATGGAACAGAGAACTTCGGCTTTCCGGACAGTTCGTCCTCGGAAAAGAAACGACTGCCTATGGCCGAGATGTGCAGACCTTCAGGCCGGCAACGGTGACAGATGAAGAGTTCAGCGATGAGTTTGAGGGGCTTGACAATGAAGAGTTCACCCTGTTTTCCGATGTTAATGCTAACTACGACAAGGCCTTCGAACTCACCGTAAAAACCGAAAACTTGTTCTCGTCCAGCTTAATAAGCCTATCGGATCCGATTGTTACGAGGCGACGGACTTCGTTTGCTGGATACAAACGATTTCCCGACCAATTTCTTGTCTATATATTTCTCAATCCCTGCGGGCGTCCCATCGCGGTAATAAATTACAACCGTATTGAAACCATTGTTCTCGGCGAATTTATTTGTATAGAAGATTTTTATCTTTGTCGCTTTCCCATTGCGGTCATAATAGCCAATTTCTCTGTCATACCCATTTTCATTTGCAGCCTTGTCCGCATAAAAGGCTTCTCTCTTTGACAATTGTCCTTTATTATCATAATAATGTACCTGCCTGTAAAATCCATTTTCATATACAAACTCGTCCGTATAAAAAAATTCCTTCTTCGTCCTGTTTCCATAGTAGTCATAGTATTCAATCGCCTTGCCATACCCTGCTTCTTTTGCGAACGTATCCGTGCAAAACATTTCCCCTCTTATTTTTTTCCCATTGATGTTAAAGTACACCATTGATCTGTCAAAGCCTCTTTCAGCCGTAAACTCAGCCGTATAAAACAATTCTTCCTTTGTCATTTTACGATTAACATCATAGTAGTCAATTTGCCGGTAATATCCCTCTTCATTTGCCACGTCGTCCGGATAGAAGTATTCTGTATGTGTCTTTTCACCGTTGTCTTCATAGTAGTCAATTTCTCTGTTATGTCCGTGTTCACGCGCAAACTTGTCCGTGTAGAATATTTCTCTTTTTATCGCTGCCCCATTTCTATCGCTTAATTGAATTATCTTCAGGATTTCATCAAACCCCCTGTCTCCATTTTCCCTGGTGACCTCAACAGTTTTGCCACCGTATTCATTTATCTCTGAAATGATTTTTTGCTTTTCCGCTGAAACTATCCCGGTGAATAAAAGCAAAAAGCAAAATAATGTTAACATTGCAATATTTAGTGCTCTCATAGTATCTCCTTGCTATCCATACGGCAAATCCCCTCAAGACAATATCAACTAGTCAAAGTATACGAGATTATCAGTCGGATAGTAAATTACGAGTCATAACGGATTCGGTTCGTGAGGTGTAGAGGAAGTACCTCTCCCTGTGTGTACAGGAGGGGAAAGAGGGAATTATCTGTTCAAAACCTTTGCGGCATCCTTTGCAAAGTACGTGAGGATTAGGTCAGCGCCTGCGCGCTTGATCGAGGTGAGCACTTCCATCATCACCCGCTCTTCATCGATCCAGCCAAGCCTGGCCGCGGCCTTTACCATAGAGTATTCGCCGCTCACGTTATAGGCGGCAACCGGCATGTCCGTATGCGCCCGAACGTCTGAAATTATGTCAAGATAGGTCATGGCAGGTTTGACCATCACGATATCAGCACCTTCGTCGATATCGAGCATGACCTCCTTAAGCGCTTCGCGCCTGTTTGCCGGATCCATCTGATACGATCGGCGGTCACCGAACTGCGGCGTTGATTCGGCCGCTTCCCGGAACGGTCCATAAAAGGCAGAGGCATATTTTGCCGCATAACTCATGATGGGGATTTCGGAAAAGCCTGATTCGTCGAGCGAAAGGCGTATCGACTCAACCCTGCCGTCCATCATATCCGACGGGGCCACCATATCAGCACCTGCTTCCGCGTGAGAGACCGCCTCCCGCGCAAGCAGTTCAAGCGTCGGGTCGTTCTTTACATCACCGGCAACGATAACTCCGCAATGACCGTGGCTCGTATATTCACACATGCAGACGTCTGTAATAACATACAGACCGGGGACCTTGTCCTTGATCGTCCTGATCGCTTTCTGGACCTCACCGTGAGGGTCGAAGGCGCTTGAACCCATCTCATCCTTACGCTCGGGAATGCCAAACAGGATAACGGCCGGAATACCGAGGCTGTAAACCTCTTTCGCATGCTTCACAATGCGGTCGACAGACTCCTGGAAACAGCCAGGCATCGAGGAGATCTCTTTCCGGACATTTCTGCCGAAGGTAACAAAGAGCGGGTAGATAAAATCATTGACGGACAGTGAGGTTTCCCTCACCATCCGCCTGATTGTTTCACCATTCCGCAGCCTTCTGGGCCTGCTATAAGGAAACATAGAAAAAAATTAGCCGCAGGAACTGCAACCGGACCCGCAGGAGGATGCTTCTCCTCCGCCGGAACCACAGGAGGGCGCTTCTCCGCCGTTGATCACAAAACCCTCGCCGCGGTCGTTCGTCACATAGTCTATCTCTTTTTCGGCAAGACTTGCAGAAGCCTCTTTATTGACAAAAACCTTGAGGCCGTTCTTCTCGACCGTATCGTCATCTGCTGCCGCCTTCTCGTCAATATCCATGCCGTAGCTCGGTCCGCAACAGCTTGAGCCCTGCAAAAAGATCCTGAGCCCCCAGCCTTCCTTGCCCTCTGACTTCAGTATTTCCTTCGCCTTTTCCGCTGCACNNCCATCGAGAATATTTTTCTGGACAGGTCCATAGACCGTCACGGCAAAGCAATCTCTGGTGATCAAACGCTCCGCAAGGGACTGAATCTGGTGCATGCTGACGTGATTAACGGCTTTGATTATCTCATCCGGCGGGATATACTTTCCAAAATACATCTCCTGACGGGCGATATTGTTCATCCTGCTGCTNNCCGAGCAGTTCCTGGATCACCAGTTCAGCCACTTCTCTCACCCTCTTTTTACTCACACCGGCATAGATCCCCCAAAGACCGGTATCGAGATATGATGACGTATATGAATAGACTGAATAGGCAAGTCCGCGTCGCTCCCTGATCTCCTGAAAAAGACGGGAACTCACTCCGGCACCCAGGATGGTGTTCAGGACAAAGAGGGCATATCTCTCTTCGCTCACCTGGGAAATCGAAGGGACACCGATACAGAGATGCGCTTCTGCCATCTCCTTGGGAACCACATTCAGGGCCTGCCTGAAGAGTGGCGGCTGCCCTTTCTTCGGTTCGGTCCCATGTCTCAGCCCCCCGAATTTTCGGTTCAACAGACTGAGCATCTCATCAGAAGAAAAGTTGCCTGCGCAGGAAATGACAATATCCCTGGTCCCGTAGTACTGCCGTATGTGGCCGAGGATGCTCTCGCGGGTGAACGACGCAATCGTATCCCGACGGCCGAGTATTGGCTGGCCAAGTCCCTCGTCACCCCAGACTGTCTTATTAAACAAATCATGGACATAATCGTCCGGAGTATCTTCGACCATCTTGATCTCTTCCTTTATGATCTTCTTCTCCTTTTCGATCTCGTCCTCAGGAAAGACTGAATGCACAAAGATATCGGAAAGAAGATCAAGACCGCTTTCAATATGCTCGTCCAGGACCTTTATGTAAAATGCGGTATTCTCGCGTGAGGTAAAAGCATTCAGATCGCCGCCGATCGAATCGATCTCAATCGCAATATCCTTTGTCCCCCGCTTTTTTGTGCCCTTGAAAAACATATGTTCGAGGAAATGCGAAATACCGTTCTCCTCAGGCTTCTCATGTCGCGACCCGACCTTTACCCAAACCCCGACCGCAACAGAACGGACGGTCTTGAAGGATTCCATCACCACCGGGATACCATTTTCGAGATTCTCTTTTATAAACATATGTTCCCCCTGTATCAATCTGGATTACGACCCGGACAAGCCGGAGCAACAACCTGCAAGCACAACCGATCGCGTTTGGACAAGACTTTCTAAAACACGACATAAAAAAAGGGGATGCCAGCATCCCCTTTCTGCATCGTTTAAATAAATGAGGAAAGGCTGTTTATGCGCCCTGTCCCATCGCTTCTTTTCTGCTGAGCCTGATCTTGCCCATCTTGTCGATCTCAATCACCTTAACAAGGACCTCGTCCCCTTCTGAGACAACGTCCGTGACCTTTGCCACGCGCTTTTCATCAAGCTGCGAAATATGACAGAGCCCCTCGGTCCCAGGCAGGATCTCGATAAAGGCACCAAAATCCATGATCCTCTTGACCTTGCCGGTATATATCTTGCCGATCTCTGCCTCTGCAAGAATACCATTAATGATATCGATCGCCTTCTGCGCTGCCTCTCCGTCTATAGCAGCGATATTAATCAGACCGCTGTCGTCGATATTGATCTTGACGCCTGTCTGCTCAATGATCCCGCGGATGACCTTTCCGCCCGTCCCGATGACCTCACGGATCTTCTCCTGCTTGATCTGCATGGTATAAATCCGCGGCGCATGACTCGCGAGCTGCAAACGCGGTTCGGTCAGTGTCTCCCTGATCTTGCCGAGGATATGCAGCCTGCCCTGCCGGGCCTGTTCGAGTGCCTTCAGCATGATCTCGCGAGAGATGCCGCCGATCTTGGTATCCATCTGGAATGCACAGATACCTTTGTCAGTGCCGGTCACCTTGAAATCCATGTCACCTAGGTGGTCTTCGAGGCCAAGAATATCGGTCAAAACAACAACCCGATCGCCTTCCTTGATCAGCCCCATCGCAATACCTGCTACAGGAGTTTTGATCGGCACACCGGCATCCATCAGCGCCAAGGTACCG
Source organism: Nitrospiraceae bacterium (assembly GCA_003153275.1). Taxonomy (GTDB): domain Bacteria; phylum Nitrospirota; class Thermodesulfovibrionia; order Thermodesulfovibrionales; family UBA6898; genus PALSA-1316. The sequence goes on along the minus strand of PLXX01000045.1, from coordinate 998 downwards.
CCGCAGACCGTGGCCATTGACGATGATCCGTTCGATTCAAGGATATCGGATACGATCCTGACGGTATAGGGAAAATCAACTTTTGACGGCATGACCGCCTTCAGAGAACGTTCGGCAAGTATGCCGTGTCCGATTTCCCTCCTGCCCGGTGAACGCAGAGGCTTGACCTCGCCAACGCTGAACGGGGGAAAATTGTAATGCAGCATAAAGGCCTTGGAAGACTCACCCTCGAGCGAATCAATCCGCTGTTCGTCATCGGTAGTGCCGAGTGTCACGACTGCAAGGCACTGTGTCTCTCCCCTGATGAAAAGGGAGGAGCCATGGGTCCTTGGGAGAATGCCCACTTCAGAACTGATCGGCCGGATCTCGTCCGGCTTCCTGCCGTCGGCCCGTATGTTGTCATGCAGAATCATGTTCCTGACCAGGCTCTTCTCTATTTCATCAAAGATCGTGGATATCTCCCTCGATCTGTTGTTCTCTTCAGTGTTTATCTCTGCAATGATCTCTTTCAGAATCGCATCTAGCGCAGCCTGACGCCGCATCTTATCAGGGATGACAATAGCTTCTTTGATCTTCTCAAGAGACAGGTTATTGACCATGACCTTCAGTTCGTCATCTTTTGAAGGGGCAACAAATATCCGCTTCTCCTTGCCTGCCTTCTCTCTGAACTCATGCTGCACCTTGCAGAGCCTTTTTATCTCTGCATGTGCAAGGTCGATCGCCTCAAGCAGATCTGCCTCGCTCATCTCTTGGGCGCTTCCTTCAACCATGGCAACCGCATCTTCAGTGCCGGCGACGACCAGGTTCAGGTCGCACTCTTCGACTTCACGCAGATCCGGATTGATGATAAAAGAACCCATAACCCGGCCGATCCGCACTGCCGCGACAGGCCCGTTAAAAGGTATGTCGGAAATATGAAGGGCAGCCGACATGGCGGGGATCCCCAGGATATCTGCTATGTTCGCATCGCCGTAGGAGAGCACATTCACTATGCCCTG
>PLXX01000137.1 GCA_003153275.1 Nitrospiraceae bacterium | reverse complement strand
TGTCGGTTTTAAACCTTCTCTCCCTTAACTTCTGCATTGACAACTACCTATGCCCCCTTGTCAACCAGACCTGCCCGATGTTCTGAACAAGCCCCCACTAAAACCGCTACCGTGGTTTAGTGGCGGGTGATTGACTCGATTTTCCTTGATCTGGTTGCTTTGTCTTTCGGCCGTCCATCAGCGTTCGCCAAAAATATCCGGCAGTGAAGCCGCCGACTGTTCCTGCTGTCAGAAACACAAAAAGGAGCAGGTCTCCCTGATCAGTGTTGATCAGAGGTTTGCTCGCCTCCCTGCCATGCTCCCTGGCGATTTTCTCAACAACGGCTTCGTCTACTCCCTGCCATTTCTCAGCCTTGTCGGCTGCAAAGAGTGGTACTGAGAACCACACGACGCTCAGAAAGATAACCAGTATTGTTCCGCACAGGTCATATTGTATATGCGATGTGTGAGCTTTCATGCGGATACCTCATATGTCTTTATCACGCGCATCTTGACAAGCAGGTCCGGCCTCTTTTTATAAAGAAGGACTACCATGCCAGCTGTCATAGCTCCCTCAAGAATTCCCAACGGTACTTGCGTGGGGATAAATGCCAACAATATCTTCCAAAAAAGCGCCATGAAGGGTGCATCTCCCTTTATACCAAGTGCAAGCTCGGCGGAGGTTGCTATGTAGGTGGCCCAATCTGCGAATAGGCCGGCGGCAAAGGCGGCAACAAAAAGAGGGAGTCTGATCGAGCGCAAGGCTCTGAAGGTCAGATAGCCCGCAAACGAGCCGACTACTCCCATCGATATGACGTTGGCCCCAAGGGTGCTCAGACCACCATGAGCCAGAAACAGGGCTTGGATGAAAAGAGCTGCGGTTGCCACGAGAACGCTTATTCCCGGACCAAGGAGTATAGCTGTGATGCCGGTGCCACACGGATGTGAACAAGTGCCTGCAGTCGGAACTGGTATCGGCATGCAAGATATGATAAAAACAACGGCTGCGAGCAGGCCCACAAGAGGCTTAAAGGATAAGTCATCAACTGCGATCTTTTTTAATGTATAAAGACCATATGCTGCAAAGGGTGCTGCGACCAGAAACCACAGCGCTGCCCATTTGAGCGGCAGAATGCCCTCAGGAATATGCATTGCAGAGGCATCAGAAACAGTAAACAGCAAAAAGTAAATAGCCAGTCCCGCGGAAAACAGGTATTGCTGCCTAGCCATGAGAATACGAGAACACAAGAGTCTTGAAACCTTGATCATACCTGAACCTCATGAGCCATTTTCAATAAGGCGTTTACTATGGCTACGGCAACAGGACTGCCACCTTTTCTGCTCAGATTTGTTATGAACGGAAAGCTCTGAGCCGCAAGCAGTGACTTGGACTCAAGCGCCTTTACAAAACCGACCGGCACTCCTACGACCAAAGGACCTCCGAGACTGTTATTCAATAATTCTATTGTTTTGAGCAGGGCGGTAGGAGCATTACCTATGGCGATAATGCCGATATTATTATTTTCCTTTAACGCTCTTTCTATCCCAATTTCAGACCTTGTGACCCCGGGCGGCAGGGGAGTGTTATTTCTTTCCGGGAGATTGCAGATTACCCTTCCACCCCAGGAGCTTAGAAGTTTCTTGTTTATCCCTGTTTTGACCATCTCGACATCGGTAAGTATATCCTTGCCTGCGCGCAGCGCCGCGATACCATGTGTTATCGCCTCGGGATGGAAGACAAGTGTTTTTTTGAATTCAAAATCAGCGGTGGCATGAATAACCCGTGTGACGATGGGCTGCTGATCAGGCGGAATGCCGCTCAGATCTTCCTCATCTTCGATAATCTCGAAGCTTCTTCTCTCAATATCTTCCGGAACTCTAAAAGTGGCAGACCTGATCCTGTCTATGACGATCTTTACCAGGTGTTCATGAAGACCGAGGGGGTCGCTATAGATAAACTCTATGCCGGGATATTGCATCCGCGCCTGATCGACCATTGCCGGTATATCTTTTGTCACGTGCATGCCGGGGCTGAGGAAAAAGGGATGGAGTATAATCCGTTTGGAACCGGACTCACTGCAGATCCGTATCGTCTCCGCTATATCCGGTTCGCCAAACTGGAGGTACGATACCCGGACGCACTGTTTGGCACATCCGGGATGGATCGTGTTATGGAGAAGATTTCCAATGACCTCTATGTTATTAGCTTCTTTCCGTGGACTGCCATGCCCTATGAGAATAATCTGTTCCATGTCGCTCATTACCTTTCCTGCTGCGTGCTGTGAATAAACCGTTCGGCTGCATCAGGTCGACTGCCGAAGTGAAGGTGGATGTAACTGGCAAGGGTATTTTTATGCTGATACCCCTCGTCCGGCAGTACCGTGCCAGTCCGGTCTGCAACCCTATAATTCGATTCTATATTCGGATGGAGGAGTCCTTCAGCTATCACGGAATAGTGGAATTCATGTCCCCGGAATGACTCGCCTTTCATCCCCAAAATGCCATCATTCTTGAGTATAATCTCTCGGTAACCGATGCAGGACCTTCCCTGACGCATCGCTGTTCTGAAGGGAAATATGCCTGCCATGGGAAAATAGCAGCCGTTCTGAGCGTAGAGGCCTTCTGAAAGATACATCATGCCGCCGCATTCAGCGTACATTGTTTTTGATGCCTCGGCCCAGTCTCTGACCGAGGCCAGCATGGCTTTGTTTTGGGACAATGTCTCTGCATAGAGCTCGGGATAACCGCCACCAATATAGACCGCGTCAGAGCCTTGCGGAATTGCCTTATCTGCAAGCGGGCTGAAACGTATAATTTCTGCTCCGGCTTCTCTGAGAAGATCGAGGTTGTCTTCATAATAAAAGCAGAAGGCTTTGTCATATGCGACAGCAACACGGCAGACCCGTGGTTGCTGTAACGCCGTCTGCAAGCTTGACGCATTCCCGCTTACCGTCAGCTCGGGAAGTGAAAGCATGGCGTCAATGTCAATATTTGAGATTATTGTATCGGCGAGCCGATCCAGATGTTCCAGGGCGAGCGGATCTTCCTCCGCTGTGATCAGCCCCAGATGCCGGTGCGGTATCTCGAAATTCAGGTCCCGTGGCAGGAACCCGAAAACAGGGATGTCCTTAACGCCTTCTTTGAGCCGATTAAGATGATTTGGTGAGGCAACCCTATTAAAGATGACGCCGGCTATATTGACGGTTCCCCGGCCAAAGGATCTGAACCCTTCCACTACTGCTCCGGCGCTCTCGGCCATGCCGTAACCGTCTACAACGAGAATAACGGGTAGACCCAGCACAGAGGCAAGACCTGCAGTGCCCTGGCCACCGTCATAAAGTCCCATGACTCCTTCGACAACCGAAACGTCTGCAGCCGCGGCATGCCGTTGAAAGCAGGTTTTCACATAAGCGTCTCCGCACATCCAGAGGTCCAGGTTTCTCGATGTCCGACCGCAGGCCATACGGTGCAGGCCTGTATCGATGAAGTCAGGTCCGGCCTTGAATGGTTGCACGGCAAGCCCCTTTTTCTTCAGTGCGGCAAGCATACCGAGAGTGACCGTTGTCTTGCCACATCCGCTGTGTGTGCCTGCGATAATCATCCCCTGCATAAGCGTGCAACCTCCCTGATAAGCCGGCTGTTTTCTCTCCGTGACCTGACAGCCACCCTGATATAAGTTTTGTCAAGACCGCTGAAGTTCGAACAATCCCGGACAAGAATACCTTTTTCCCTAAGCACGGAAATCACCCGCTGGGCATTTTTGATCTGCATCAGATAGTAATTAGCGCTGGTGGGCAGATACCGTATCCCCTGTTTTGTAAACTCCTCTGCCATAAACAATTTTTCTTCATGCAGGATTTTTAAAGTACGCTTTTGATACGCGCGGTCCTGTATCGATGCAGAGCCTGCTGCCGTAGCCAGTCTGTTGACCGTCCACGGCTCTTTCTGCTCTCTAAACCTGTCAACAACTGCCTGAGGAAAAATACCATAGCCAAGTCTCAGACCTGCCAAAGCATAAAACTTGGTAAGGGACCTGAGTACCATAAGATAAGGATTGCCGGCAACCTCGGGGGCCACTGACTCGCCGGGGCAAAAGTCAATAAAGGCCTCGTCAACAACAAGATGGCACTTCAGCTTCTTCGCAGCCTTCGCAATGCGAAGCACGGCATCTTGCCTGACAATTCTGCCGGTTGGATTGTTGGGATTGCAGAGGAATGCGAGCTTTCCGTTCTGTCTAGCGTTTGGTGATGTAGATCCTGAAAGCCCTTTCATGTGCGCTATAAAATCATCGGTATCTATATCAAAATTATTATTTTTGTCCAGCTCATAATGAATAACTCTTGCCACCGAACTCACTCTGCAGGCTTTTTCATATTCGGAAAATGTCGGCGCGGTAATAAGCACCTGTTTGGGTTTCAGGACTCTCGGAATAAGATAGATGAGTTCCGTGCTGCCGTTGCCGCAAATTATGGAGTGGGAACTCAGCCCGAGCATGCGGCCTAACTGGTCGCTCAGCCCTTCTGCAAACGGTTCGGGATAGTGTCCAAGAAGAGAAATCTGTCTCGTCATAGCAAGCCGGGCAGCCTCCGGCATGCCGAGAGGATTGATAGAGGCGCTGAAATCCAGTATCCTTTTTTCAGCGATACCGGTTTTGCGTGACGCAGCGTGTATGTTGCCGCCGTGGTCCATCATGCCAGAGACCTCACAAAAAGCATTCCCGCCGCCGCAGCTATTGCGAGCGTGGCACTGACGAAGACAAGAGCCATAGCCTGCCTGGAAGCAACAAGATAATCATTGTCTGGATTATCCCCGATATACGGTTTTTCTACAATTCTGCCGCCGTATGTGGAAGGACCTCCCAGACGCACTCCAAGCGCTCCTGCCATGGCTGCCTCAGGTATTCCGCTGTTCGGACTTGCGTGGTTTTTTCCATCACGCCTCATAATGGTGAAGGCTGAGACAGCCATCTGAAGTTGGCCGTTCCCATGTCTCAGCAAAGAGTACACAAACGAGGCTGCAACAATAAACAGTCCGGTGAGTCTCGCTGGTATGTAATTGGCAAGGTCGTCAAGGCGTGCAGCAGCCCAGCCAAAGCGAATATAGGTATCATTTTTATAGCCGACCATCGAATCGAGGGTATTGATCGCCTTATATGCCATGGCAAGGGGAAGTCCACCGACAACAAGATAAAAGACCGGTGCTATGACGCCATCGGATAGATTCTCGGCAAGGGTTTCGATCGTGGCGGCCAGTGCCCGCTCCCCAGAAAGGTCGGCAGTATCCCGGCCGACAATCATCGCGAGATCTTTTCTTGCGGTCTCAAGATTGCAGTCCTGAATTGCTGCGATGACAAGTCGTGCAGCGTCAGTCAACCCCCTGACAGCGATTGTTGTCGAAATCAGATAGATAATTGTGATTGTAGCGATAATCGACAGTGGTTTGAGGGAAAAGCTGAGCAGAAGCTTCTGTAGAAGATAGGTAAGGCCTACAACCGGCAGGACGATACCGGCCACAAGAAGCACCCCGGCGAATCGTTCGGTCTCCCGCCTTGCGTAACGCCTCAGAAATTGCTCAAGTTTCGAGATCGCGCTGCCGATAACCCTGACCGGATGGGGAAGCCATCGTGGATCGCCTATAGCAAGGTCTACCAGGAAGGCACAGATAAGTTCCAGGGGGCTTATCATAATCCGAGGATCCTGTGAATGAACTGCATGTCTACATTTGTTCTGACCAGGTCCGCGAGTCGGTCAATCGCCCTGTCCTGGTCGCGACCGTAATCAACAAAAGTGCCCAGGGGTTCCAGCCCTTTTTTCGTCCGTATGTGATCGAGTATGGATCTTCGAAAGGAGTTGTTCTCGAAAATGCCATGCAGATAGGTTCCCCAGCAGTTTCCATTGCGCGATCCGTCAAGGCCGTGCGAATCTCCCGACTGTGACAACCTTCTGCAGCTGAAGAGAGCAATCTCCCCGGTACTCCTGCCCATATGGATTTCATATCCTTGGAGGCTCCGTCCAGAGGCAAAAGACCCGTAGCCGTTCCAGTATTCTTCCCGAATCTCCGCCTCGACCTGGCAGGTCATCTTTTCGGCCTCAAATGTTGTTTCGATATTCAGGAGGCCGAGGCCTTCGACCTCCCTGTGTTCGCTCTCGACACCAAGGGGATCAAAAATTCGATGGCCCAACATCTGGTATCCTCCGCAGAGTCCCATAACATCAATGCCCTTTGCGTATGCGCGACGTATGCTCTGATCTATTCCGCTTTCTCTCAAGAAAAGAAGGTCCTTAACCGTATTTTTAGTTCCCGGCAGAATCAGAAGATCGGCGTTTTCAATGTCAGCAGCGTTTCGGGAATATATCAGCTCGACATCCGGCTCATGGCTGAGAGGATCAAAATCGGTAAAATTGGAAATATACTTCAGCCTTACGACAACGGCGCGGATTGCCCCCTGCCGTCCCGTCATCCTCTTTTCTGTAAGCGCAAGTCCATCCTCCTCAGGAAGTCCCAGATCAACTGCATAGGGCAATACTCCGATGACCGGTTTACCAGTTTTCCCCAGAATCATATCCAGCCCGGGATTAAGGATCTCAATATCGCCACGAAATTTATTTATGATGAATCCTTTAATATGTCTTGCGTCTCGACCGAGCAGTTTCACCGTGCCATACAGGGATGCAAAGACTCCGCCTTTATCAATATCACCCACAAGCAGGACCTGTGCCTTGGCCATCTTTGCCGCCGCCATATTGACTATATCCACACTCAGAAGATTGATTTCGGCAGGGCTTCCGGCCCCTTCCATCACGATCAGGTCATAATCTTGCGATAACCGGCTGAAAGACTCTTCAACTGATTTCCAGGCCTCCTGCTTGTAGGCGTAATATTCCTGTGCCTTCATATGCCTCACTGCCTTCCCCTGAATGATCACCTGTGAGCCTGACTCTCCGGTAGGCTTCAGGAGTACGGGATTCATATCTGTGCTGGCAACTACTCTGGCGGCCTCTGCCTGGAGCGCCTGGGCCCTGCCGATCTCACCGCCGTCACGCGTGATGTACGAGTTGAGAGCCATATTCTGTGCCTTGAAGGGGGCGACCAGCAATCCCTCATCGCTGAATATTCTGCAGAGGGCTGCTGCAATAAGGCTTTTCCCTGCGCCGGAGCCCGTTCCTTGGATCATCAAGGCCTTAGCCATTATTGCAACCCTCGTAAGAAACATGGTTCATACACTTTACAACCGGATATCTGTCCCAGAACTCTATAATATTCACCGCAGCATAGTCCTGCTCTATCCTGAAGATATTTTCCAGCGGGATGCCGAGCATATGGCAGAGCAGGACCCTGTTTATTCCTCCGTGGGCAACAATCGCAATGCACTGTCCGGAATGACTATCGAGAATACGGTCGAATGCCGGCAGTACCCGGTCTCTGAGGTCCAGGGTGCTTTCACCGCCCGGGGGACTGAATTGAAGCGGATTGTCTGCCCAGGCATTGAACTCTACCGGATATCGATCCCGGATCTCAACGAAGTTCATATTCTCCCATATGCCGAAGTTTCTTTCCCTCAGTTCAGGAACGCTGACTGGCTCACATTCATATGGACCTGCAATCTTTTCGGCGCTTTTTACCGCTCTGCTAAGGTCAGAGCAATAAACAGCTTCAAGCTTTGCCGCCCCACTGGGCCTGATCGGTCTGCCAGTTTCCTTTTGGATATCCCTCAGATAGCCTTTATCGCGATCGGCAACATTTTTTTTCAGATAGTCATAAACAAATACTGCGGCTTTTCTGGCCTGCTCAATGCCCTTGTCCGACAGCGCCACGTCCATGCTGCCCTTATAGCGTTTTGTCTCACTGCCTTCTGTCTCGCCGTGTCTTATCAAAAAGAGTGTCGTAACCATACGTATGCCACCCCCAGATAGATGATTTCAGAAACCTCGGTCAGTGCGCCAAAATGATCACCGGTAAGGCCGCCAAATCTGCTGTGAAAAAATCTCACCGAAATCAGGCCGAAAAAATAGAACAAAATGACTATAAGCATAAAGAGGCCAGGGTCTCCTGATGCAAAGGTGCCTGATGCCCCGGTGAAAACGCCTGCCAGAACAACCACCCAGCAAAGAGCAATCATTATCATTGACGATATCAGGAGACCCTGGATACCCGCATTTTCGACAAAGATCTTCCCAAGCCCGTCGTTTCTTGCTGACGTGCCGTGAAACATGGGAGGGACCGTAATCCACTTCGAGAATGCAGGCATGAGGAACAGAATTCCGGCTACGGAGGAGAAAGAAAAATCGAGGATAAGACTTTTCATGAAAAGATATTTGAGGAGCATGACAAATATGAGAGCAACGACGCCGATCGAGCCGATTGAGCTGTCCTTCATCACCAGCAGTCTTTTGCCGATATCAGTCTCCCGGTTGCCAGATGATTTGATTGCCAGTGCATCGGCTGTATCCGCAAGCCCATCGAGATCAAAGCCGCCGCTGCTGAAGGCGAGTAGCATGACGAGCAGTCCAGCGGTAATATCGGCAGGAAATACTTTACTGAATATACTCAGCCCCAGCACCATAAACAGCCCCTGAATAGCCCCAACCAGAGGAAAAAAGGCAGCAGACCGGCCGATCTCCCTGGCCGTAATATTGCCTCCAATAGTGACCGGCACGAGCGTCAGGAACTGTACTGCCAGAAAAAGACTCTTCATCAGTTGATGATCTCGCCCGAGACTCCGGAGTCTCCAAACGTGGCCATCTCTTTGTATATTTTGATCCCTGCATCGATCAGTGTCATCGCAAGCGCCGCGCCGGTGCCTTCACCGAGTCTGAGGTTCAGATCGAGAATAGGGCCCAATCTCATGGCCTCAAGCATTACCCGATGACCCTGCTCTACAGAGTTATGTGCAGCGAAAAGATAATCAGATACCGTCGGGCAGAGTCCATAGGCGATCAGCGCCCCAGCAGTAGAAATGAAGCCATCCACTACGACAGGAATTCTGTGTGCAGCTGCCCCGAGAATCAGACCAGCAATGCCGCCTATCTCTGCACCACCCACCTTTGCCAGGACATCGACCGCATCCTTCGGATCCGGCTGATTAATACGAATCCCCTCTTCGATGACCTTGATTTTTCTGGCGAGCGATTCATCGGAGATTCCTGTTCCCTTGCCCGTGACCTCGGCAACGGGCTTTCCTGTGATCACGGATACAATGGCGCTCGACGGAGTGGTATTGCCGATGCCCATATCGCCGGTCCCGAAGATCTTATAGCCTTTCTTCGCATAGCCCTGGGCAAGTTCAATTCCAGTCTCGATACACCTCACCGCTTCATTTCGCGTCATGGCAGGTCCAAGCATGAAATTCTTTGTTCCCTTTACGACCTTCATTGACGTGAGGCCCTCAAGGCCCCCGAAATCATAGTCCACACCGATGTCGATGACAACGACTTCAGCTCGTGCGTGGCGAGCAAGGACATTGATACCAGCACCTCCTCTGAGGAAGTTAAAGACCATTTGACTCGTAACTTCTCTCGGATAGGCAGAGACCCCCTCGTCGACAACACCATGGTCGCCGGCAAAGGTAAAAACGACCTTCTTGTCGAGGACAGGGCTCATGTTTTCGGTGATTGCAACGATACGCCGGGCGAATTCCTCCAGTCTTCCAAGGCTGCCAGGGGGCTTTGTCAGCTTATCAAGATGCGCCTGCGCCGTGACGAACCAGTCCGCGTTGACGGGGCGGATTGCTGCAATTGTCGAATCAATGCGGCCCATGTGTTATATCTCCTTGATTTTTATTGGGATACCGGCTGCGATAAGATACACCTGATCAGCAGCCGCTGCAACCCGTTGATTCAGCGTCCCTGCCAGGTCCCGGAATTTCCTGGCCATCTCGTTTCCGGGAACTATGCCGAAGCCGACCTCGTTGGACACCGCAAACAATAAACCGCCAAAAGTTGTCAAAGCGGAAATAAAAGATTCCGTCTCCTTGAGGATGTCCTTATCCGCGAGCATAAGGTTGGAGAGCCAGAGAGTAAGGCAGTCGATCAGGATCACATCATGAGAGTCTTTGATTTTCGCAAGAAGTCCCGGAAGGTCCAGAGGCTCTTCAAAGGTATCCCAATCGTCAGGACGCTCCAGACGATGCCTTTCTATACGCACCTTCATTTCGTCATCGAAGGCCTGGGCCGTTGCAATATAGGCCTTTCTGCCGGGGAGAGCGGAAGCCTGCCCCAGGGCAAAAGAGCTCTTGCCGCTCCGAGCCCCGCCTAAGACGAACACCTTCTTGCCCCGGTGATTATTCACTTGGCCTTGTCGGAGCCTACCATGTTCTGTTCGAACATTCCGGAAAGTATATCGTTGGCGCAGAACTTGCCGCACATAGTACAGGAATGGTCGCTGCCGTTGCCTCTCTTGGCCTTGATCTCACGGGCACGTTCCGGATCGATGGCAAGCGCAAACTGTGCATCCCATTTCATATCGCGTCGGGCCTTTGACATCAGCTTGTCCTTGTCTGTTTTGCCGAGCTTTATCATATCGCCGATATGAGCGGCTATTCTTGAGGCGATCACCCCTTCACGGACATCTTCGGGGTAAGGCAGCCCAAGGTGTTCTGATGGCGTCACGTAGCAGATAAAGTCAGCACCATAAGATGAGGAGAGCGCTGCGCCTATGGCTGCAGTAATATGATCATACCCCGGTGCGATGTCAGTTGTGATCGGCCCGAGCATATAGAAAGGCGACTCGCCGCTCATCTTCTTCTCCATGATGATGTTCGCCTCGATCTCGTTAATCGGAATATGTCCCGGTCCTTCCACCATGGTCTGGCATCCCATCTCGCGACCGATTTCAGCGAGCTCGCAGTTGATGATGAGTTCCTGTATCTGGACCCTGTCACAGGCATCGTGGATCGCCCCTGCCCGGAACCCGTTGCCGAGGCTCAGCACGGTGTCATGTCTCTTCAGGATCTCGACAACGCGATCGAAGTGTTCGTAGAGCGGATTTTCCATGTTGTTATGCTCCATCCAGGCTACCATATAGGAGCCGCCCTTGGAGACAAGACCGCCGTAACGATAATGCTGTTTGCGAAGCATCTCGACCGTCTTGCGATTGATGCCGCAATGGATAGCCATAAAGGCCACACCTTCAGCACACTGCTTTTCAGTGATCTCAAAAAGAAGCTCGGCCGGCATATTCACTGCAGCACCGTATTTTTCAATGGCAATCGCAAATGCCTCGTACAGGGGAACTGTCCCGATCGGAAGGCTGATTGCGTCCATGACCGCTTTTCTGGTGCCGGCAATATTTCCACCGACGCTCAGATCCATCAGGGTGTCCGCCCCGTATTGCTGGGCGATCTCGGCCTTTTTCACCTCCATGGCAATGTCGGCGATGTCTGTCGAGGTTCCGATCGAGGCATTCACCTTCGTCCGGAGTCCTTTGCCGATACCGACAACATTCTGTTTTCTGTGTTTATTGGCGGGTATGATTATCTTTCCCGATGCTACGCGCTCCCGTACTACTTCACTATCAATCTCTTCGGCTGTCGATACTGCTCTGATCTCCTCGGTGGTTTCTCCCTTTAAGGCTCTCTCCAGCTGTGTCATGTTTCCTCCTAAGTGTAGTGGCAATTTTTACAAAAAAAATCCTCAAGACAATAAATGTCTTGAGGATTGCACCCTGCTTGCTTCATCCTCACCTTCTATCCGCGAGAAGGTACTTATGACGATTGGCGATTGCTATGGCCATACCGTGCTCGGATATCATCATTACAGGCAGGTCTTCTGGCTCCCGGTTCATTCTACTCACCGACCTTCCCGTCCGCTTGCGCAGAAAGTGGCATTTCGGCTTTCGTCCCGGTTACAGCGGCGGGACCGCTCCCGGTTTGGATCGTCTCCTCACGGGATTCCCTCTTATGCCTTGCGGCACCTGAAACTTACTTTAATAAAAACACACGATCTGAAAGTTTGTCAACATAAATTTATAATTATGAGGCCAGGCTCTGATCATTGCCAACAAGCAGTGAGATCTTTTCTCTGCTCTGACTAAGGACCAAGGATGTTCCTTCACTGCTGAACCGGCCTCCTTGCTCAAGCGTCGAGAGACTCTGTTCGAAAATATCGACAAGCATCTGATTGACTGCCTGGTGCTTCGCTTGTGAACCGGGTGGCGAGATTGTTTTCCCGCTCCAGATGCCGTCCATGACACTGAACAGAAAATTGGTGATTTCCCGCATGATAGCCGCCAGTTCTGCAACGGCAGCATTCTGAAAATAGGCAGTGCCTTCATATGCTGAAGAGGCGGAGAGTTCCAGTCGGCCGGTATTCTTGAGCTCATGATAGGCAGCGGTCCCGCCGAGGATGATCTGATGATGGTACAGGACATTGGCAGTTACCGGAAGGTTTTTGAGCAGGTCGTTCCGTTTCAGAAACTCGAAATTGGTACGGAGGTCCTCTATCGTTGAGTCGGGCTCGAACATGATAAAGCCGACATTGGGTTCTATGTCGTATTTCCTGAGAATCCTGAGGGCCTCCTCATTTTCCGCAACTGTCGTCATCTTATTCATGCGCTGCAGCGCCTCGTTCCTGCCGCTCTCAAGTCCGATGAGAATGTGGCGAAGCCCCGCATTGACGAGAGCTTCAATCGTCTCATCCCTGATGTCATTGACCCTACCCTCTATGCCGAAGTGTATATTTCGCGGCTTCAGAAGTTCTGCAATCCTCATCGCACGTTCCTGTCCCCGCAGTCCGGGGCCGAAGAAATTCGGGTCGGTAAAATAAAAATCCCGTGCCCCGCGCTCCCGGATGATTGCATCAATCTCTGCAATAATATTTTCAGGACTTCGGAACCGCCAGGGCATTCCCTTGCCGTAGAAGGTGTTGATGTAGCAGAAGGTGCATCGCCCGTAGCATCCCCTGCTTCCAAGGATATTCACCTCGCCAATCCGGTAGAGTGACTCTGTTCGAAGAGGAAAGGGAACAGAGTCAAGATCAATGACAGGCTCCTGCGGAATAAGGACAAATTCTCCTGAATCGGAGCGGCTCGCTATTCCCGGAAGCCGTTGGGGGAAGTCCTGCCCTTGCGGATAACGAGCGAGACTGGCGAAAGGCACTTCCGGTTCGCCGACGACTACAGCATCGATAGGGATACAGTCGTGCAGTATCTGCGCATGGGAGATGGTCGGGTAAAAACCATACGCGACGATGAGTGGCGCAAGTCCTTCATTCTTGAGTTCTCCCAGAAACCGGTACAGATCTTCGTCACCTTTCCAGTGATAGACCATATGCACGCCGAGGATGTCAGCCTTTGCACCCCTGATTGTCTCACGTATTGAGTCCCAGGAAAGTCGGTCAAGATATCCTTCGATGATCTTGACCTCGTGTCCCTCTTTAACGAGCACAGCTCCGGCATACCCGGTAAGCAGGCATGATGAAAGAGGTGTATTTGCGATATCGTTGCACCGTTCTACGGTGATGGAGCGCGGATGCTCCAGAAGAACAACCTTCATGACAGTCCCTCCCATGAAAAGATATTTCTGAGGTAATGCATCGTCTCGAGCCGATACCGGAGCGATTCGAAGGGAGCCGGATTATAATACGACGGATAGAGGAGATCCGTATTTGGACCGATGACGCCATCTCTTCGAGCAATTTCTTCAATCCGCGTACCGGGATGTATCCTGATATTATTAAGCACGATCGTACCGAGGTTCCGTTTGGCGGCATGGAGATCATACAGGCGGTCGAAAAGTTTGATGCCCTTCTCAGCGGTCTCCTTCGTCTCTCCGGGAACGTTCACCATAAAGTGATAAACCGTAATAACGTCGGTTTTTGAAACCAGCCGGGCCGCTTTCAGAATATCCTCTTCTTCCATCCCCTTGCCAAGCATTTCAAGCGCCTCCCTGCAGTAACCATCGGGTGAAAAAGAAAAACATTCGCAGCCGGATTTTACATACAGAGAGACGTTTTTTTCGGTTAGCTGGTTTTCGCGCATGAACCCATCCCAGCGAATCCGCAGCTTTCTTCTGAGAATCTCTCTGCAGATATCTTCGAGATGCCCCCCGGGGATGTTCACCACCGGATCGGTGAAATGAAAGCTCTGAATGGCATATTCCTTGTGGAGGAGTTCCATTTCGTCCACAACCGAATGTGGCAATCTGCACCGTAGCTTCGTTCCCTGGAGCTTGGGGTAAACACAATAGGCGCACTTATAGGGGCAGCCCCGTTTTGTTTCAATACCAATTGCCGGCACATAGGTGTTGATATCAAGATATTGTGCGGGATCGAGCAAAGTTCGATCGGGCGCTTCGTAACGCGACATGTCGTATTCGCGAGACGACGGCGTTACGATAATACTATCTCCCTTTCGCCTGCAGAGACCTTTCAGAGACGGCGGATTATCAAGTGAGGAAAGAAGTGCAGGAAACGATTCCTCGGCCTCGCCGATAATGCCATAGCTGATCTCAGGGAGTTCTAGCATGAGACGCTCGGGAAAGAGAGAAAACCCTGTTCCTCCTGTAATAATGCATGTTTTCGGACAGATTGCCGCGACCATGCGGACAGCCGCAACAAAGGGCGGAATGAGCGATGAGGCCTTATTGCCAAGAGGATCAATATTTCTGAGAGCAATCCCTGCGACATCAGGATTAAACTCGACCAGCTTCTCCCTAAGGGCCCGATAGGGATCAGTGTGTATGTTCAGATCTATGAGTGCTACCTCATTTCCCGGTCCAGTAAGCAGGCCGGCAAGTGAAACGAGACCGATCGGGTATACCTTCTCTGCACTCATGCCTTCTACGGACAGGGATTGTATCAGGAGTATACGCATCAGTATTACTCCAGGAGAATAAGACCGATATATTTTACAAAGTCGGTCTTGTCCGTGAGCGTTCTCAGAGTTAAGCCGGCAGTTCTCGCGGTCTCATATACATCGATGCCGGCCCCTTCCATTGAGGGGCGTGCGTCTTTTTTGTTACAGTTTTTATCATCCACACAGGTTTTGCAGAGGGAGCAGGGGCCAGCCCAGTAGGCAAAAGCCCTGTGAAATCCGAGTAGAAACGCCTCCCGCTCTGCCTGAAGCACCATGCGCTGGAAGTTCTGCGTCGGAGGTTCCCCCTGAACGACAAGGGCAGCCCGATATCCCGATATTACCTTTCTTGTATCTTCTGCCCGAGGGGCGTGCGGCGGGCAGTGGGGACTTCCGTAGTGATCACATCCAAACCTGCATCTCAGTTCTGGCCAATCTGAAACATTAATTTGCTCGGCAGAAATTAACCTGCAGTCAGAAAACCTAAATTGGAGTATCCGCGACATGAGAAGTTGCGTTACATCCTGCCTGAGGCGAGAGAGAATATCAGAATGTCGCGCACCGATAATAACTGCGGTATCGGTATGGAGCGGAATCAGCCCGGTATGAGTCAGGCCTGCCTTTGTTAATTCCCCTTCTACCACATCAGAACCGAAGACCCGCCCGTTATAGGTGTTGATGAACATATTGAGGTCAAAGAGGGCAGCCTTGGACAGGAAGTGATCAAGAAAAAAATCGTGGATGATCAGAAGCCCTTCCTGTTTCAGGTGAGCTGTGGCTTGAGCAATCAGATGAGGAAGTTCTGCCTCAGAGAAGGCATGAACGATATTAGAAAGCATAATGACGTCGTACCGGGCCTCCCCAAGGGGCCACGCTTCGAGAACATTCGCAGACACAAAGGACGTCCTCGCTGCGAAGCCTGCCTCCTGCATTCTTTTTTTAGAGATCTCGAGCACCTCTGGAAGATCAACAAGGCAGGCTGTAAGAGACGGGAAGCGATTAAGAAAAACCGAGGCAAGGGCTCCGGATCCCGCACCGATATCGAGCATGACACCACTGATATCCAGCCCCTCAAAAAGAGACATCATTTCTCGGGCCTTCACCTTTGCACAAGAGGCCATAGCATCGGTATACCGTGTGATGCGGTTCATACGCATATCAAGGTCTTCAACTACTTCGCCACATCCGGTCCCAAATCCAATCCTGCCTCCGGACTTAAGACTGGGGACAAGCGCTTTCCAGTTCTGCGAGAGCTCTTTTCTCCATAAGATCGAGGCTCCGAGATATTCTGGCTTTCCGGAAACAAGGTAACGATTCGAGACAAGAGTATTGCAGTACCTGTCTCCCTGTTTCATAATGAGGCCGATGGTCGAGAGGGCATAAAGAAAACGGGAAAGCTCTTCCCGCCCCATATCAAGACTTCCAGTCAGCTCATCAGGCAATTTGCCGTCTTCCCCGATGAGGGTAAAGATTCCCAACTCGACTGAGGCAAAGAGCATTTCGGAATACCAATAGCCTGTTGCAAGGTCCTCAAGATACTGGGGAGAGCTATCCTGCGGATCAGGTAAAAAGAAAGTTGTCTGTCGCGTCATGACTTGTTTTTCATTCCCATCTTGTTTCAAAAAAAAATCCTCAAGACATTAGTGTCGAGAGGATTGCACCCTGCTTGCTTCATCCTCGCCTTCCATCCGCGGGAAGGTACGCATTACGATCGGCGAATACTCATCGCCATATCGTGATCGGATATTATCATTCAGGCAGGTCTTCTGGCTCCCGGTTCATTCTACTCGCCGGCCTTCCCGTCTGCTTGAGCAGATAGTGGCATTTCGGCTTTCGTCCCGGTTACAGCGGCGGGACCGCTCCCGGTTTGGATCGTCTCCTCACGGGATTCCCTCTTATGCCTTGCGGCACCTGAAAGTTAATTTAATTAAAAACAATAAAGCATAATTTTGTCAATAGCAGCAGTGTGCCCGAAAAAAATATTGCTGTCAAAAAGAAAATATTTTTCACTATGCTCATAAAACTGGCTTTCACCAGGATGGTAGTATTTGCTTATAATAGAAAAAGGATGGCGTAACAATGATAGAAGGGATATTCCAACCGATGCCCCTGATTATTATCCTGGCAATTGCCCTGACATTCTTTGGGCCAGGGAAACTGCCTGAACTGGGCAGCAGTCTTGGTAAAGCAATCAAGGAATTTAACATCTTGGGCAAGAAGTCCCCTTCCGTCAGGCTTGCCTGAAAGGTGGGGGATGAATTGCTTTTTGGATTTTGCTTTTTTGACTTTATTGGATGAACTCAGTTATTGTGATA
>PLXX01000067.1 GCA_003153275.1 Nitrospiraceae bacterium | reverse complement strand
GAAACCCGTGCGGACTCCTGTGAGAGCATGACGGTAGTTGAGCCTTTCCGATTTTACGGATTTCTCGAAATAACAACTTACAGGTATAGAAATTAAGGACTAGGGGTAAAAAAATTACTAAAGGGTTGCTGACTGCGATTATGTGCAACAATAGAAGTTAACCTCTTGAAATTAAATAAATAAGTGGCGGGGCGGACGGGACTCGAACCNNGCTCTCCCAGCTGAGCTATCCGCCCGCAGTTAGATTTTATACACTAGATCATCAGCGTTTGTCAATAAGTTCTTCAAGTTCTTCAAACAAAAATGCGTTATAAAAATGCGTTATATTGACAGTCAAGGCATTAGATGTTAAGATCTAGCATGAGAATTACAGCAGTAATATCAGCATGTTTTCTCGTCTGCTGTCTGACCGGGACTGCAATGTCCGATATCTACCGGTATACGGACGAAAGTGGCGTGGTCTGCTATACCGACGCGCCGTTCGGAAAAAAAACAGACCTTATTTTGCGTGAGAGCCATTCTGACGTAAAGCCTTCCCTAGCCCTGAAGCAGCCGCCTGGATGGACTGACTACAGCCATTATGTGCAGAAGGCGGCATCCAAATACGATATCGATTCTGCCCTTATCCACGCCGTGATTAAGACGGAATCCAATGGAAATCATCGGGCCGTCTCCAAAAAAGGAGCCATCGGGCTCATGCAGCTCATGCCGACCACCGCGAGTGATATGCATGTCGGCAATCCGTTCAACCCGGAGGAAAACATAGACGGGGGGACTAAGTACCTTCGTGTGATGCTCGAAAAATTTAACGGCGATCTGACACTCGCCCTCGCCGCTTACAACGCCGGCCCAAAAACGGTTGAGAAATACCGCAGCGTTCCTCCTATTTCCGAGACTAGGGACTATGTTAAGAGGGTGTATTCACTTTATAAAGGCAGGCAGAGCTATGATACATCTGCCGCTCCCCGGAGCGAGCCGCCTACACAATCGAAGCAGCCTGCGATCTACAGGGTGACCCTTGAGGACGGCACGGTCCTCTTCACCAACTCAGCACTCTCAAAGCCCAATAAACTGCGGTTCTGAATGTCCTTTGACTGTCAGCCACTTCAGGACGAGATACTGAGGCTCAAGCAAGAGCAAAACGCGATCATTCTTGCCCATAACTATCAGCGCGAAGACGTACAGGATATCGCGGATTACGTCGGGGACTCGCTTGAACTCTCCCGGACAGCAGCAAATATAGACTGCTCGGTCATCGTATTTTGCGGGGTCCACTTCATGGCAGAAAGCGCCTCAATCTTGTCACCTGACAAGACCGTTCTTCTCGCGGAGGCTGAAGCAGGATGTCCGATGGCGGAGATGATTCGGGTAGATTCTCCCCGTCCGTTCAGATCAAACTTCCCTGGGTTCAGTAATCCTCCTGCATATGTATTCCCTTTGGATTTCTCTCTTCGCGACATCAAGCAGCAGTACCCCGGGGTACCCGTCGTTGCGTATGTCAATACAACCGCTGCCGTCAAGGCAGAAAGCGATATCTGCTGCACCTCGGCCAATGTCGTAAAAGTAGTCGAATCCCTCCCGGGTGACAGCGTTATATGCATACCTGACAAAAACCTTTCGATGTGGGCAGCTCGAAATACCGGCAAAAAAATTATAGCGTGGGATGGCTACTGCAACATTCACGAAAGAGTGACCCCGGAGGATGTCAGTAGGGCAAAGGCCGAACATCCCGACGCTCTCGTAGTTGCCCATCCAGAATGCCGGATAGATGTGCTGGAAATGGCCGACCAGGTGACCAGCACCTCGGGAATGCTCAGGTTTGCCAGAGCTTCAGTTTCGAAGGAGTTTATTATCGGCACCGAAACCGGACTCCTGCACAGACTCAGGAAAGAGAATCCCGACAAATCTTTCTACCCGCTGAGAAAGGACATGATCTGCCCAAATATGAAAAAGACAACGCTCCAGAGCGTAATCCGGGCGTTCAGTGAGAACCGGCATGTCATCAAAGTCCCCGAATACATACGGGTCCCTGCCAGGCGTGCCTTGGACAGAATGCTCGAAATCGTATAGGGGAAGGCGTGACTGCCCGCTGCAGCACGCGGGAAATACGGAATTAAGATGGATTATTCAACTCCTGCTGGTTGAACTCCTTCAGGTTCTCTACCATCTGGTTTTTGGTCAGCGGTTTCAGTTGCACCAGCACCGAAAAATAGATACTCCTCCTTCTGATGACCAACAAGTGTTTCAACCTGCTCTGCAGTCAGAAACTTGTGTTTTATCGCCACCTCGCCAAACTTCACCATGGTTTCTTCCTGTAGTACAAGAATCTTGTCGACATCAAAAGCCAACCCTTTTTTTCCTGAAATCTCCCCTATCCTGTGATTGGTTTTCTTCTGAAGCATCCGTGCCTCATAAATAGTCTCAAAGAATATTATCCCCTTCTGCTCTAAAAACCGGCCAAACAACAGGTATTTCAGTACCATAGTGAATTATCTCGTAACTTTTCCGGACTTTTTATTGTAGCGCAATTAATCACCAATATATAGCATGTTATAATACATTTCAGAAACAATAATGATGACACAGGAAGAGGAAGATATCTATTTCATGAAACTGGCACATGAGGAGGCATCACTGGCCTACATAGCCGGCGAAGTACCGGTCGGCGCCGTGGTCGTCAGGGGGGGAGAGATCCTGGCCAAGGCGCATAACCTGAGAGAGGCCTCCTGTGATCCGTCGGCACATGCGGAGATCCTAGCGCTGAGATCTTCAACGCAGGCCTTAGATACCTGGCGGCTTTCAGGGGCAACTCTTTATGTAACCATGGAGCCCTGTATCATGTGCTCCGGCGCCCTAGTCAACGCCCGTGTGGGACGTCTCGTCTATGGCTGTAAAGATGCAAAGGCCGGCGGCGTCGACAGCCTTTATTCCATCCTGTCCGACAGCCGGCTGAACCACCAGATTGAGGTCACCGCTGGTGTCCTTGGGGAAGACTGTGCTGAGTTGCTAAAACAGTTTTTTCGCGAAAGACGGTAAAGTACTGTGCAGAAATTCATAAAAATCACCGGTGCGCGCGAGCACAACCTCAAAAATATCAGCGTATCAATCCCCCGCGACGCCATCACGGTTATCACCGGGCCTTCGGGTTCAGGAAAATCTTCCCTTGCCATCGATACGATCTATGCCGAAGGGCAGCGTCGCTATGTCGAAAGTCTCTCGGCCTATTCCCGCCAGTTTCTGGAACAGCTCCAGAAGCCCGAGGTTGACGCGATCGAGGGACTGTCGCCGTCAATTGCCATAGACCAAAAGACTGTCAGCCGGAGTCCGCGCTCTACACTGAGCACGATAACCGAGATCTACGATTATCTGCGAGTACTCTATACCCGGCTTGGTAAGCCCTTCTGCTATAAATGCGGGGCTGCCATATCAACACAGGATTCCGGCAACATCATTGAAGCGATCCTGGCACTGGAAGAGGGCACACGTCTGCAGATCCTTGCCCCTATTGTCCGTGATCGTAAGGGAAATTATCGCAGGGAACTGCAGGAGATGCGCAATGAAGGCTTTGTCAGGGCGCGAATAGATGGCGAAATGCTCGATCTCACTGAGGAGATCATCCTGGAAAGAAAGAAACGACATACGATCGAGATTGTCATCGACAGACTGATTATTAAGGATGGCGTTGATCGTCAGGCAAGTGAGGCAGTAGAAACTGCCTTTAAATATGCAGATACCATCACGGTAAATCTCGTAAATAGCAACCGGGATATTCTCTTTTCCAGGGCAGCTGCATGTCTGACCTGCGGGATAAGTTATCCTGATATCATACCGCGGTTCTTTTCGTTCAACAGCAAGGCAGGAGCATGTCCTGTATGTCTCGGTCTTGGCTATGAAGATCTCGAGGAAGATTCTCCCGATATCGAGGCATATCGTCTCTGTAGTTCGTGCGACGGCTATCGCCTCAGGAAGGAGGCGCTCAGCGTTCTGTTCCATGGAATCAGCATCGGCCAGTTCTGTGCTATGTCGATCAAAGAAGCATCTGTTTTTCTGGCAGGCATCGTAATGACAGAGCGCGAAGGACTCATCGCCCGGCGTGTTCTCAAAGAGGTGCGCGACCGGCTGTTCTTTCTCACGCAGGTCGGTCTCGATTATCTGACGCTCAACAGGCCCTCAGTCACACTTTCGGGAGGCGAGGCACAGAGGATTCGGCTTGCAAGTCAAATGGGCTCTTCGCTGACCGGTGTCCTCTATGTACTCGATGAACCGAGCATCGGACTCCATCCGCGTGATTGCGTCAAGCTGCTGAAAAGCCTCGCGGCGATCAGAGATGCCGGCAACACTGTTGTTGTTGTCGAGCATGACGAAGAGACAATTCGGTGGGCTGATCATGTTATTGATATGGGGCCGGGTGCAGGAGTACGCGGCGGCTGGGTCATCGCAGAGGGTACGCCAGAACAGATAGCAGCGAACGAACAGTCAGTGACCGGCCGATTCCTCTCGGGAGTAAACTTTATCGAGACCCCTGCAACGAGACGACTATTAAAAGATTTTTTCAGCGTACAAGGGGCCTCGGAGCATAATCTGAAAGACATAACCGTCAGGGTGCCTGTCCATGCGTTCACCTGTGTAACTGGTGTATCCGGCTCTGGCAAGAGCACGCTCATCCTCGACATCCTGTTTCGGACGCTACAGAAGCATCTTGCGGGCCCTGGGGAGATCATCCACCAGCCGGGAAGACACCTGGCAATAGAAGGCATCAACCTGATAGACAAGGTGATCAGCGTAGACCAAACGCCGATAGGCAGAACCCCACGCTCCAACCCGGTGACGTATACGGGAATATTTTCTCATATCCGTGACCTTTTCGCCTTGCTCCCCGACGCAAAGATCCGCGGGTATAAAAACTCGAGGTTTAGTTTTAACCTTGAGGGAGGAAGATGCGAGGCCTGCCGCGGAAACGGGATGATCAAGGTCGAGATGCATTTCCTGCCGGACGTTTATGTCCTTTGCGAAAAATGCCGGGGCGCACGGTATAATCGGGAGACTCTTGACATCCGCTACAAGGACAAGCATATTGCCGACGTTCTCGATCTGAGCGTCGCCGAAGCCCTTCAATTTTTTGAGCATATCCCCCAAATCAGAAGACGACTGGAAGTGCTCGACGATATTGGCCTGGGATATATTCATCTTGGCCAGGCGGCAACCACCCTCTCCGGCGGCGAGGCGCAGAGAATCAAACTTTCCCGCGAGTTGAACAAGCGCCCTACTGGAAATACTCTCTATATCCTCGACGAACCCACAACGGGGCTCCATTTCTCAGATATTCAGAAACTCCTCCATGTTCTGAACCTCCTGGTCGATCAGGGCAATACCGTTATCGTGATCGAACACAACCTTGATGTCATCAAGTCCGCCGACTATATTGTTGACCTCGGGCCGGATGGAGGAGATCAGGGAGGGTATCTGATCGCAGCCGGGACTCCTGAGGAGGTCATCATGAACAGCAGTTCGCACACGGGCCGCTTTCTCAGAGAATACCTTGACAGAGGCGTTGCAAAGAAAGGTTTTCATGCGGCTTAGGAGTATAATACTCTTTTCCATGCTCCTGGTCCTGGCTGCGCCCTGCTCGCGTACGAGACCGGCAACCTATCAGAAATCCAGTGCGCTGATGGATACGTTTGCCACCATAACCGTGGTGGCAAACTCAGAAAAAGGTATCACCATATCATGGACCCTGTGACCGGATACCCCGCCATGGGAACCCGCAGCGTCAGAGTCGTAACAGACGAGGGAGTTTTTGTGGACGGTTTCGACAATGTATTTTTTGTGCTGGGCCCGGAGAAGGGAATGAAACTCGTCCACAAGATAAATAAGGATTTTTCTATGGGCGATCATAATAGACGGCAGCGGTGGTATACCATCAACGCCGGGATTGGAGGGAATTCTGTAGATTGAAAAAGCTCATTAAGAAAACTACCCTTGCAGACCGCCTCCTCCTGCTGATTCTTCTGGCTGTGTCGGTCTCCGGCATATTCGTCGTGCGACAGGCAATGCCCGCCTCTGCCGATGTCGTGGTCGAGATAGACGGCAGGCCGGCCTTCTCTGCACCCCTGAGTGAAGACAGGCTGATCACCCTCCAGAGCAGTTGCGGTCCGATCGAAGTTGAGATCAGAGGCAGCAGGGTACGCATCAAAGATGCCCACTGTCCGAACAAACTCTGTATGAAGGAGGGGTGGGTCTCAAAAGGCGTCATCGTTTGCCTCCCCGGCAAGGTTGTCGTCTTTGCCGATACCCGGGGGAAGACCCGAAAAAATAATCTTGATGCAGTTACAGGATAAACGCCGCATTGCGGTGCTGTCCGCCTATGCCCTCGTCCTCCACGGATTCGAGGCTGTCCTCCCGATGCCTGTCCCCTGGCTTCGCCTCGGTCTTGCCAATATTATTACGCTTGTTGCCCTGCTGCTGTATGATTTCAAAACCGCAATGGCCGTCACCCTTATCAGGGTAACGCTTGCCTCAATGTTCACCGGCACCTTTCTCGGACCGTCCTTCATCATGAGTCTGGGCGGCGGCATCACCAGCACGGCAGCGGTGGGAGTGGTCCATGCTGTTTTCAGAAACCTCTTCGGACCAGTCGGTCTGAGCCTGGTCGGTGCACTCTTCCATACCCTTGCACAACTCTTTCTGGCCTGGCTTTTGTTCGTCCAGAGGGCCGCACCGATCCTAATCATTGGGCCTTTTATCCTGCTTATCGGGACGGTCACCGGGGTTGTCAACGGCATGATCACCGGACTTCTGATGAGAAAGCTCAGTGCAGAGGAGACTGACAATTCCGGCAGTAATCGGCTGCCTGGTACTTAGGAGCAATGGCCAGCGAGAATTGGGTATAATAAATTCTTAATGAAGATCAAATGCCCCATCTGCCATGAGTTGACGACGTGGGAAGAGAACCCTGACAGGCCCTTCTGCTCCCGGCGGTGCAGACTAACTGATCTCGGGGCTTGGGCTTCGGAGTCCTACCGCATACCCGCGAAGCAGGAGGACGAAGAAGACGAAGGCGAAGGCACACAAGAAGATCAATAGCTTCAGCGGATACTGAAAAGACAGGAGGATGAGTATGATACGAATCGGAATTGCAGGTGCAGCAGGAAAGATGGGGGCGAGGATCACCACTCTAACCGGGGAATATGCCGGGCTGCAACTGAAGGGCGCGTTTGAGAGAACGGGTCATAGCGGCATCGGCAGAGATATCGGCACAATCGTTGGAATGGGTGAAACGGGCGTTATCCTTGCCGATGGCATCACTGGGGTAATTAACGATGTAGATCTCGTCATCGACTTTACCTCGATCGAGTCAACTAAACAGAACCTGAGGGTCGCCGCACAACATGGGAAGGCAATGGTCATCGGGACGACGGGATTCTCAAAAGATGATCTAAAGGAGATGCAGCCCTTTCTGTCGGCTATTCCCTGTGTCATGGCGTCCAATATGAGTCTTGGGGTCAACCTTCTGCTGAAAATAGTAAAGGACGTTGCATCGGTGCTCGGCGATGAGTATGATATCGAAATCATTGAGGCCCATCACCGTATGAAAAATGACGCCCCGAGCGGAACCGCCCTCAGGATGGCCCAGGTGATAGCCGATGCGGTAAACCGAAATCTCGATGACGTAGGTGTGTATGCGCGACACGGCATCATCGGTGCACGGACAAAGAAAGAAATAGGCATCCAGTCGGTCCGTGCCGGCGATATTGTCGGAGAGCATACAGTCCTGTTCGGTGGCCTAGGAGAGCGAATCGAAATCACCCATAAAGCCTCCAGCAGGGACACCTTTGCCAGGGGAGCACTAAAGGCCGCTCTCTGGCTCGCAGGAAAACCTGCAGGCGTTTATGATATGCCCGACGTACTCGGACTCAGGTAATCGGATTAGGGTGATCAGCCCCTTCCGATATGGGTATTCGAACCAACTAACCTGGCATAGGTGAAACCTCATCTAGATCTTTTCGAACATATCTTTTGAGGCGCCGCAGACCGGACATACCCATCCGTCAGGGAGACTCTCAAATGGGGTGCCGGGGGCGATGTCGCCATCAGGGTCACCTGTCTCAGGGTCATACTCATAACCGCATACCGTGCATCTCCATTTAGCCATCGCTGTGTAACCTCACCTTCATTGAAATAACATACATATACAGCACATTGTAGCTGAGAATCGGGCTGAATACAAGCCGGTTCTGCGTACCATGCCTAATATTTGTCCCTCGTCTCAGAATAGCGTTATTGGTGAGGCATTTAAAAATAGTTGTTGCATAGCGCTCATTAAATTTGGTACAATTGAGGTCATGCTAAATGCATCCAGAATGTTACTCAAGTTTTCAGTGCGTATCCGGAAGGGTATGCACTGAATCAGTACATTCTCAGTACATTCAATAAATCTTCACATTTGGCGCGTAAAATACATCTAAATAAAGAAAATAGAGGTGGCGAATGAAGGAAGTTGACGTAGTCGAAGATATAATAGAGCTTGGCAAGACCCGTGGTTCTCTGACATACGAGGAGATCAACGATGCTTTGTCGTCCGAGTTTTATTCGCCAGATGACCTTGAAGAGCTTTTGGAACTCCTTCATGACATGGGAGTCACGGTAGTTGATACACCGGCAGACGATATTGCTGAGGATGATTTTGTTGAAGACGAAAATCCTCAGCACGAGAAGTCTGAAGACCTTGTTCAGGCTTATTTCCATTCCATGGGCAATATACCTATCCTGACAAAGGCAGAGGAAGTCGAACTTGCCAAGAGACTGGAGGAAGGCAAAGGCATCATCCGGGAGGTTATCACCCCGATGCCCTTTTATAAGAAAATCGAGTCCGCCCTTACCGAGGAGTTAACACAAACAGCTGAGGAGACTGACGAGGTCGATGGGGATGAGATTATCATAAAGGCGATTGGAGAGAGTCTTGACATCATGGATGATCTTCTCCAGGAACTCAGAGACGCTGACAGAAAGATAGCCCGCTACGGGTCATTAAAAGACCTTCAACGGCTGCTGCTTGAAAAGAAGAAAAAGGGACAAAATCCTGAAAAGCTTGCCGTTGTTGCCAAGGAAATTCACTCAGCGTATAAAGTACTGGAAACAGAGACGGGACTCAAAATACAGGCGCTTCGGGAGCAGTCAAACCGCATAGCAAAGGCACGCATGCTTGTCAACGATGCCAAGGAAGAGCTTATAACGCACAACCTCCGGCTGGTGATCAACATAGCAAAAAACTACATCGGCAGAGGGCTCTCGCTCCTTGACCTTATCCAGGAAGGTAATATAGGCCTGATGCGGGCTGTGGATAAGTTTAAATACGAAAAAGGGTTCAAGTTCAGCACCTATGCCACCTGGTGGATTCGTCAGGCCATGACGAGGGCATTGATCGACCAAACAAAAACAATCAGGGTGCCGGTTCATATGATGGAATTTTACAACAAGGTGGTCAAGACCTCACGCGATCTGACCGTCCAGCTCGGCAGGGAGCCCAACAACGATGAGATTGCAAAGAGCCTTGGAGTATCTCCGAGAAAGGTCGAGGAGGTTTTTCGGGCTGTTCAGGACCCGATAGCTTTGCAGACACCAGTCGGTGATGAAGATACAAGTCTTGAGGATTTTATTGCTGACACCAACAGCCCTTCACCGATTGCTAATGCGGAAAAGAGCGAATTTACCGATCAGATACTGCAACTCCTCCACACGCTGACGCCAAAGGAGAATGAGGTTATCAAGATGCGGTTCGGCATCGGGTTCGACCGCGACCATACGCTTGAAGAAGTCGGCAGGCATCTTTCTCTGACGCGCGAAAGAGTCAGACAGATAGAGGCAAAGGCACTCAGGAAGCTGAAGCATCCGACCCGTTTGAAAGCACTGAATGTACTGACTGCAGCATAACAGGGCATAAATTTGCAGGGTCTCTCCCCAGGGGCCCTGCCTCTCGATGTACTCACGGATTACTACAGGATCACGCCATTGAAGCAGAACAAAGATCAAGCTCAAGATCAGGGTGATACAATAAAAAAACCACTTCTTTTTCATAGCCCACATTATACCGTTTTGAAGTTAATAGGACAAATGATCAGTATTAGAAGGGTTCGCGACAAAAATATTACAA
>PLXX01000099.1 GCA_003153275.1 Nitrospiraceae bacterium | reverse complement strand
TGTTATTACTCGGACAGGCTCCTAGATAATAATTTATAGTCTTAACAGAAAAAGACTAAGGGCAGCTTTTTTTGCTTGACACGGTCGCTCTAAATGGATGTTTAGTTCTTTGAGCATATCTCGGATGTTGAGGTCCATTGATTCTTTTGCGATATAGTGGCTGAAATTCTAGCCATCAGGTTTTTTACGAAGACGTTATATTCTGATCATTATGTGCAAATCCCCATGCTGAGCCAGAGAAGCTCGAAATCTCTTCTCACCAAATTCTGTGTTGTGGAGCCTATCCGCACAAGCCGAGCATGTTACTGATTTCGGGCAAACACAAGGGGACAATAGACAGCTAACACTCTGTTTTTATTGCATAAACAGTAACTTGTCTTTCGGTTCCTGATTTTGTATAAAGGTTTCCCGCGCTTTTTGCTGACGGACGGGTTCGATCAATGGGTGCGTTCAATAATTGACCATTTTGCAAAGATGCTGCACCCTACAGTCGATCAATGCATGATCCGGTTTCTAAAAGCCCAATGGCAGCCTGTATGATCCCCTCTTCGTCAAGACCGTATTTCCTGCGGAGTAGTTTCTGTGTCCCGTGCTCGACAAAATGATCATCGATCCCGAGTCGTTTGACCGATACTCCGGTCAGTCCGCCACGGGACATGCATTCCAGAACTACGGACCCAAACCCTCCGGCAAGGACATTTTCTTCAACAGTAAGTATTTTCTTCGATCTTCGGGCCAGAGTCATAATCAGTTCATCGTCGAGTGGTCGCACGAACCTGGCATTAACCACGGCGACGCTGATGCCCTGCTCCCTGAGTTTCCCTGCAGCAGACAGCGCAGGGACAACGGAGTGGCCGACCGCAATAATCGTCAAATCGTCCCCTTCAACAAGGACCTCGGCCTTTCCCAGAGACAGTCCGCGTGCTGAGCAGTCGGAAAGATATATGGCGCGTCCCCTCGGATATCGTATGGCAACCGGTACGTTAAGGCCGAGACCGAATGCGAGCATCGCCTTCAGCTCATTTCCGTCCTTCGGGGCCATGAACACCAGATTAGGTATGTTTCGCAGAAAGGAAATATCGAAGAGTCCCTGGTGCGTCGGGCCGTCTTCACCGACAATGCCTCCCCGGTCGATCGCAAAGAGGACTGGGAGGTTCTGTAGACAGACGTCATGAAGGATCTCGTCATACGCCCTTTGGAGAAAGGTCGAATAAATTGCAACCACCGGCCGAAGCCCCTGCGAAGCAATCCCGGCCGCAAACGTGACCGCGTGGGGCTCTGCAATACCAACGTCAAAGAACCTTTCGGGAAAGCGCTCGGCAAACGTACGCAGCCCGGTCCCCTCTGTCATCGCAGCAGTAATTGCAACAATCCGTTTGTCCGACGCTGCAAGCTCCACGAGAGTTTCTCCGAATATATCACTGCAGGAAACTGTCGGGACTGCTTCAGGAGCATCTCCATCATTCACCGGCGCCAGTCCCAAATCGCTGTCAAAAGGTCCCGTGCCGTGATATATGCAGGGGTCTTCCTCGGAAAATTTATATCCCCTTCCTTTCTGCGTAACGATATGTATCAGCGTCGGTTCGCTTGTCTCGTTCAGACTCGTCAGCGTCTCAATCAGCCTTTCGATATCATGACCGTCTATCGGGCCGATATAGTTGAAGCCAAGGTCCTCGAACAATCCCCCCGGTAGGAAAAAACCTTTCAGGCTTCCCTCCGCCTTTTCAGCAATCCTCGTCACGCTGCCTCCGATCTTTGGGATACCTTCAAGCAGGGCCTTAGTCTCTTTCTTGAATTTTTTGTAAAAAGTCCCGGTCAACACCTTGTTCAGGTAATTCGACATGGCACCGACATTGAGGGATATCGACATCTCGTTGTCATTGAGAATGACAATCAGGTTCTTCCCGATATGACCGGCATGGTTCAATCCTTCCAGTGCAAGTCCTGACGTCAGGGCACCGTCGCCGATCACCGCAATCACCTTCCCGGTTTCATCCGGCGTCCCCTGTCCCCTCTTCAGATCTCTTGCCGCTGCAATGCCGAGGGCAGACGATATCGATGTGGAGCTATGTCCGGTACCGAATATATCGTGGGGGCTTTCACCGATCTTCGGAAAACCTGAAAGTCCTCCGTATTTTCTCAATGTCTCAAAAGCCCGGTATCGTCCAGTCAAAAGTTTATGCGAGTATGACTGATGGCCAACATCCCAGACGATCTTGTCATAAGGAGAATTGAAGACACGATGAAGGGCAATCGTCAGTTCGACGACGCCGAGGTTAGAAGACAGGTGGCCGCCGTTTATCGATACTCTCTCAATGATTATCCTGCGCAACTCCTCCGCCAGCTCTTTCATCTCGGTTACGGAAAGAGACTTCAAATCTTTGGGAGACTCGATATGCTCAATCATGGCAATGTAGGCCTCGTATAAAATTGTTCATGTTGTATTATAGCCGAATTTATTCACAAGTCGGAAATTTATGGGGAGTCACGGTCAATTTTCTTTTTTTACGCAATATTGGCATAGTATATACAGTTTGGTAAAACAGGTTGCGGACCATAACTATATTTGACAGCAGAATACGTGCGGAAGGAGATGCCTTATGAACAAGAAATATATCCAGGGCAGAATAATGATTATCGGGGCCGGAGGTGTTGCTACTGTTGCAGCGCATAAGTGCGCCCAGATACCGGAAGTATTCAAGGAGATAATGGTTGCCAGCAGGACGGTTTACAAGTGCGAGGCGATAAGGAATGATATCAGCCAAAGATATGGCAGGGAGATTGAGACGGCGCAGGTGGATGCCGACAATATACCGGAACTTTCTGCGCTCATCAGGAAATTCCAGCCGGACCTTGTACTTAATCTGGCCCTTCCATATCAGGACCTCCATATTATGGATGCCTGTCTTAAGACAGGGGTACATTACATTGATACCGCAAACTATGAACCATTGGATGTGGCACACTTCGAATACAGCTGGCAATGGGCATATCAGGAGAAGTTCAGGCAAAAGGGACTTATGGCAGTGCTCGGCTCGGGGTTTGACCCGGGTGTAACCAATGTCTTTACCGCCTATGCGCAGAAACATCTCTTCGATGAGATACACTATCTTGATATTCTTGACTGTAACGCCGGAAGCCATGGCCATGCCTTTGCAACGAACTTCAACCCGGAGATAAATATTCGCGAAGTGACCCAGGTCGTGCGACACTGGGAAAACGGGACCTGGGTCGAAACCCCCGCAATCATCGAAAATGGCTGCATACATTTCAATTTTGATTATCCGGTAGCAGGACTGCAGGACAGCTATCTTCTGTACCATGAAGAGCTTGAATCGCTGGCGCTGAACATACGGGGACTGAAGCGAGCCAGATTCTGGATGACCTTCTCTGAAAATTACCTCAATCACCTCAGGGTCCTCATGAACGTCGGGATGACCCGGATCGATGAGGTTGATTACGAGGGACAGAAGATTGTGCCGATCAGGTTCCTTAAGGCCCTTCTGCCCGAACCCGCTTCGCTCGGAACAAACTACTCTGGAGAGACTGTCATCGGCAACATCATGACCGGTATAAAGGACAAGAAGACAATAACCAGATATATCTATAATGTTTGCGACCATGAAGAGGCATTCAGAGAGACTGGGACACAGGCGATTGCGTATACAACAGGGGTGCCAGCAATGATCGGGGCGATGATGATGCTGACCGGAGTCTGGAAGGGGGCAGGCGTCTTTAACATCGAACAGCTCGACCCGGACAACTTTATGGAGGCACTCAATCACTATGGACTTCCTTGGCAGGTTGTTGATCATCCCGGAGTCCCGGATAGGGTCTGAGACCGGATTATGAGCGCCGACAAAGATGCTGAAGCAATAGTCTGGGCAATTATGCGGAAAGATTCGAAAGCAGTCAGCAGGTACAACGTATCATCCGGAGAGGTACGCAGGAAGACTCTTGAGTCTCTTGATGAAAACGGGTTAATGACCCTGACCCTCATGATCAAAGATGCAAAAAAGAAGATCTTTGGATCTGCGGCTAAAAAGTATCTCGATTTTGCAAAAAGCGCCATATCGACCCCGGTATATCTCCTGGACGAAACTCTCATTGAAGAAAACATGAAGGTGCTGAGGTATGTTAGGGACCGGACCGATTGCAGAATATTCCATGCGCTGAAAGCGTATGCATCTTTTGCTACGTTTCCGGTGATGGCTCGATATCTTGACGGCACCTGCGCAAGTGGTCTGCATGAGGCCATCCTCGGCCATGAGGAGTTTGGAAAGCAGGTGCATACGTTCAGCGCCGCCTATCAGGAGAGAGAGATTGAGTCTCTGATAACGTATTCAGACTCTCTGATATTCAATTCTTTTTATCAGCTCCGATCTTATGGAAAGCTGGCAAGGCAGCGCGGCGTTGAGATTGGCCTGAGAGTCAATCCGGGGTATGCTGAAGTCGCTGCCGAGATGTACAACCCCTGCGCGCCCAATTCGAGACTCGGCATAGTCCATGATATTTTTGCTGCGAACTTCCCCAAGTACAGACATATGGTTGATGGGCTGCACTTCCACGCCATGTGCCAGCAGAATTCAGACATGCTCGAAAAAATACTAATATCATTCGAGCAATTGTTCGGAAAATTTGTCAAAGGCCTGAAATGGGTAAATTTAGGCGGCGGACACCATATCACCAGGGACGACTACGACCTTGAACTTCTCATCCGACTTATAAACACGTTCAAAACAAAATACGGAGTACAGGTATTTCTTGAACCCGGAGAGGCAAGCATCCTGAATGCTGGCGTCCTGATATCAAGCGTCCTCGACCTTGTGAAAAACAAGGCCGAGATCGCAATAATGGATACCTCTGCGGAAACGCATATGCCTGACGTGCTGCTCATGCCCTACCGGCCGTTTGTCCTCGGATCGGGAATGCCGGACGAAAAAAAATATTCGTACCGGCTTGCAGGGCCGAGCTGCCTGGCAGGTGATATAATTGGGGATTATTCCTTTGATCGTCCGCTCAAAAGAGGCAACAGGCTCATTTTTACGGACATGGCTCTGTACAGCATCGTAAAGAACACGACCTTCAACGGAATAAATCTGCCGGACATTGCAGTGTGCAGAAACGCGGAGAAAATTGAAACAGTTAAAAAGTTCGGATACCGGGATTACAGAAACCGACAGTCCTGAGAAAAGAGCTTATGTCACTGCAGCAGGCTTGATCTTCGAGGCAGTACGCTATTTATTTTGCATATACATAGCTCAAAAGCGTATAGATCAGTTTTGCCGCAAAGAAGTCAGGGGCCTTGTTATTGCCAGGGCAGAGTTCGACAATATCAAAGCCGACGATCTGTTTTGATTTTGCAACAGCAGAGAGAAGCCCCAACACCCGGTACCAGCTCAAACCTCCCGGCTCAGGAGTCCCTGTTGAGGGCATGATGCCAGGATCGAAGACATCAAGATCAAGGGTTATATACACAGTGTCTGTCAATTGGTGCACTGCATCCTTTATCCACCTATCGGAACCATGAATATCCTGAGCAAAAAACATCTTCTTCTTATCAACATTGGGCAGCTCAGAGGCATCCAGGCTGCGGATGCCGACTGAAACAATATTCGAGGTGTATTCCCGGGCGCGAGCGATAACACAGGCATGATTATTCCGGTCTCCCTGATATATGTCCCGCGAATCGGCATGGGCATCAAGATGCAAAATACTTAAATTTCTGTACAGCCCTGCGTATGCTTCGATAGCACCGATAGAAACCGTATGCTCACCGCCAAGCGTTACTACCAGTTTATGATCGCCGAGATACCGGGAAATCCGCTCGCTAGTTTTCCTGATCAGCAGCTGAGTGGTTGCCGCACGGATAGCCGTAGCAGTGAATATCCCTTTGCGGTAGACCTCACTGTCCGTCTCTCTATCGTAGAACTCAAGATACTGTGAGGCTTCAATGATGGCTGCCGGCCCTTTGTCTGCTCCCTTGAGCCATGTACTGGTTTTGTCGAAGGGAACCGGCAATATGACGACTGACGCGTGTTTATAATCGGCTTGCTCCTGTGATAAGCCGCAGAAATTAACAGAAGCCCCGGACATATTACTCCATGAGAAAGACCGCTGCAGACAGCACAGTAGTCCAGAGACCATCCTTATTCCCCTGCGACGACTGACAGATGTTGTTTGTTTTAAATATATGGCCGCTCGCCTGGTAAAACTGTTTCCGTTCATCCCAGGCCTGGTTCGGGTCGAACGGAATGCCGAGGGTGGTAGCAAGCATGGTCGCAGCAAGGTCTTCAGCATAATCCCCGGACACTATAGCCTTTTCGCCAAAGGCATGATGTTCAGAGAGATAGCCATAATTGGTAAAATCCTTTGGCATCGCAACGCCGACAGCAGCGGAAATAAGCCGGTTGGGTTCATTTGTTTCATTGCGTGACATGACGCAAAAAGTTATCTCGCCAGGAGACAACAATTTTAAGCCTGCTGCCCGCGAAAGTATCTTGCAGTTAGGAGGCAGTATGCTCGACACATAGACCAGGTTACACTTTTCGATACCTGCACTTCGGAGCGCAACCTCAAAGGATGAAAGCCTGTCTTTATGAACACCTACGCCTTTTGTAAAAAAAACCTGTTTCGGAGTCATCGTACCCTCCATTCGGAAATATGTCGTAACAACGAGTTATTATACCACGAATGACCCAAATGAAGAGATGTCGTTTCACGCTCTTGCCGTTGTCAACCTTTCACGCAAACCCGTATTGATCGGACAATATACACCTGTTGATGTCCTGATGTAAGCGGCCCAGTTGCTGGATTGATAATTTCCGTTTCGCGTGTTAGTCTCTTCAGTGCGCTGAAATGCAATACGCTCTTCTGCGCAAAGTGCTCATACATAGTATCTTTAAGAAACATCTATCGTTACCTTTTTTCCCTTCACAAAGCATATGTAATTGAGTATCCTAATAGTAAGAAGACGATTGCAAAACAATAGAGGAGGATTACTATGAAACGTCGGGACTTTATTAAAGCAGCAGCACTCACTACAACAGCTATGACCGTTACCCCTTCCCTCAGTCGTGCGGAATCGGAGCCGGTTTCCTCCTCAGTAAAGAGCTACCGGGCAATAGGCAAGACCGGACTCAAGATGAGCGATATCTCTTTTGGTGCCGGGAAGCTCTCAACAGCGTCAATGGTCCGCAGGGCTGTGGACAGCGGCATTAATTATTTTGATACTGCTCCGGATTACGGACAGTCCGAGAAAACCATCGGCGAGGCTATGGGAAAGATCAAGAGGGACAAAATAATACTCACCTCGAAATTCTGTAATCCTCTTCCTTATCCAGGCCATCTCCCGTTAGGCACCACGAAAAAAGAGTATATTGCTGCTGTCGAGGCAAGCCTCTCCCGGATGAAGACCGACTACCTCGACTTCGTTTTCGTCCATGCAATCGGCGAGACAAGCAAAGACCTTGAATCTGAGAAAAAGAGACTGCTGGACCCCGAAATGCTCGAGGCAGTGGCCGCGCTCAAAAAAGACGGCAAGGTCCGTTTTCTTGGCACCTCGTCCCATGGCCCTAGTAATATGGAAGATCTGCTGATGATAGCCGTCAGATCCGGGCACTTTGATCTGATCCAGCCGTCCTTCAATTTCATGAAATTTCCGAAACTGCCGGACGTAATAAAGGAAGCCCACAAAAAAGGCGTAGGCGTGATCGCCATGAAAACCCTGGCAGGCGCAAAGGAAATGAAGATGGAAAGCAAGGGAGATGAATTTTCTCACGCTGCTTTCAAATGGGTCTTAAAGCACCAGGAAGTAAGCGGCCTTATTATCACGATGAAGACGGCAGCTGACATCGAACTGTATCTCAAGGCGTCTGGCGTAACCTTCACTGCAGCGGACCAGAGGGTCCTCGATCGCTATGCAGCTCTCTACTCCGGCGAATACTGCCGGACAGGCTGCGGACAGTGCGAGGGTTACTGCCCTGCCGGGGTGGAAATCGCTACAGTCCTGCGATATCAGATGTATTTTGCGAATTACGGTATGGAAAAAAGGGCAATGGAATCCTATGCAGCGCTAAAACAGAATGCAGCCCCCTGCCAGGGTTGTGATCAGCCTGTCTGCATCACAAAATGTCCCTATGGACTTGCAGTAAAGGAGATGCTCACCGATGCCCATTCAACGCTTTTGTTCACCGCCTGATGAATGCAGTCCCTTTTTTGTATCGTCTCCTTCTGCTGGCCCTGCTGCCATGCATCGCCGTTATTCTCTATCTCGGGGGACAGCAGTATGATCCCGCGCTGATCGACTTCAAGTCCGCAGCTGAAATATTGGTTGCAGGCCAGATCGAACAGGCACCGGGATCTGCTGGGCTAGTTACCGCATCCGATTCTGGAAAGACTCAAACGCTTCCTGGCCCGGATTCAGGGAATATCGCAGGTTTTCTGCAGATCGGCAGAGAGAGACATTATACAAAAGACAATCTCTACGAGCACGTAGACGGTCATGCGGAGTATTTCATCGGCGCCGGATTTATAGGACTTTCGATTCTGGAATACGCACCAGCGCCTTCGAAAGATACTAAGTCCGAAATACAGGTGGAAGTGTACGATATGGGCAACAGCATCCAGGCGTTCGGGGTTCTGACGGATGAGTCGGGGGACAATGCACAGGCGATCTCCGTTGGTACAATGGCCTTCAAGACCTCCGGAGGCATAAGTTTCATCAAGGGCCGGTATTATACAAAAATCTCTTCCTTCAATCCCAAATCTCCCCTGCTCATCTTTGCACGCGGCTTCAGCCCTACGCTACCGGCTGCCCGTGATTCATTCGAGATATTCTCCAGGCTGCCTGACCTCGGAAAGGTAGAAAAAACGAGATTTATAAAAGAAGGCTACCGGGGGTTGGATTTTCTTCGCAATGTAGTTGAGCGCGAGTACTCGACCGGAGGCAAAAAGGTTACAGTGGCTTTGATGACAGGGAACGTGCAGGCGATCAGGACTCTTCAGTCATCTTTTTTCGAATACTTCAAAAAATCAGGAATGATTATTGAAAAAGCTGAAAAAGACGGACATGAGTTCTACAAGATCAGAGACAAGTACGAGGGAAACTGGTTTCTCATCCCTTCGTCTGATGCACTCTTCGGTGTCTTCGGGACCGAGGACGAATCGATCGTTTCCTCTTTTAGAAAAAATAAAAAGTAGACCTCTGAGGTGATGCATGCCTTCTAAAAATGACAGGAAAGAACCCGGAATCAGCAGAAGGGAGTTTCTGCTCAGAACAGCTGTCACCTGCGGCATCGCTGCTGCTGCCGGCACTTGGGGCTATGTTTTTTACAGCACAGACCCTGTCCGGCGAAGCGACAAGAAAATATTCACCTTCAGAGATTACCGAACTGAAGAGAAGAAGGTTTATCCGCATCTCGCCGTTGTCCATGGCAAGGATGTTGACAGGATGGTAAGAGCTGCCCTGGAAAAAATCGGGGGTATCACGCGTTTTATACATCCAGGGGAAAGGGTTTTGATAAAGCCGAATGTTGCATGGGACAGACAGCCGGAACAAGCGGCCAATACCAACCCGTTAGTCGTTGCTGCAATCGTGACCCTCTGTCTCGAGGCGCGGGCCTCAGAGGTCTGGGTCACCGACGTTTCAGTTAATGATCCCAACCGTTGTTTTGCCCGCTCCGGCATTGAGGATGCCGTGAAGAAGGCAGGCGGAAAGGTCAGGCTTGCAAGCGAGAACGATTTTGTTTCCACAGACCTCAGGGGAGAATCGCTCAAGGTCTGGCCGGTAAGCGGCTTTTACCACCAGGCTGACAGGCTGATCAACCTGCCCATAGTAAAACATCACTCATTGAGCAGATGCACGATGGGAATGAAAAATCTCTACGGCTCTTTGGGGGGCCAGAGGAACCGCCTGCACCAGGATATCAATACCTCAATCGCAGATCTGGCTGCCGCAATCAGGCCGACGTTTACCCTGATGGATGCGACGAGAGTCCTCAGGAGAAACGGCCCTACCGGAGGGAACCTCGCAGATGTATCAATTGAAAATACAATCGTTGCGGGGGTTGACCTGGTGGCGATCGAGTCCTATGGACTCAGATTTCTCGACCTGAAGATCGAGGACGTCCCGTTTATTCAGATGGCAGAAAAAAGGGGTGTCGGAATTGCTGACTGGAAATCTCTGAATGTTGCGGAGATAAACATATGATCAACAAATTTCTGAGCCTAAGGAATATCAGAAGACTCTACGCTGCGTGTTTCTTGCTTCTCTTTGTGGTACTCCTGTGGGTCACCAATTTCGCGCGAATAAAGGGCTATGAAACGGCACTCTTTCTTGAACTCGATCCCCTCACCGCCATAACCGCCTTTCTGACCAGCTGGACGGTTTACAGTGGACTTGTACTTTCTTTGTTTATTCTTATCGGCACACTCTTCTTCGGACGTTTTTTCTGCTCCTGGATCTGCCCCATGGGCATAATCAATCAGATTGCAGGAAGCATCTTCAATAAATTAAGAGCAGTCGACACGATCGCACTGAACACCTATCGAACTCTCTATCGCGTCAAGTACTACCTGCTCGCTGCGCTTCTTTCACTTGCAGCCCTTGGCTCTCTTCAGGTGGGGCTGTTCGATCCTATCCCGTTTATCACTCGCTCCTTCTCGGTTTCGTTTTTTCCTGCGCTTAATCTCAGCCGCGGCTGGCTCTACCTCAAGCAGCCACTCTTCCACGGCGGCACCTTTCTCGGAATAATCTTTGTCACCGTCATCGCTGCAAACAGATTTCTGCCACGGTTCTGGTGCAGGACGGTCTGCCCCCTGGGCGCCCTCCTGGGGTTATTGTCGTTCAGGCCCCTGCTGAGGATATGGCGTGACGTCAACCGTTGTACCGACTGCAAGAAATGTCTCGGTCACTGTCATGGAGGTTGCGATCCCCATGCTGCCCTCCGGACGACTGAATGCCATGTCTGCATGAACTGCATTGAAGACTGTCCTGAAGATGCGATCCATTTCGGGCTTCCCCGCTCATCGAGCGCTGCGCATCTACCGGTCGACATCAGCCGTCGCAGGCTTATAGAAACAGTCCTGGCCGGCGGAGTCCTCTATCCTCTGATGCGAAGCACCGTCACATCCCGCACTTCTCCTCAGCCTGACGTTATAAGACCGCCAGGCGCGATAGCAGAAGGGGACTTTCTCAGACGCTGCCTCAAATGCGGTCAATGCATGAAAGTCTGCCCCACCAATGCCATACAACCGGCCCTGCTGGAGGCTGGATTTGAGGGACTATGGACGCCTTTACTGATAAGCCGGATCGGATACTGCGAATATAACTGTGTGCTCTGCGGCCACGTCTGTCCCACAGGAGCAATAACCCCGCTGACAATCGAAAAAAAGCTCGGCAGGGATAATCCAAAGAAACCGGTCAAGATCGGGACTGCTTTTTATGACAGGGGACGATGCCTGCCGTGGGCGATGAATATTGACTGTATCGTCTGTGAAGAGGTCTGCCCGACATCTCCCAAGGCGATCTGGTTTGAAAATGTTGATGTGCAGATGCGGGACGGGAAACTCAAAAGGATAAAACGGCCGTATATGGACCCCAACCTCTGCATTGGCTGCGGGATCTGTGAGAACAAGTGTCCGGTCCGTGACCGTGCTGCTGTCCGGGTAACCTCTGTAGGAGAAACGCGTTCGGCCGTAAACCAGATGATACTCAAATCCTGATAACGAAAAAAAGGGACAGCCGCCCGGCTGTCCTTTTTTTTCAACCCGATTCTCTCAGTTCTGAATAAACGTCCGCAGCCAATGACTCCGTGAAGGGTGCTTGAGCTTCCGGATTGCCTTCACCTCGATCTGCCTGATCCGTTCGCGGGTCACCTCGAAATCGAGCCCAAGCTCCTCAAGAGTCCTGGTAGGCTCTTCACAAATGCCGAACCGTTGTCTGAGTATCTGCGCCTCTTTTGGATTCAGACTATTCAGCGCCATCTCTATATGCTTCTTGAGATCAACGTGGATGGCGCTATCAAGCGGTGACAGTGAATTCTTGTCCTCGATCAACTCGCCAAGATGACTATCCTCTTCCTCGCCGATCGGTGTTTCCAACGAAATCGGTTCCTTCGA
The DNA here is from genome assembly GCA_003153275.1 of Nitrospiraceae bacterium. Lineage (GTDB taxonomy): Bacteria > Nitrospirota > Thermodesulfovibrionia > Thermodesulfovibrionales > UBA6898 > PALSA-1316. Next base: position 16,000 of record PLXX01000099.1, on the reverse strand, counting down.
AATCCTCATGATCGTCTTCACTTTCGACACAGGAAGATTCATTATTTTCGAAATCTCCTCCGGCACGGGTTCGCAGCCCTGCTCCTGGACATGTTCCCTCATGACTTTTGCGACCCGGGCAATCACCTCACCCATATGAACCGGTATCCTGATTGTCCGTGACTGATCAGTTAAAGCCCTGGTTATCGTCTGCCGTACCCACCAAGTGGCGTACGTGCTGAATTTATATCCCCGCTGGTACTCGAACTTCTCAACAGCCCTCATCAGCCCGATGTTCCCTTCCTGGATCAGGTCCGGGAAACTGAGCCCCTTCCCCAAATACCTTTTTGCAATACTGATAACCAGCCTGAGATTGGCCTCGACCATCAGCTGCTTTGCACGGCCGATATCATCCCTGTCCTGGATGAACTCATGCGTCACCTGCTTCAATACTGGGTAACTGAGACCGCATTTTTTCTCACCATCAGCAATCGACTTCCGGCTAATCAAATACGTTCTGCAGAGCTTCTCCCGCTGCGTCAGCCTCGTCTTGCCGAGCAACGTACGCAGGTTTGCCTGATTAAGCGAATACTTCTTGTTCAACGGGTCCATGCCGCGGGACTTGATGCCCTTAGCTGCGGTATCCATCTCTTTTTCTGCTTTTTCAATCAATGCGATTATGGGCGATAGACCATCAAACAGTCTATTAATGCAGCTTTCTTTTATTCTCAAACCGCTGATCAAATCGAGTATTTGGCCCTGCGTATTCGCCCCCGAAGGGCCTTTCTTTCTCTTTCTGCCAGACGCAGAGGACCCGGTTCCCTTTTTTCCGCCAACAGAAGACCGGCACTTTGTTTTTGCTAACAGTTTCTTTATCTGGTCGACAACCCCAAGAAATCGCTTTGTCTCATACAGTTCCGCGTCGTCAGTGTCTATCGTACACTGAAGTATATTGTCGATCTTTGTCTCCCCCATCCTGATGGCATCTTCCATCGCAAGCAGCTGGTCAAGCACGCAGGGCACCCGGAAAATATCTCTGACGATCTTTTCTCTGCCTGTTTCAATAAGCTTTGCCGTTTCCACTTCCCCCTTCCTGGTCAGGAGAGGAATTGTCCCCATCTCCCTGAGGTATATTTTCAACGGCTCATGCGTGTTGTCAACCGACGGCTCCCTGATATCGTCGTCCTTGTTGTCGTCATCATGCCACAGGGATTCCCTATCATCTGAATCAGACCCGTCAGAAAATTCCAATCCCCCGTCGTCTTCGTAATCCTCGCTCAATGCCACAACTTCAAAAATCTTTGCCATGCTCATCCCCCTTGTTCATTTTCCATTATCTGATTAACCAGGACAGACCCGGCAAAATAATCACACAGGACTGCGAAATCACTCAGTATGATAAATATAGGAAAACCAGCGTATAATATCTATCGGCAGAACGCCTCTTTTTTTGTAGGTATAATCCTAAAAAGCTGTAGGTATTTGTCCTACAACAGCCAAAACTCTTGTCATCGTCCCCTAGTAATCCCCTGCAGACGAACAAACCACAGCATCTCTATGAATAAATCACAGAGAAAATAGGATATATACTGTACCCGGCCAGCGGTTTGAATTTTTCCTTGTAAACTGTTACATTGTCATAATAACTATGGCATCCCATATCCCAAGGAAAAAAGAGTACCGAATCAGGCAGAATATGCTGCGTGGCGTCTATGAGGACAATCTGAAGATCATCGGCAAGGGGCGGGAGGCTATCTATAAGCACCGCTACTATCTTCCGAAAAGACTGCTTCTGCCTGTTCTCCTATCATTCCTGGTTATTATCCTGCAGAGCAGCTTTGTCTCTGCCCCGTATCTTCCCGAAAAATACCTGGCACAGGGACCCCGACCTAAACCCGTTCTCGCAATGAATGCTGACAATAGCGACGGTCCGTCAAACTATAAGGAGTTCATAGGCACAACGGGCATGCCGATGAGCCGCATATTTGGACTTGGGGTAAGGACGATTATGATAGATCCGGGGCACGGGGGCAGTGACTCCGGCACGACAGGCCAGAACGGGACAAAAGAGAAAGAGATCGCTCTGGATATAGCGAAAAGGCTACGCGACCGGCTGAAGAAGAGCGGGAACTTCAATGTGCTAATGACGCGGGAGCAGGATGTTACCATTCCCCTAAATCGCCGGGTTGAAATGGCGAGGCTGAGCCGGGCGGATCTCTTCATTTCTATACACCTCAACTATCTGCCGTCACGACCGATCAATATGATCGAGACCTACTATTTCGGGCCGTCATCAGACCCGAAGGTCCTGAAGCTGGCCGAAGCGGAAAATGCCGACTCGAGCTACGGCACCAGCGACTTCAAGGACATTATTGAAAAAATCGGACAGACGATGAAACTCCAAGAATCGAGAGAGTTTGCTATCTCGATACAGAAGAAATTATTCGTGAATACCAGAAAGGAAAATGGTAATGTCTTTAATTTTGGCGTCAAGCGGGCTCCCTTCGTTGTCCTGCTCGGCGTTGACGTCCCGGCAGTGCTGGCAGAGGTTTCATGCCTGAGCAATAAGGAAGAGGAGATCCAGCTCAACACAGAGCAGCACCGGGACCATATTGCCCGCTTTCTTGAACTCGGCATATTAGATTATCTCAATAAAGGAGACGTAACCTATGAAGCAAGGCGACAAACAGACAGATGAGAACAAACTCTTTGTAGGGATCGACCTGGGGACTTCCCGGAGTTCGATTTCCGCGAGCAACAACACCCGTGAATGGACAGAGAGCTATGTCGGCTGGCCAAAGGACTTCATTGCCCAGCAGGTAGTCGGAAAATCGGTCCTCTTCGGCGCCGAGGCACTGGCAAACCGGCTCTCTCTCGATCTCTGCAGGCCTCTCGAACACGGTGTCATAAAGGAAGGCATCAGTCGGAACGAAGAGGCGGTCAAGGACATCATAAAGCACCTCATCGAGCTGGCAAAACCTGCCGAAGGCCAGAAGATCCATGCAGTCGTGGGCGTGCCGGCTGACACCCTGAAGGTAAACAAACTCGCCATCAGGCGTGCGGTCGCCGAGGCGGTCGATTCCCTCATGGTCGTGACTGAACCGTTTGCTGTTGCCTACGGGCTGAACCTCCTAAATAATTCCCTGGTAATCGATATCGGGGCGGGCACGACCGACTTCTGCATTATGCACGGCACAATCCCAACAGAAGATGATCAGAAAACCATTCTTACTGCAGGCGATTATGTCGACGACCAACTTTTCAGTTATCTCATCGAAAAGTATCCAAATGCACGATTCAACAAGAATATGGTCCGTCAGTTCAAGGAGGAGTTCAGTTTTGTAAGGGATACGGCAGAGGAGGTTTTCGTCGAGATCCCTGTGGACGGCAAAATGGTCCAGCACGATATCAAGAATGAGATCAAGCGCGCCTGCGAAAGCATCATGCCCGCTCTTACCGAGACGACGATCGAGATGATAGCTAGATTCGATCCGGAGTTCCAGATAAAAATCAAGAACAATATTGTCCTGGCCGGAGGCGGGAGCCTGATCAGGGGTATCCGCGAATACCTTCAGGATGCACTGAAAGAATACGGGCAGTGCAAAGTCACTAGCGTGGAAGACCCTCTTTTTGCAGGATCGGACGGTGCACTAAAACTCGCCAAAGATATGCCTGCAAAATACTGGGATCCTTTGTAACAGAACTCATACCCCCTCATTCCCCTATACCGCTTGAGGGAGGGTCAGGAATCAAAAAAGGGGGAGGCTGGCTTTTCAGTAAAGCGGCCCCACCCTTATTTTTTCTCATATATTTTTTCTAAAGAGTGTATCACGTTCCCCGTCATCTGCTAAAATAGTTGCATGGAAAGATATCTTGTCAAGTGGCTCATCAACACAATAGCCCTAATACTTGCCATAAAATTTGTGCCGGGTATCGGCTTTGAGGGCGAGTGGTGGGGTGTGTTGATCGTCGGACTTGTTTTCGGTATTGTCAACACCTTTATCAGGCCGGTCGTCAAACTGTTCACCCTGCCGTTTCTGATCGTAACTCTCGGCCTTTTCACCTTTGTTACGAACGCCATGATGCTGAGTGTTACCTCATGGATTTCAACACAGTTCAGGCTCGGTTTTCATGTGGACGGGTTTAAGGCCGCATTTATTGGGGCACTGATCATCACTTTTGTCAGCCTGATCATATCCTGTCTTCTGCCCTCGGACGATACAAAACGTGTACATATACAGATCAGATAAGGATACCTCATGGAACAGTATCATACCGGCAAGGTTGTCTATCATCAGGACTTTGGGACCGGAAGAATTGTCAATGCCGACGAAAACAGGATTATGGTCAATTTCATAAAGACAGGCATAAGGGGCTTCACCCCTGCTGCTGCAGAAGATGAATTATCTTACACACCATTTCAACAGGACGAAGGGACAGAGACAGAAGATATGGATCTTGACGAACTGAAGATTGCTATCAGGGAAGTGCTTCGTGAAGAGGGAGTTACCGGCAGCATACCACTGGCTGAAAAGTGGGACGGCGGAGAAATAGTGATCAAGCCCGGCAAGCATGATCTACAGGCAAAGTCTATACCTATAGACACCTTCTTCCACAAGGTCGTTATGGTCAGAAACCAGCTCAGGGTTCTTGAAGCAAATATCAATGGCTCAAAAAACCTCTCTGACAGTGAAAAGGTCGACCTTCAGCAATATATAACCCGCTGCTACGGTTCGCTCACGACATTCAACGCACTTTTTGCTGATAGGAAAGACTGGTTTGTGGGTTCTAAAAAGGACGACTGAAAGCTCACGTGTATGAAACAGGTTCTTCCTGGTCAGGATTCTTATACCATCGCGTCGTGGATAATAGCCGGGACTGCATTGCTGGCTGTTATCAAGCTGCACCTGCTTCCTGCCCTGATCTCAGGCTATCTGGTGTACGAACTCGTGCATGTCCTCGCTCCTCTTCTCAGGATTACGAGATTAAGCGATACGCGGGCCAGAATTATTGTGGTTTCGCTACTGGCTTGTTCCGTTGTTGTCCTGCTGGTTTCCGGAATTTGGGCGCTCCTCACGTTCCGGAGAAGTGATGCGGGAAGCCTCTCCTGACTTTTGCAGAGGATGGCCTAAATCATCGAACGATCGCGTGAAAATCTCCCTCAATGGCTTGCTGACTATCTGCCTGCTGATGCAAACACTGCAAGGGCTGGCACAGTGCAATGGCTGCGGCTGCACGCTGCTGAACTGGAACCGTTGGGCCGGGAAGCCGGACGGATCGCGGCGCATGTACTGATAGGCATGGTGCTGGGTGCCCTTATTTCGCTAAGGGATGCCGTACCGATGCAAAAATATCTTCCTCTTGCCAAGGCACTTGCAGGAAGGACTGCCCGTTTAGGCCAGGCATTTCGTTCAGTTGTCTTTGAGCAGGTGAAGATTGCAGCATTGAACGCCCTGTTCGCCTGGGCCTATCTTGAGGTTGTCCTGCCGCTGGCAGGCGTCCATCTGCCGCTCAGGAAAACCATGGTAGCCTTGACCTTTGTGACCGGACTTATCCCGGTGGCAGGCAAACTTATTTCAAACACAATTATCATAGTACTCAGTCTCGGCAGTTCTGTCGACGTGGCCCTGGCATCGTTCCTATTCCTGGTCGTTATCCATAAGCTTGAGTATTTTCTTAATACCCGGTCGGGACACAGATCCGTGCCAGCGCGTGGGAAATATTGCTTGCCATGCTACTCATGGAAGCAGCACCCGGCATTGCCGGGGTCATAGCTGCCCCTATCTATTATTCATATGTCAAAAGGGAGTTATCGGACCAGGGACTAATATAGATTATTACATTCAGGGGATGAGATATGGTAGGCCAGTTTTTTCGCGTTAACCACCCAGGACAAACCGCTATAAACATGAAAACCTATAAGTAATTGCACGAATATGAGTCAGATAATCTTTTTCAGGGCGGGCATTTGCCGCATACTGACCTGAAGAGGGATGTACTCAGATACCGGTCACCACGGTCAGGGAGAATAACGACAATCGTCCCCTTGCCGATCTTCTCAGCAACCTTCAATGCCCCGACCATGGCAGCCCCGCTGCTCATACCGACAAAAAGCCCCTCTTTCAGTGCAAGCATACGGGTCATCTCAAAGGCGTCATCGTCCTCAACATTTACCTTTTCATCAAGTGCCTCGGGACAATAGATCTTCGGAACGATCGATTCACTCATATTCTTGAGACCCTGGACTTTATGCCCGAGGAGAGGTTCAATTCCAATCACCCTAATAGCCGGATTAAACTCCTTGAGCCGTCGTCCGGCACCCATAATAGTCCCGGTAGTCCCCATACCGGCAACAAAACAGTCAATGTCACCTTTTGTTTGATCGATGATTTCTTTGCCGGTCGTCTCGTAATGTGCCCTAATGTTCGACGGGTTGTCAAACTGGTTCGGCATATAATACCTGTCGGGGGATTCTTTCAAGAGCCTGTGAGCGAGCTTGATGGCGCCATCGGTGCCTTCGTTGCCAGGACTGAGGACCAGTTCGGCGCCGAAGGCCTCAAGAATCTTTCGGCGCTCCATGCTGACGCATTCAGGCATCACGAGCTTCACGTGATACCCCCTGGCAGCTCCGACCATCGCCAGACCTATACCCGTATTACCGGAGGTTGCCTCCAGTATAGTATCACCCGGGCTGATCAGTTGCGCTTCCTCAGCGTCTCTGATCATGAATAAGGCTATCCTGTCCTTGACAGACCCGCCGGGGTTGCTGCCCTCAAGCTTCGCATACAGAGAAACCTGATCGTGCGGGCTGACCGCATCAAGTCTGACAAGCGGGGTGTTCCCTATACAGTCAAGAATTCCCATGATGCAGCAATTTTAACATAAAATTAACACGAGAACGCATCCTAAGCATTTAATTTCTCAAAAAAATACTTTGTTGACCATCGGCACAAAGCATGTTAGCATGTGCTATCGAACTCAAAGAAAGGAGACAACAATGGGACACCGAGACGATAATCATGGCGTTGAAATCCTGGTATCTTTTCTCATCGGCAGCATCGTGGGGGCCGGCATGGCGATGCTCCTCACCCCGCAGTCTGGCAAAAAAACCCGGGCACAGATCAGGGACATGGCTGAAGATGCTACAGACTATGCAAAGAAACTGAAGAGCAAGATTTTATAGCAAACGGCATACTCGGGGGTGTCAGGCGGCGCGTTATTTCAACTGAATTTTAATGTATGCGCTCTTCCTGAGGTCCCTGAGTATTTCCTTCAGTTTCTCATTGAGCATCTTTTCGGTGAGATATGCCTCAATCTCTCCGCGCACTTTCTCGTACTCCCGGCCGCCAAATTCAGACGTATTCTTTTTATAGAAATCCTCGACAGCACTGTCGCTTACCCTGATAAACGAGCGCACCTTGAGATCAATGTATTCCTTCAGGACCTCTGCAGATGTCGGCGCCTCTATCCTGTATTTCTTCGCCTCCTTCAAAAGCAATATCCTGTTGACCATCGTATCTAGCACTTCTTCTTCGGTACTCCGCGGGGACAGAGCGGTCGTTTTTTTAAACTGCTCCTCAAACTCGCTCAGCGTTATCGCCTGCGTGTCCACAAAAGCCACCACCCGATCATAAATAGCTGCCTGAGACAGAGGCGGACATGACAGCAGTATCAGCAGTACCAGCATGAGTGGGCGGACCCTATTCATGATATTTTGTTTTTTATTCACTGTTCACCATTCACTGTTCCAATTCTAAAATGCATGCCCAATGCTGAAGTGCAGAGCTCCCCTGCTCTCCCCGGGTTCTCTGTTCAGCTTTATGCCGTAATCGACCCTGAGGGGGCCAACAGGTGTCTTATACCTGAGTCCCAGCCCTGTGGTGTGACGCATATCTGATAAAAGTATATTTTTCGCGTTCACCCACACATTCCCCATATCGAAAAAAGGAACAATACCGAAGCCCTTTCCAAGCGATGTCCGCAGCTCTATACTACCCATAACAAAGACGTTCCCGCCGGTCGGATTGCCGTCAGAACCCTTCGGTCCAAGCGTATCCTGATCATATCCCCGCACCGTCGACCTGCCACCAAGAAAGAACCGCTCAACGAGAGGCAGTGCGGGTGAATTACCGGGCTGATAGGCAATCCCCCCCCTGACAGACAGTGCAAGCACCAGCCCTTTTGCGAGCTTATGAAACCGTGATCCGAAGACCTCGAGCTTGCCGAACTGAGATTCTGAGAGAAGCAGGGTTGTAGCTAACTTGAAGGTGGCCCCTGCAAAAATACCCTTTTCGGGATCAAAAGGATTATCGCGGGTATCATAATAAATGCCCGGCTTGACGCTGCTGATGCCGATGGTTCCAGTATCCTCCTTTGTAAGAATGACATCCGGTTTTACGTCTGAGGTGTTTACCAGGGAATACTCATAATAGAAATCAGTCTTCACGGTACTGCTCAGTTTTTTCTCAATGCCAACGGTAAAGGTATATCGCCGTATGTTATAAAGTGTCTCCTTGGTCGAGGCATCAAACTCGGTCCTGTTATCATACTGAAGGAAGAATCTCAACGGCAACGGGCTGCCTAGGATCACAAACCACGGTTCATTATATTGCAGAAGCAACCGCTGCTCAAGCGAACTCACCTCAATCCTTGCAAGACCTTCCCGGTTCATACCCCAGAGATTCCGGTAGCTGACCTCTGCAAAACCCCGGAATTTCTCATAGTCTGCATAACCGGCCCCGTACTCAACAGCTCCTGCATTTCCTTCTTTGACGTTGACCAGAACATCGCTCCGGCCGGTCTCACTTTCAACAGTCTCGATCTGAACATCATTGAAAAGGCCAAGCTTATAAAGCTTCTGCCGCTCTTGGGCAAAGAGGCCGAGATTAAACTCCTTTCCCTCTTTATGAAGCAGTTCACGGCGAATGACCTGATATCGCGTCAACCGGTTCCCGGCAATAACCGTCCGGCCAAGGTAGAGCTTTTTCCCTTCGGTGACCGCAAAAATAATGGATGCCCGATGATCACTTATCTGCCTCCGAACGTCGATATCGACTGAGGAAAAACCACGACCGTTATAATCCTCAAGCATCCGGAAACGTGCATCGGATATATCGACCTCATTATAGGGATTCCCGATCTTTAATCCAGCCGTCTTCTTCAGTCTCTCGGCTGTGTCTTTATCAACACCCGTAACATCAAGAGAAGAAATCTCTGTTTTTTCACCCTCCTCGACAAACACCATCAATTCAACGTTGGTCCTGTTTTCCGCCGTCTTCACATCAATCTTTCCAACCACAGCCTCAAGATAGCCAAGCGCACCGAAAAATTCCTTCAACAGGTCGCGGTCCTTGTCAATCAGGTCGGGATTATAATATGCGTTCTCTTTCAGGGTCATCACCTGCTTCAGGCTATCCAGAGGAAGCCTGGTACCGTTAAAGCTGATCGTCGAAACCTTGACTCTTTCCCCTTCATAAATGAAAAAAGAGAGGGTGATCTCCCTTTCACCGTCACGGACTACCGGAGCAATCTGAGCATACGGATATCCCTCGGTGTGATAGAGGGCAAGCATTCTGTCTACAGCCTCTCCGACTACATCATCGTTGAAATCTTCGCTCTCCAGAAGGAGTGACGTTCGAATCAGTACTTGTGAGGACAGTGTGGCATTGCCGTCCAAAACCAGTTCAAGCTTTTTTCCCAGACTCGCTTGGATATCGAGCTCACCATTCGAAAACCGGATGGGGCCGATTACTGGTTTGATATACCCCTGCTTTTTCAGTACATCCCTCATCGCCCTGACCTCCTGCTCGACCTTCTGCCGATTATAGACATCGCCGATTGAGACCTTCTTCAGAAGGTCCTTGAAACTGATAGCGGGTTCTCCGGCCTCACCCGGCCTTCTTGTCTGGTCAGCAACCCTAAATGATATACTGCGGATCACCTGTGGAGGACCGGTAGTGACCTGTAACAATACATCTGTTAAGTATGGTCGTTCAGTTCGCTGAGCAGTGACCAAGACCTCAGCCTGCGGAAATCCCTGTTCCGAAAGACTCGCCTTCAGGTCTGCGGCGGCCTGCTCCATCAAATTATAACGCATCTGCTCATCCTCCTGTAACAGAAAAAGCCGCCGAATCTGCCTGTCAGATAGCTGGTGGACACCGCTCACCAGTACCTTTCTGATATAGTCCCGTTCCCGGACAGCCACCTCGATAAAGGGCTGATCGCCCTCGTGTACGGTGATCGCGATATCCTCAAAGATACCTTTCAGAAAGGCCGTTTTGATCGCCTGACGAACCGCTGCAACGTCAACCGGTCTGTCTCTTCTAAAACCAAGCATTTCCCGAAACTCATCCTCTCCAATCGACTGTAATCCGGTCACAACCACGCGGACTGTATCAGCCGTATCAGCCAGACCGGACGATACGGCAGCCGGATGATCAGCCTTGTCAGCCGCACTGGCTAACGTCACTGGCATGGCTGTAGCCGTGATCATCAGTACAATCATCAGTAACCGGCCGCACCACACGGCAAAGGAATATTTCACTTGAATTCGAACCTAAACTTCACGTCAGCCCCTGTGATGCCACGTTCATCTTTTGTGCCGACAAGGGATGTCGTCCTGTTCAAAAAATATTCAAGCTTGACAATCTGCTCCTCGCCGGAACCTGCTGGAGATGAATATGTGACAAACATTTTATCTCCGAACAGCCTTTTCGAGACAGTGACCCTCGGTTCGACCGTTCCGGTGAGCCTCGATACATGCGGGTCTACCTGAAACCGATCTAGACCGGTGATGCTCCTTAGTCTTTCCTCGACAACATCCTGCAGTTTGCCGGTAACAAACGACGTCGCCTCCCCTGCGCTGACGCCTCCCTCAAGTCCCTTGAGCTGATCGCCGGTCTGCCCGAGCGTCAGCAGTGAAAGAATATCCATTTCCTTCAGAACCGGGTCAGACGAAAGCGACATGGTAAACTGGTTCATTCGGCCCTCAAGATTCATCTTGATCTTATACCCCTTCACAATCGTTTCAGCAGCTATTGCAATCACAGCGTTAAGACGGTTCGGATCGGCAAAATCAGCGCTAGCGTGGAGTATCCTGAACTCGTTGTTTCTGAAATAAACCGTGCCTTCCTTTGATTCGAGACGGCCAAAGAGGACCGGGCGATAGACTGTCCCTCTCATGAGCAGGTCTGCCGTGACCTCTGCGCGGGCGAGATTATTGTCGACCTGGATATTTTCCCGACCAAGGATCCGGATATTCAGCTTCGCCTTCTCAAAAGCCGAAATCTCCGAACGTATCTTTTCGATCTGTTTGGTTTTGAACAACCAACTCTTCCATTCGACCCGCTCCTTGTAACGGGCCCTGTTTATTCTGATGTCACCGGATATGACCTGCTCATCCGCCGTGCCTTTATAGAGAAGATTGCCGTCAAAATTCATCGAAAAATCAGGGGAAATTGAAGCCGATATATTATTCATCGCAGCCTCGACAAAAAAACGGTCGACAGCAAATTTCTTGAGATAGAGGCTGCCGGTAAGATCAATATCGCCCCCGCCCAGCTTCCCCGTTAGCTTTTCAAGTACCATACGGTCATTGTCCAGGTAAAGATAACCGTTCAGTCCGGTGATCCGGTAGGAATATTCCTTGTGGCTGAAGGCGCCGTTTGTCAGGTTGATACCGCCGTTAATTGAGGGCTTTTCCCAGTCACCGGTAATCTCCAGGACAAAGTCAGCATCACCCTTGATCACGCCGATTTTCGTCGAGAGAGTCTTAAAAGGCGCAAGACCCGTGCTTCCCTCAACAGAGAGATTATAGCTTTTTCCAACGACAATACCGCCGTTTATTTTGATCATGGCATTACCGCCCCGTAGCGCAATATGGTCGAAGGACAGATGCCGGTCACTCAGCTCAAGCTTAATTTCATTGTCATTTGTAAAACTATATCCGTATATCGACAAATTCACCTGACGGAGAACCGAGCTTGCAGACACGTGGTTCTTGTCACCGCGAAGAGCGATACTCCCGTTCATGCTCAGGCTAAGGTCTTCAGGCACCTCTTTCAGAAAAGCACTGATCACGGTATCATATCGTCCGGGTTGAATATCTACTTTTGCCTCCCAGGGATATTCTTTGTCGAGCTGCGCCCGGCCCGACGCCGTCACTTTATCGTTGAACAGGACTGCCCTGAAGTCAAGCTCGCGATCCCTTATCTCGGCGGTTACCGACCCGCTGCCGATCGGCCTGTCCCTCAGTCTCCCTTCAACCAAGTCGGCAGTAAGACGAATAGTATGCTTGTCTGCGGTGCCGCTCCCTTCAGCCTTGAGGGTAAAAAGGGCTTCCCCCCTCATCTGTCCGTTTACCATGTCGCTAAGGAACAGTTTGTCGGAGGATGCGGACAGGGTAAACCGGCCCTCGGTATCGATGTTCAAACTGCCGTTGATCCGTGATTTCCCTTTCTGGATCTTCAGCGGAGAAAGCATAAACCCAGCACCCGGATATTTCCATCCAAACGTCGCTGTCGTATAGGAAACGCCGTAAAACATTCCACTATTGACAGAGCCCTCGCCTGAAATCACCGGCCTCTCACCGCTGCCGGTAATTTTCACGTCAGTATTCAGCCTGCCTGTGCCCTCGAAATCAGGATAAAAAAGTGCAACGATTTTTTTCAGTTCTGCATTGCTGATTGACGCCCTGAGGTCATACTCCGGGTGACTCAGATCAAAAAGATCAGTAGCATTTCTGAAATTGATCGCTCCCTGCATGGTGTAGGCATCATCGTGGCCGTTCGCAGTCAGCGTGCTGATTGTCAAAAGATCTTTTTTATATCTGAGATCAGCCTCCAGAATATCCGCACTGTAGGAGCCCATCGAAGGCTTTTCGATCCTGGTTTTTCCGGAGATGACCGGATCAGTAAAAGGACCCATAATTCTGCCCCTGAACTCCCCTGTGCCATGAAGTGTATCGAAATAGGGCCCTGTCAGATCGGAGAGTTCCCGCGTGTGCATCGCCCCTTCAAAATCGATCATTTTATTCTTGAGATCAGCGGTGCCGCTCATCTCAACCACGGACAGTCCGGTATTCACCTTGAGACCGCTTATAGTCACTAGCCGGCCCCGCATGGAGTAACGACCAGTGACGTCCCGTATCCTTCCGAGCACATTTTTTCCTGCCGCATTGCGCTGGTATTCGAAAAATCCCTCGGGATCAAATGAAGAGCCGCTGTTCTGAACAGTCCCTTTGATCTTCCCTGGCATCACCCCCGGGTCCCAGCCTATAAGTTTAAAGACGGGTCCGCTGTCGACATTATTAAAATCAACATTCAGCGTATAGTAGTTGACCACTGGCAGCGCAATCGATGCTGACAAGGTTGCCGAACCGTTATAGAGTCTGCCGGTCCCGTCAGTAAAGCGCATCGTGCCGCCGGAGTAGGTTATCTGGCATTTCAGAATATCGACTTCAACGTTAAAGATATTTCCTGACTTTAGCTCTCCCGACCCATTCGCCACCAGGTTGTTCAGCGGACCCTTCACCTGCCCCTTCACGGTTATATAGCCTTCTATTTTTTCCTTGACCTTCAACAGTTCCAACAGCGATTGGATGTAAAAGCCTCCCTGCAGGTCAAGATCCAGGGTTACCATATCCCCGGTCATTTTGACCAAACCTTGTGCAGATACCGACCCCTCCCCGTTTTTTTCCAGTTTAAACATCTTCTTAAATGTTGATAAGAGAATCTGGAACTCAGTTTTTAAAGTACCCTGTCCGCCACCATAGTCACCGGTGCCGGTGATCCTCGATCCAAAGGAGTCAACCGTCAGCTTTTTAATCTCAATTGCACCGTCCCTTATCAGCAGAGCTGCAGACACCCCCGCCGAAATATCGGACATGCCCTCTTTTTTCAGTATGATATTTTCTGCAATGGCAATGATGCGGCCGTTGCTCCCCAGGATAGCCTCGCCTCCCAAGCCTTTTGCGATAACAGCCAGCCCGCTGCGATCATCGCTGAAATCTGCGCTGCCCTTCTGGATCTCAACAGCCAGTACCTTTACCTTTAGCGCATCCTTGCGTGTCGTAGCGAGATAGCGTTTGATATTTGCGGCAATATCCTCAGCCTGTTTTCTGCTAACGCTTATAACCGGCTCCTTGACGACCAGTCTCCGTATCGTCAGCAGCCGGTCAAAGAGGCCACTCAGTTCCAGGTACGCCTTCACCCTGTCGGCCACGAGCACCTTCTCTCCGTGTTCATCAAAAACCTTCAGTCCCTTTGCTTCGATAAACAGCGGGAAGACATTCAGATAGATATTCTGGGCGATCACCTTCCGGCCGAGCATCATCTCTATCTCGGGCAGTATCCCCTTTTTAAGGGCATTCGAGATATTCGGTCCGCGCAGCACGAGGATCAGTATACCGATAATCAGCACTGGAGCAAGCACCAGGGCCGCTTTTCTTATTATTGAGCGTTCCTGAGCGTCATCCATAATGCTGACAGCAACCTTTCCGCCTCACCGGCGCCAATCTTCCGGTCACCGGACTGGGCGGAACCAGATTGGACGGAAAATATATCCTGCGCCAGTCCTGACTCGGTGTTGATCCTCGCCGATGAGATACTAATACCGTGACTGGCCAGAACTCGCGATATATCAAAGAGCAGTCCGAGCCGGTCTGGTGAAAACACCTCGATAATACTGAATTCGTCCGAAGTCTCATTGTCCATCTCTATAAATATATCATACAGGGATGCATTCGTCCCGGTCCTCCGGACAACAGAAAAAGGACGACCGTCGACAACCACTGCCTTCAGCCCTTCTGTCAGGTCAGTAACAAGCCCCTCCCACCAGACATCCTGCCAGTTAGAAACAGCTATTTTATCGATAACCAAGCCGCTCATGCTGGTAAATATGCGCCCGTTAACTATATTTAATCCTTTGGAAGAAAGAAAACCGACCAGCTTCGAGAATAGCCCGCTTGAATCTCTCGTTGAGACCGAGATCTCGACAAGACCGTCCGATCTTTTATCAATCCTTACTGCAAAGCCACCCTCTATGGCCCGGCGCACAAGCCTGTAATCATCAACAATCTTTCTCTTTGGTGTCGACAATAGATATCTCTCGGGCATATCGTCGAAAAATTCAGACAACAGCGCTGGCTTGATCCCATGGGCACTGCTTAGCAACTCTTCGATATACTCTGCCCGGTCTCGCGTGATCCCGTTCAGATAGTCCAGCGTATGGACGTATAACTCCTTGAGCAGATAGGCTTTCCAGGAGTTCCAGAAGGCCGGATTCACCGCAGACATATCAGCATATGTAATAAGATAGAGGGCATTGAGGTTTTCATGATCACCGACCGCCTCTGCAAACCGTGCGATCACGTCGGCATCATGGGCCTCACGCTTTAGTGCCGTATCGGACATCAGGATATGGTTTCTGACCAGGAACCCGATTCTCGTCCTTTTGTCAGCAGTGAGATCAAAGCGCTCCATGATATCCTTCAACCGCTTGTAGCCCTCCTCCTCATGGTTCCTGCCAGCAGCCTTTCCTATATCGTGGAGCAACAATGCCAGGAACAGCACATCGAGCTGCCCGGTGTTTTTAATGATGTTATGGAGATCCTCCAGGCTCTTGTAACTGGTTGTCCTGAGCAGCTCGAGGTTCCGTATGGCAATCAGTGTATGCTCATCTACTGTATACAGGTGATACGGTTCGTGGATAACGAGCATTCTCAGCGCACCAAATTCAGGCAGAAACCTCCCGAGAACGCCGGTATCATGCATCTCCCTGAGCGTATCATAGACCCGTCCGCCTTTTAGGACGTTTAGAAATAACTGGACAGACCGCGGCTTGATCCTGGCCTTCCGGTTGATCCTGAGGAGGTCGGCCCGGATAGAATGCCGGAGACAGGGACTGAAACGTTTCCCGGTCTTTGCCATCAGAAAAAAAGCCTCCATAATCTTCGCGGCGCTCAGAGAAGCACCTTTTGTCCCAGTAGCAATCAGACTGCCGCCTGCAAGAGAAAAATCTTCAG
>PLXX01000036.1 GCA_003153275.1 Nitrospiraceae bacterium | reverse complement strand
TGCACGCCGTGGGGTAAGCCTGAAGGCATCAAGACGAGGAATAACAAAAGAACTGATATGTATATCGTGAAGAGGAGGAAGTAACCTTGCCGCGTTCTTTAAAAAAAGGCCCGTTTGTCGATGAGAAACTGATGAAGAAGGTTAATGGAAGTATCGAATCAGGCGAGAAAAAACTGATTAAAACATGGTCTCGCCGCTCAATGATACTTCCTGAATTTATTGGATATACGTTTGCTGTGCATAACGGGAAAAAGTTTATCCCCGTGTATGTCACGGAGAACATGGTGGGTCACAAGCTGGGGGAATTCTCTCCGACAAGGACCTTTAAGGGCCATGCTGGCTCAGGGAAGACTACTTCGGTAAAAAAATAAAGGGTATGCATATGGATGCGAAGGCTACAGTTAAATATGTGAGAGTGACCCCGAGGAAGGCGCAAAGGGTTGTTGACCTGATCAGGGGTAAAAAGGCAGGAGTTGCGCTGGTGTCCCTGAAGTTTATGCCCTATGGCGGTGCACGGGTAATCGAAAAGATATTGAAGTCTGCCATGTCGAATGCAGAACAGAAAAATGCCAATGTGGATTCTGAGGCGCTGATCATCAGCAGGGCTTGTGTTGATCAGGGCTCAACGATGAAACGCGTTGAGCAGAGATCAATGGGCAGGGCAAACATGATCAAGAAAAGAACCTGTCATATCACGTTGATATTGACAGAGAAATAATCAGGAGGATACTTTGGGCCAGAAGACGCACCCGACGGGTATAAGATTAGGCATAACAAGAACTTGGGACTCGAGATGGTACCTGAAAAAGGGATATGCTGAACAGTTGCTTCAGGATATTACGATTCGCAGGGAGATCAAGGATAAGCTGTTCCACGCCGGGGTCTCGAGGATCGAGATAGAGCGCGCGGGCCAGAAGATACGGGTTATCATTCACACTGCCCGGCCTGGAATCATCATCGGGAAGAAGGGTGCTGAGGTCGAAAAGCTTCGCAAGGATATTGAGACGCTGAGCGGCAAGCAGGCAGCCGTTGATATCAAGGAGATACGGAAGCCGGAAATCGACGCCCAGTTGGTGGCGGAGAATATAGCGCTGCAGCTTGAGAAGAGGGTTGCGTTCAGACGTGCCATGAAAAAATCGGTTGCCTCTGCGATGCGATTTGGGGCTCAGGGTATCAGGATAGCATGTGCAGGCCGGCTTGCAGGAGCTGAAATAGCGAGAACTGAGTGGTATCGTGAGGGTAGAGTTCCCCTCCATACATTCAGGGCGGATATACACTATGGCTTCGCACAGGCGAAGACTACCTATGGAATAATCGGCGTGAAGGTCTGGGTCTATACCGGCGAAGTATTGCCTGAGGTGGTTAGACCCACGTCTGAAGCTACAGCGATATAAGAGGTTTTTGTTATGTTAATGCCTAAGAAAGTCAAGTTTAGAAAGATGCAGAAGGGAAATATGAACGGCAAGGCGTATACCGGTTCCGAGGTCTCTTTTGGTGAGTTCGGTCTTAAGGCCATGGAGCCAGGCTGGATAACGTCACGGCAGATAGAGGCAGCCAGAATTGCAATCAACAGGCACGTCAAGAGGGGCTGTAAGGTGTGGATACGTATTTTCCCCGATAAGCCGATTACAAAGAAGCCTGCTGAGACCAGAATGGGAAAGGGAAAGGGTGCCCCTGAGTACTGGGTTGCCGTCGTCAAGCCCGGGAGGATTATTTATGAGATGTCCGGCGTCAGTGAGGCAACGGCCAAAGAGGCGCTCAGGCTTGCTTCCCATAAGCTTCCTTTGTCGATGAAGTTTGTCAGAAGGGAGGAGAACGTCATATGAAAGTTGCCGAACTCAGAGATAAAAATCCAGATGAGCTCCTGAAGAAGGAGCAGGATTTGAGGAAAGAGCTCTTCAACCTTAGGTTTCAAAAGGCAACAGGGGAGATAGAGAACCCCATGCGGATTAGAGCGCTCAGGAAAGATATCGCCCGGGTATTGACGGTGCTTACAGAGAAACACCGTAACGATGCATAACCTCGGTATACAACACACTAGATCTGGAAGGTAAAGATGGCAGACAAGATTTATACAGGCAAAGTAGTGAGCAACAAAATGGACAAGACAGTCGTGATTGCGGTTACCAGACAGTTTCAGCATCCTGTTTACAAGAAGACTGTCAGGAAGGTCACAAAGTTTAAGGCACATGATGCCGACAATGCATGTACTGTCGGAGATGATGTCAAGATTATCGAGACCAGGCCGATCTCAAAAGACAAAAGATGGCTGGTGCTTGAAATTAAGAGTAAAGCACAAAGGAGCAGCGAGAAATGATCCAGCTCAGCACTGTGCTTGAAGTGGCAGATAACTCTGGAGCAAAAAGAGTCCAATGTATCAAGGTCCTGGGCGGGTCACGGCGGCGGTATGCACGGCTCGGTGATGTGGTTGTGGTAAGCGTCAAGGAAGCCCTGCCTGACAGCAACATAAAAAAGGGTTCCGTGACTAAGGCTGTCGTTGTGCGTACCAGAAGAGAGGCGAAGAGGCCTGACGGTTCGTATATCAGGTTTGACCAGAATGCGGTTGTTCTGATAAATGCGCAGGGTGAACCAGTCGGCACGAGAATCTTTGGTCCGGTAGCGCGGGAGCTGCGTTGGAAAGACTACATGAAGATTATTTCGCTTGCGCCAGAGGTTCTTTAGGAGGAAATATGAGTTTGGGTATAAAAAAAGAAGATACAGTCCATGTCCTGACCGGCAAACATAAAGGAAAGAAGGGCCGGGTCCTGAATGTCAATAAGGCAGAGGGCAAGGTACTGATTGAGAAGGTCAATATTATTAAAAAGCATATGAAACCGAACAAGACATATTCCCAGGGCGGCATTATTGAAAAAGAGGCCCCCATACAATTGTCGAATGTTATGCTGGTATGTCCGAAGTGCAACAAGCCATCTAAGATTGCTGCAACTGTTATTGAGGGTGGCAAGAAACATCGCACCTGTAAAAAATGCAAGGAGGTCATTGACTAGGAATGGCTGCCCCACGAATGAAAGAGAAATACCAGAAAGAGATCATCCCTGCCATGATGAAGGATTTTTCGTACAACAACATCATGCAGGTTCCGAAGATAGAGAAGATTGTATTGAATGTAGGACTTGGTGAGGCAATTCAGAATATTAAGCTTCTTGATGCAGCGCAGAAGGAACTCAGCATGATTACCGGTCAAAAACCGGTTGTCACGAAGGCAAAGAAATCAATTGCCACCTTCAAACTCAGAGAGGGAATGCCGATAGGCTGCAAGGTTACCCTGCGCGGTGTCAACATGTACGAGTTCCTCGACCGGCTGATTACGATTGCCCTCCCTCGTATCAGGGATTTCAGGGGTGTGTCAGGCAAATCATTTGACGGCAGAGGCAACTATGCGCTCGGCATCAGAGAACAGTTCATCTTCCCCGAGATAGACTACGACAAAGTAGAGATGGTTCATGGACTGGACGTTGTCGTCTGCACTTCAGCGTCAACGGACAAGGAAAGTAAGGCGCTTTTGCGTTACTTTGGCATTCCTTTTAGAAATTAGCGAGGTATTGTAATGGCAAAGACGTGTATGATCGAAAAGTCGAAACGGACGCCTAAATTTGCTGTGAGGGCACACAGCCGCTGCAAGCTTTGTGGAAGACCCAGAGGCTATCTCAGGCAGTTTGGCATGTGCCGTATATGCTTCAGGACACTGGCATTGCGTGGCCAGATACCTGGGGTAACCAAGTCAAGCTGGTAGTATATGATTGAGAGGGAGGATTTTTAGATGTTAACAGACCCAATAGCAGATATGCTCACAAGGATCAGGAATGCGGCAATGATCAGGCATGAAAAGGTTGATGTCCCAGCATCACGACTCAAGCTCGAGATTGCAAAGATACTGAAAGAAGAAGGGTTCATCAGGGCATATAAGATACTGAAGGACAAAAAGCAGGGGGTCCTAAGGATTACCCTGAAATATACAGTTGACAATGCACCTATAATATCCGGCATCAAAAGGATCAGCAAGCCCGGCAGACGGGTATATGCAGGCAAGGATGAGATCCCGAGCGTTATGGGTGGAGTTGGTGTTTCTATACTTTCCACCTCCAGGGGAATATTTGTCGACAAAACATGCAAGCGAGAGAAAGTCGGCGGAGAAATCCTCTGTTACGTTTGGTAAAGGAGAAACAAAATGTCGAGAATTGGCAAAAAGCCTATAGAGATCCTGAGCGGTGTAAATGTGACACTGGCTGGAAACACAATTAAAGTAAAAGGCCCAAAGGGTGAGTTGGGCTGGAGTTTCCCTCAGGGAACTGATGTATCGGTGAAGGATAATACCATCGTGGTTGTCAGAAGTAATGATGAGAAGAAGAACAGGGCCCTCCATGGGCTGACCAGAAGCCTCGTTGCCAATATGGTCGATGGTGTCACCAAGGGGTATCAGCGGGTTCTTGATATTGTCGGCGTCGGCTACAGAGCGCAGGTTCAGGGAAGCAAGATTATGCTGACCCTTGGGTATTCGCATCCGGTTGAGTTTGTGTTGCCTGAGGGCATTACGGCTGTGGTTGATCAGAAGCAGACGCAGATCACGCTTTCCGGCATCGACAAACAGAAGATCGGCCAGGTAGCTGCAGATCTCCGGTCCCTCAGAAAACCTGATGCCTATAAGGGCAAGGGTGTGAGGTATGCAGGAGAGAGGCTGAAGCTTAAAGTGGGTAAAACAGGCAAAAAATAACATTGCGTACGATGATGCCTGCATTATCGTACGGTGAATGACCGGTAGGAGGTTAATACGTTGTCCAAGACGAGAGAAATGGGAAGACAGAGGCGGCACGAACGCATCAGAAAGACGGTAGGCGGTACGACGGAGAGACCACGGCTTTCCGTTTTCAGAAGCCTGAATAATATATATGCGCAGGTTATTGATGATACGACCGGCACAACCATGGTTGCTGCGTCCAGCCTTGACGGTTCGATGCGGACGCTTGCTCAGCACAAGGGCAACAGCAAGACAGCACGTGAAGTCGGCTTGCTCATAGGCGGCAGGGCGAAAGAAAAGGGAATCAGCAAGGTGGTATTCGATAGAAGCGGTTATCTCTATCACGGAAGGATTAAGGCCCTTGCCGAAGCAGCGCGGGAAGCCGGACTGGAATTTTAGAATGATTGATAAAGGTTCAAGGAGGTAAGGTGGCTAAGATCAACCCGGAAGGATTGAATTTAAAAGATAAGGTGGTCTTCATAAATAGAGTGGCCAAGGTTGTTAAGGGCGGACGGAGATTTTCGTTTAGCGCACTTGTGGTCGTCGGTGACGGCGAAGGCACGGTCGGCATTGGGAAGGGGAAGGCTGCTGAAGTCCCTGAAGCCATAAGAAAGGCTGTGGAGCAGGCCAAAAAATCACTCTTGAAATTTCCGATGAAAGACGGAACGATCCCCCATAGGATTATCGGCAAGTATAGCGGCGGGCAGGTAATAATGAACCCCGCTCCCAAAGGAACGGGATTGATTGCCGGTGGAGCTGTCAGGGCCATACTTGAAGTTTCGGGTGTGCAGGATATTGTTGCAAAAGCGCTCGGGAACCATAACCCGTTCAATACGGTACATGCGACTATTGCCGGTCTCACCGGACTGAAGGATCCCGAATACATAATCAAGTTGCGCGGCAAGGGCGAGGAAGAAGCACAGGAGGCGAACACCTAATGCTCAGGATAGTGTTAAAAAAGGGATATATCGGACTTCCGGTGAAACAGCGCAGGACCCTCGAGGCTCTCGGCCTGAAAAAAATCGGCGCCTCAGTGAACCGCGAAGATAATAAGGCGGTTAAGGGAATGCTCACCAAGGTCGCGCACCTGGTTGCCGTTGAGACGGTAGCAGAATAGCTGGAGGTTAAACCAAATGAATATACAGGACATAAAGCCTGCTGAAGGCAGTAGAAAAAAATGCAAGAGAGTCGGCCGGGGTATCGGATCAGGACACGGAAAGACTTCGTGCAAAGGACATAAAGGACAGAAAGCGCGTTCTGGCGGCCATGTCGGGCCTGGTTTTGAAGGCGGACAGATGCCGTTGCAGCGGCGCGTTCCGAAACGTGGATTTACGAATATTTTTGGAACGACCTATGCAATCATCAACCTTGACATCCTCAACGGCATTAAGGATGTTGATCTTATCACGCCTGAGATTCTGGTCGAAAAAAGAATTATCAAGGATCTGAAGGGTGGGTTGAAAGTGCTTGGCAACGGTAAGATAGAGCGGCCCATCACGGTAAAGGCTACGGCTTTCAGCGCCACGGCAAAGGATAAAATTACCGCTGCCGGTGGCAAGGTCGAGGTTCTGTAATTGGGCCTCCTGTCAAGTTTCCAGAATATCTTCAGGATTGAGGAATTAAAAAGACGTATTTTTTATACACTTGCACTCCTTACTGTTTACCGTGTCGGCTGCCATGTTCCTACGCCTGGTATTAACGGAGAAGAACTGAGCAAATTCCTCATGGACAAGGGCGGTGCCTTTATGGGGTTTTTTGATATGTTCTCCGGGGGGGCACTGTCAAGGGTCACCATTTTTGCGCTTGGCATCATGCCCTATATCAGCGCATCGATTATCATGCAGTTGCTGACCGTCGTTATCCCTGCAATCGGCAAGCTCGCAAAGGAGGGAGAGTCGGGAAGGAAGAAAATTACCCGTTATACCCGTTACGGTACCGTGGCTATCAGTGCAATTCAGTCTTTTGGCATAGCTGCCGGTCTCGAGAGCATGTCTAATGGTGCCTTTGTCCAGAATCCAGGGTGGTCATTCAGGATCATCACGATGATAACGCTCACCGCAGGGACAGCCTTTATTATGTGGCTGGGAGAGCAGATCACCGAGCGGGGCATCGGCAATGGTATATCGCTGATAATCTTTGCAGGCATTGTGGCGCGGTTCCCGAATGCAATTGTCAGCACGATACGGCTTATACAGGCAGGCGAGCTCTCAATATTTCTTGTGCTATTTCTTATTGTCATGATGGTGGGGGTTATTGCAGCTATCATTATGATGGAGAGGGGACAGAGGAAGATTCCGGTCCAGTACGCAAAGCGTGTCGTCGGCAAAAAAGTCTTTGGAGGGCAGTCGACGCATCTGCCCCTCAAGATTAATACTGCCGGAGTTATTCCACCAATCTTTGCTTCATCAATCATTATGTTCCCGGCGACGATTGCCGGTTTTATCGCCATTCCGTGGGTGCAGTCGATAGCAAAACAACTCTCGCCCGGAACGATTATTTATACCATGCTCTATGTTAGTATGATCTTCTTTTTCGCATACTTCTATACGGCCATTGTGTTCAATCCTGTGGATATTGCAGATAATCTCAAAAAATATGGCGGATACGTTCCGGGTATCAGACCGGGACAGAAGACGTCGGAATATCTATACCGTGTGCTGACAAGGTTGACCTTTGTTGGCGCAATTTATCTGGCACTTGTATGTGTCATTCCTGAGATATTGATAACCAGATTCGGCGTGCCGTTTTATTTTGGGGGAACATCCCTTCTGATTGCCGTTGGTGTTGCGCTTGATACTGTTTCACAGATTGAGTCTCATCTCGTTACGCGGTCCTATGATGGATTTTTGAAAAAGGGCAGAATCAGGAGCAGGCGCGGCTGAAAGACGGTGCTGGAATCTGAACATCGGGAATCAGATGCAAACAGTTCAGCGTAGATAGATATGAGACGTGATATTTCTTAAATCGCAGGACGAGATAGAGGCTATGTCACAACCCTGCAGCGTTGTGGCCGATGTTCTTGCTTCCCTTCGCCAGTTTGTGACGGTAGGCATGACGACGCGGGAAATCGAAGAATTTGCCGATGCCCGCATTAGGGCGCTCGGTGGTCAGCCCGCTTTTAAAGGATACCGGGGCTATCCTGCGAGTATATGCGTTTCTATTAATGAGCAGGTTGTGCACGGGATTCCGTCGGGCCGAAGGCTTGCTGACGGCGATCTCGTGAGTGTGGATGTCGGTGTTTTTATGAATGGTTTTTATGGAGATGCCGCGGTGACGCTAGCGTTAGGTGCGGTTTCTGCCGATGATGCCGCTCTTTTGCGGACGACGGAGGAGGCCCTGTACCGAGGTATCGAGAAGGCTGTCGAGGGAAACCGTCTTTTTGATATATCGCATGCCATACAGCAGCATGTTGAAAACAAAGGGTTCTCCGTGGTAAGGATGTTCGTGGGGCATGGCATAGGGAGAGAGATGCATGAGGATCCTCAGGTGCCAAATTTCGGATCTTCCGGTCAGGGGCCACGGTTGAAAAAGGGGATGACCCTTGCGATAGAACCGATGGTTAATGCTGGAACATACGAGGTGAGGATTCTGGCGGATAAATGGACAGCAGTGA
>PLXX01000029.1 GCA_003153275.1 Nitrospiraceae bacterium | reverse complement strand
AAGATATATTATGTTAAATATTGTATAATCTTCTTGTGACAAAGTATCTGCTAAATCCGGTTTCTTCTGATACTTACTAGCTTTATGAGGCTGGAACCCTTCTTTGTACCTTTGGTAGCCATAATCTCCGGGAAATCCTCGGAAGTCTG
This sequence comes from Nitrospiraceae bacterium, assembly GCA_003153275.1. Lineage (GTDB taxonomy): Bacteria > Nitrospirota > Thermodesulfovibrionia > Thermodesulfovibrionales > UBA6898 > PALSA-1316. The sequence continues at coordinate 14,857 of PLXX01000029.1, read as the reverse complement.
GGGCGTGGGGAAAACTGGATCGGTTCAATAGTCCGCCTTTTAAACAAGAAATATCCATCTTCAAGGCCCTCTCCTGTTGGCAGCAAGGAGGATCGACTTCGTTCAATGGGTATAGAAGGCATTGCTAATCATTTAAAGTCAGGGGCTTTAGAGCGTTTAAGAATCAATCACTTTAAGATATTTACATGATTAAGCATCTTGAGACCTATGGCTATTTATGTAGAATGAACAGGCCAAGCCTGTGGTATCCGAGACAGACGGTATTAGTAACACCGCTGAAGGTTCTATGGGTAGAACTTTTTATGATGGAAAAGACGTGCAAAAAACTGTTCTGTCTTAAGTTGCGCATTCCGGTTATTTCAGCCACTCAATCCGGCTAATTCCGGCCCCCTAATTACTAATTTGTTAAAGTATTTTAATATGCATGCTCTTAAAACATAAAGTAGTGGCTTATAATATTGCCATAACATCTTGTTATTAAATTGATTAGTTATTTGGTTAAAGCAGCTTTAACAATAATTCCATATGAGCTTTAGTACTATTTTGTTGAAATACAACCTTATGCAACCATCATGAGTAACTCCAGTCAGACTTCCAGGTTATTTGTCAGAGTATCGATAGTTTCGAAACAACTCTGCTTGACATTTCACCACGGTCTGCATTATAAAATTCATATGCGGGCGTAACTCAGTGGTAGAGTGTTAGCTTCCCAAGCTGAAAGTCGCGAGTTCGAATCTCGTCGCCCGCTCCAAGTCTTTCATTGTATCTTACTTTAAATATAGAACGTTATTAGGGTGATACTGTATGGCCAAGGGTTAGTACACATCTATACGGGCAATCGTAAGGGAAAAACTACTGCAGCAGCTGTAGGGATTTCGGTCAGGGCCAGCACTGCACCTTGTGGTCCTCGATGAATTCATTTGTCTGATGACCGAAGGCGTCCTGGAAGAAGCGTATGCCGTTGCCTTCTCCGGGCAAGGTCTGAAAACATAGAGCTTGTTCTTACTGGTAACGGTGCCACAGACAGCTTTCTGTCGCATGCCGACTATGTTACCTTCATGGAAAATGTGAAACATCTGTTCGATAAACATACCGTCGTCTGGAAAGGGATTGAATATTGACGGGCTCTTGCCAGCTTCCGGCCAGATTACAGCTTCACTTTCCGAAAAGATTTCGCATGTAATAGATTCTTTGAGCAGCCGTAATATGATTTAATACCGTCAATATCCATAGGACCGGCATAATCATGCCGGTGAGCAGCCCGAGGACCAGCAGGATAATGCGTTCCGGTCGCTCCATGAGGCCTACCTTGCACTCTATTCCAAGACCCTCAGCCCTTGCCCGTACATAACTAACAAGAAAAGCCCCGACAAGGGCAATAACGGCAAGGCTTGCCCCTGTCCTGTTATTATTGCTGAGTAAATTGAACGAAATCGCGAGGAACATCAGGGCATCAGAATAACGGTCGAGGATGGAATCGAGAAAGGCGCCAAACCGTGTAACCCTGTGCGTAGCACGGGCCACAACTCCGTCAAGAACATCAAACATCGCTCCTAGGAGAATAAGTATTCCCCCTAGAAATAAGTCAGTAACAAGAGCTATCGATGCGCCGAGGGTTACAACAAACCCGATAATCGTGAGACTGTTGGGACTTATTGGTATCTTCCTGACCAGTCCCTCCAAGGGCTTATCAAAAACATGACCAAGTTTTTCTCCAATCATCTGGACAGGTGGCTAACTCTCTCTTATTCCTTTGATAAATTCTTCCAGCATAACCTTAGCCGTCTCATCAGGATACTGCGTCAGGGGATGCTTCATGAAATATGCGGAAGGGGAACGCAACGGCCCCCCAATTTTCCTGTCACGGGCTATTTTGCAGCATCTCACTGCATCGATAACCACACCGCCGCTGTTCGGAGAATCCTCAACAGACAGGCGCAGTTCAAGGTGCAGGGGCACATTCCCGAACCCCCTTCCCTCAATCCTGAGAAAACAGACTTTGTTGTCATTAAGCCACGGGATATAATCCGACGGACCGATATGAATATGATCAGGGTGAAGGGGGTTGATCATCTGCGACTGGACCGCCTCAGTCTTGGATATCTTTTTCATTTTGAGCCGACTACTGTTGAGCATATTCATAAAGTCGGTATTCCCGCCCACATTCAGCTGATAGGTACTGTCAATAGCTACCCCCCTGTCTTCAAAAAGCTTGGTAAGACAGCGGTGTATTATTGTCGCTCCTATCTGACTCTTAATGTCATCACCGATTGCCGGTATACCACTTTCCTGAAATCTCTTTGCCCAGGTCTTATTCGAGACGATAAATACCGGTACGCAGTTAATAAGGCTAACGCCGGACTTCAGACAGGCCTCGGCATAAAATTCCGTTGCCCTGGCAGAACCGACAGGAAGATAATTAACAAGAATGTCAGCGCCTGATTTTTTGAGAGCTGCTGCAACATCAACCGGCTTCTTCTTTGAAATGACAAACCGGCGATTCTCCGGATAGCTGGTCATATGCTCCGCTACCCCATCCAGAACAGTCCCCATGGCTACTTTCACGTTATTGCCTGCAGACACCTGGTGGAATTTTTTCGTACAGTTTGGCTCGCTGAAAATAGCCTCATGAACAGGTTTGCCGACTTTCCGCGTATCGATGTCAAATGCGGCGACAACCTTTATGTCGCCGGGAAGATAGCCGCCCAGGTTGTAATGCATGAGACCGGGGACCTGCTGCTCCTTTTTTTGTTTATGTCGCCTGTAGTAGTCGATGCCCTGTAAAAGTGAACTAGCGCAATTGCCGACACCCGCTATCGCAATTCTAATCTCTTTCATTGAAAGTCCTTCCCGTAGAAAACTCAATCACAATCAAAATTTATATATCATTCCTAAGTCCTGTGTCAAGGAGTAATTGCGTAGCGCTGCCCATGTGTTAGGTCAACTCCAGTCATTGCTTGCCATATTTCCGTATTTTTTTATATAATGATCGCGCAATGAATCTCAAAGTATCAGTCATCGGGGCCGGAAATGTCGGCGCAACAACAGCGCACCTGATCTACCAGTCGGGGATTGCCGACGTTGTGCTGTTCGACATTGCCGAGGGTGTTCCTCAGGGAAAGGCCCTGGATCTTGCTGAGGCCGGACCACTCTGGAAGGTAGCTGCATCGATCAAAGGCTCCAACAACTTTGCTGATACGTCCACCTCTGATATCATCGTTGTAACCGCTGGTCTGCCGAGAAAACCAGGCATGAGCAGGGATGATCTGCTGCATGCCAATGCTGACGTCATACAGAACGTTGTGTCGAATACAGCCCCACTTTCGCCTCATGGTATATATATTGTTGTGACCAATCCCATGGACGTGATGACTCATGTTGCCTGGAAGGTTTCCGGATTTGACGCAAGAAGGATTGTCGGTATGGGTGGTGTACTCGACGCATCGAGATTCAGGACCTTTCTTGGCTTTGAGCTTGGCGTTTCACCTGAGGATATCGAGACACTGGTTTTGGGTGGACATGGCGACCTGATGGTCCCCCTGCCCCGGCATACGACGGTCAAAGGGATTCCAGTACAGGACCTCCTTGATCAAAGACGCATAGAGGCCCTTATTGACCGGACGCGGACCGGAGGTGCGGAGATCGTTTCGCTTCTCAAAACGGGAAGCGCTTATTATGCACCCGCAGCTTCGGTTTTCCAGATGGTGAAGTCGATACTTTTTGATGAGCATCGTGTACTCCCATGCGCCGTCTACCTGAGCGGTGAATACGGTGTTCATGACCTTTTTGTCGGGGTTCCCGCCATCCTGGGCAAAAGCGGTGTTGAGAAGATTATTGAGCTGAAACTGACCGACATGGAAAAGGCGCAGGTGTCTGCTTCGGCAGACGCTGTCAGGGAACTTCTCAGTATGGCATTGGCGCCCAAGAAATAGCATTACCCGCTGAAGTTTTAAGAGAACAAATTACATTCCAAAAAATATAATTCTGCCGGAGGATCTATGGAAAGAACATTGTCGATTGTCAAGCCCGACGGGGTGAAGAAGAATCTGATCGGTGAGGTGATTAGAAGGTTTGAGCAGAAGGGGCTGAGAATAGCCGGGCTCAGACTGATCAACTTGTCTCAGACAGAGGCCAAGAAGTTTTATATCGTTCATAAGGAGCGGCCTTTTTATGAAAGCCTGACCAGCTTTATGTCTGAAGGACCTATCGTCGTCATGGTTCTTGAAGGAGAGAATGCTGTTGCGAAAGTTCGTGAAACCATGGGGGCTACAAATTTTAAGGATGCTGCTCCCGGGACGATCAGGGCTGATTTCGCTACTGATATTGAGCGCAACGTAGTACATGGTTCTGACTCTGTGAAGTCTGCTGACTACGAAATTCCTTTCTTTTTCTCTTCGCTCGATCTGCATTAATACGGGCCGGGGACTTGAATGACCTTGCACGCTGAGGTGCGTTCCTGCTTTTGGAAAGCACTCTTTTATTTGACTTTGCGGCTAAATAAAAAGTAATATTGATTAGAGTAACTACAATGTTTTAAAGGAGTTACGGATGTTCGAAAAATTTACTGAGCGAGGCCGCAAGGTCATCATTTACGCAAAAGAAGAAGCTGAGAAACGCCAGAACGACTATCTGGGGACGGAACATCTTCTCCTTGCTTTATTAAGGGAAGATGACGGGCTGCCCATAGCCATCCTGAAGAAGATGGGACTGGTTGTCGAAGAACTCCGCATGGAAATTGAGCGAAATCTTCCTGCTGGTATGAACTTGCTGACGTTTGGCGATATTCCCTTTACTCCCCGTGTCAAAAAAGTGCTTGAGCTGGCAGTTGAAGAGGCCAGGCTTCTCGGACACAACTATATCGGCAGTGAGCACCTCCTTCTCGGCCTCATCAGGGAAGACGAGGGCATTGCAGGCAAGATATTGAGAAATCTCGGCGCCAACCTGCTCGGTGCCCGTCAGTTGACAATCAATCTCTCGATGAGGTCCTATTCAAACACCCGGGAGAAGCGGAGCGCTACCCCTGCCCTCGATGAGTTTGGAAGGGATCTGACACTTCTTGCAAAGGAGAATAAGCTTGACCCTGTTATTGGGCGGGAAGATGAAATGGAACGTATCCTACAGGTATTGGGGCGGAGGATAAAGAATAATCCAGCCATCATCGGTGAACCTGGCGTTGGTAAGACTGCTGTTGTTGAAGGACTCTGTCAGAAGATAGTGGCTGGGGATGTTCCTGAGGGACTTATCGGCAAGAGGATCATAGCGCTTGATCTTGGAGCGCTCATAGCCGGCACGAAATACCGCGGCCAGTTTGAAGAACGGCTCAAGATTGTAATGAAAGAAATTTCTCAGTCAGACAACATTATTCTCTTTGTCGACGAGTTTCATGCCCTTATTGGTGCTGGGGCCGCAGAGGGGTCAATCGATGCCTCAAGCATGTTGAAGCCGGCTTTGTCTCGCGGCGAAATCCAGTGCATTGGTGCTACAACGCCGAATGAATATCGGAAATATATTGAAAAAGACCGCGCGCTCGAACGGAGATTCCAGCCTGTACAGATACAGCCTCCTGACGTTGAAACTACCATCCAGATTCTTTCCGGGCTCAAGCCGCGTTATGAATCGCACCACAGGGTAAAGATAAGTCCGGCTGCAGTAAATGCCTCGGCCAAGCTTTCTGACCGATACATCCCTGATCGTTTTCTCCCTGATAAGGCGATCGATGTCATTGACGAGACCGGTTCGAGGATTAAACTGAAGCGTTTTACGCCGCCGGCTGAACTGAAGGACCTTGAGTTCAGGCTTAACAGGCTTTCGAAGGAGAAGAACCTCTATGTCAAACTCCATGACTTGGACAAGGCAACAGCTGTCCGTTCGGAAGAGGAGCGCGTGCGCAAAGTATTTGAACTGGAACAGAAACGCTGGAAAGACGACCTGGGCAAGGAGATTCCGGTTGTTACTGAAGAGGATATTGCGTATACGGTTGCAAAGATGACCGGCATCCCGGTTTTCAGGATAGAGGAAAAAGAATCGGAAAAGCTACTTAGAATGGATACTGAACTTCATCGCAGGATCATAGCGCAGGATGAGGCAGTGAAGAATGTGACCAGGGCGATCAAGCGGTCGCGAGCGGGACTTAAAAACAGAAAAAAACCGATCGGTTCCTTCTTCTTTCTCGGGCCGACTGGCGTTGGTAAGACCGAATTGGCCAAGGCGCTTGCGGAACTGCTTTTCAATGACGAAAGGTCCCTGATCAAGATAGATATGTCGGAATATATGGAGAGGTTCAACGTCTCGAAACTGACAGGCGCACCCCCTGGTTATGTAGGGTATGAGGAAGGCGGTCAACTGACGGAAAAAATAAGGAAAAAGCCCTACTCGGTTGTGCTCTTTGATGAGATTGAAAAGGCGCATCCCGATGTTTTCAATATCCTGCTTCAGGTCCTCGATGAAGGTGTTTTGACCGACAGTTTCGGACGGAAGGTCGATTTCCGGAATACCGTCATTATCATGACATCGAATATCGGGGCGCGGATCATTGAAAAATCGACCCCGCTCGGTTTCCAACGGACGCAACACGTCGAAATCTATGACAAGATAAAGGAGAATGTGATGAATGAGCTCAGGAAGGCATTCAATCCTGAATTCCTGAACCGCGTGGATGAGATTGTTGTCTTCCACCCTCTTGAAAAAGAGCATTTGATTGCAATCATTGACCTGCTTATTGACGAGATGAACAGCCAGTTGATTGAGCAGGACATCGTCCTTGATGTGTCGGCAGAAGTGAAGGAGTGGATTCTCCGCCATTATTACAAGCCGTCATATGGGGCCCGTCCGATGCGTCGTGCAATTCAGAAGGTGATTGAAGACCCACTTGCCGAGGAAATCCTTAAGGGACGATTTAAGGGCTCGAACTCTATCAAAGTGCTGCTTGAGGCGGAAACACTGGTATTCGTTGCCGGGGAAGAGGAGCCGGCGCTCTCCGGGGTTAATTAATCCNNCGGTAATGAAGAATAAAAAAATCATCCTTATCGCGGTATTTGCAGTTGCAGCTGCCCTGATTTATTTTCTCTCTCGCGGGAGCAAGGAAGAACAGCCATCTATGGGCGAAAACAGTGCGGCCCCTCAGCTTGAGATTTCCGATGTCATGACTAACCAAAAAATAGCATCTTCTTCACTTCAGGGGAAAGTGGTGTTCATTAATATCTGGGCATCCTGGTGTGAGCCATGCCGGGAGGAGATGCCGTCTATAGACGCACTCTACCGTGAGATGTCTGCATCGCAGGACTTCAGAATGCTTACGATACTGTACAGGGATTCTCCCCCGACTGCGCTGGAGTATATGAAATCGCAGGGATTCGTTTTCCCGGTTTACATTGATCCTGACGGCCTTTCAGCCAGGAAGTACGGGGTTACTGGCGTCCCGGAGACGTTCATTGTCGACAAAAAGGGCATGCTCGTAAAGCGGGTTATTGGTGGTATGGACTGGAACTCACAAGAGGTTAAGGACTATCTGCATTTACTGCTTAAACCATAATGAGCACCAAGAGACATCAGGAGGAAGCCCTCCTTTTTGTCGGAGCACTTTACTCTTCTGCTGATATCTACGACGGCATTCTTCCTGAACTGAGGAACTATTTTGGCGAAATACTGCTTGAGAGTCCTGTCATAGGCTGGGATCACAGCCGGTATTACAGCGACGAACTGGGGGTCCCGATATCGAGAAGGTTTCTTTTTTTCAGCCAGGTGATAGACGCCTCCGTTCTTTCTGAGATCAAGATCCTGACTGACGATATCGAGTGCAGCACACTCCGAAATGGGAAACGGCAGATCAATCTCGACCCGGGATACCTGACTGAGGCAAAGGTTATTCTGGCATCTACCAAAAACTACTCACATCGGATATATCTTGGCAGGGGGATCTATGCAGAGCAGGAATATATTTATAGCAAGGGCAGCTACCAGCCACTTTTGCATACCTATACAGACTACCTGAAACCGGAGTATCTAAAGATATTCGGGCAAGCTCGTCAGCGTTTCAGGGAACTGCTGGCCACAAGAACTGCTGTAGACTAAGACCTCAACGGCGGCCAGATTAGAAAGGCGTCTGACGTCGGCAGGTTCTTAATCCTCACTGTGCGACCTTCAATGTCAAGCCTATTCTCTGCAAACAGCCTTATTGCTTCCGGATAAATTGCATGCTCGCAGCACAGTATTCTGGCCGAAAGGGTACCCTCTGTGTCATCGGGCATTACCGGGACGGCAGCCTGTATAATGACCGGTCCGGTATCCATCCCCTCATCCACAAAGTGGACGGTGCAGCCTGATATTCTCACACCGTACTCTACAGCATCCTTCTGGCCATGCAGGCCTGGAAATGACGGGAGGAGAGCCGGATGGATATTCATGATTCTGTTTGGAAACGCATCAATGAGCGTTTTGCCGACGAGTCTCATGAAACCGGCCAATATAATGAGTCCGATGTGGTGCTTTCTCATCTCGTCGGCTACATGAGCGAAGTAATCATCGCGCGAGCTGAATTGCCCCGGAGACATGACGAGAAACTCAATGCCATGCTTCCTTGCACGCTCAATCGCAAAGGCCTTCTGTTTGTCGCTCAGCAGGAGTCGAACCGTAACGCCTTTGAGAGCGCCTGTTTCCACGGCATCTATGATCGCCTGAAAATTAGACCCACGCCCTGAGGCAAGCACAGCAATGTTAAGATTTTCCATAACCACAGAATATATTATTGATCAATCGCTCAGAGCCTGATATCGATAAAAGCCTTTTCCCTCAGCGATTTTATCCACTTGTTATATTTATCCGTAAATATCCGGTTGCCGACCTCTTTCTGCGCCTCCTCCCTGATCTGGTTCTGATCTTTCTCTGCTATCTTTTCATCGAGCCGGATGATATGAAGACCGCGTTCGGTCCAGAAAGGTCTGCTCACTTCGCCCTGTTTCATGCCCGATAGCGCCTCAGCAAATTCTTTCATCAACTGGTCCTTCATGATGAGGCCGAGGTCGCCGCCGGTGCTCCCCATCGGCTCTTCTGAGTATTTTTTTGCAAGGTCAGTGAAGGTCTCTCCCTCCTTCAGCCTCCTGATGAGCTGTTCGGCCTTTTCATCCAGTGCTTTTCTCTCTTCAGGTCCTTTAGGCTTCTTAAAGAAGATCTGACTGACTCTATAGCCCTCGCCGCTGGAGGACTTGAAATCCTTGTTTTCAGCAATGTAACTATTGACGTCTGCCTCGACAGGAATTACTTTACCCCTGACCTGCTGATTCACGATCTTGCTGATCAGTATCTGATCCTGCAGCCTTTTCTTGTAGTCCTCGTAGGCGAACCCCTCTTTCTTCAGAGAAGCCTTGAACTCTTCGTCAGACATGCTGTATTTCTTCTTGATACTCTCAATAGCCTCTTTTATCTCATCGTCAGACACGGACATGCTCATGTTCTTTGCTTCCTGTACCTGGAGCCTGGCATTGATCAGCGTCTCAAGATATGCGGCTTCGTTGCTCTTGAATATCTTGAGACGCTCCTCTTCCTTCAACTCCTTCAGTTGCGGTGACGCATCAGCTTCCATGCTGCGATACAACTCGCTCCAGGTGACGACCTCCTGGTTCACTACTGCGACGACCTTGTCCAGCAGTACGGCAGCCTGTGAATGTCCCATAACCCCGAACAGTATAAGAATAATCAGCATCGCTTTCGTATATCGCATCGTTTCCTCCATAATGCATTATGAATATCAATCCTATATAATAATAAATCCTGGCAGAAAAAAGCTTATCTGGATACTCAGGTTACCCTAAATAGCCCGCGGGCAGCAGCACGAATAGATATAGAAATCATTTATAACTATATTAATGATTTCTATTTACTTAATACCCTGATTATTTTATAATCGTTGCACAATCAAACTGCGGATTTCCTGCGGTAATCATTGCAAACAAGGAGAAACTTATGGCATTTGATGCAACCAAATTAGCCGACTGGCAGATTTCCGAAGAAGCGGAAAAAAATATGCCAAGCCCGGAAGAGTGGCGCGAGAAGCTAGGACTGCAAAAGGATGAGATGCTGCCGATGGGCCGCCTGTCCAAAATCGATTTTCTGAAGGTCATCAACCGCCTCAAGAATAATCCGGATGGCAAGTACATTGAGGTGACCGCCGTCACTCCTACGCCTCTGGGCGAAGGCAAAAGCACCACCTCCTGTGGTCTGATGGAAGGTCTTGGCAAACGCGGCGTAAACGTGGGGGGAGCGCTGCGCCAACCGTCCGGCGGCCCTACGATGAACGTAAAGGGAACAGCTGCCGGCGGCGGCAATTCGCTGCTGATCCCTATGACAGAATTTTCTCTGGGGCTCACGGGCGACATTAACGACATCATGAACGCCCACAACCTGGCAATGGTGGCGATGACGTCCCGCATGCAGCACGAGCGTAATTACAACGACGAGCAACTCGATCGGCTCACGAAGATGAGACGTCTCGATATAGACCCCACACGTGTGGAGATGGGATGGATCATAGACTTCTGCGCCCAGAGCCTTCGCAATATCATCATCGGCATAGGCGGAAGGACAGACGGTTTCATGATGCAGTCCAAGTTCGGCATCGCTGTTGGGTCCGAGTGCATGGCCATTCTTTCCATTGCCAACGATCTCGCTGACCTGAAAAAACGCCTGAACAATATCACTGTTGCCTTTGACAAGAGCGGCAAACCAGTTACCACCGGTGACCTTGAAGTCGGTAACGCCATGGCTGCGTTCATGCGCAACACGATAAATCCCACCCTTATGTGCACCGCTGAGTATAACCCGTGCTTTGTTCATGCCGGTCCTTTTGCCAATATAGCTGTTGGACAATCGTCCATTATAGCTGACCGTGTAGGCCTTAAACTCTTTGACTACCACGTGACAGAGTCCGGCTTTGCCGCGGACATCGGTTTTGAAAAGTTCTGGAACGTAAAATCCCGTTTCAGCGGCCTCAAGCCTCACGTCTCTGTTCTTACAACCACGGTACGCGCCCTGAAGATGCATGGCGGCGGACCCAAGGTAGTGGCCGGCAAGGCGCTTCCTGATGCATACACAAGGGAAAATATCGACCTTGTAGAAAAGGGCTGCGCCAATATGGTGCATATGATCAACGTCATCCGCAAATCCGGGATAAATCCGGTCGTCTGCGTAAACCGTTTTTACACAGACACCGATGCAGAAGTGGCTGTCGTCAAGAAGGCTGCAGAGGCTGCCGGTGCTCGCTGCGCCGAATCACAGCATTGGCTCAAAGGCGGCGACGGAGCACTGGAACTGGCTGATGCTGTTATTGATGCCTGCAACGACAAGAACGATTTCAAATTCCTCTATCCACTGGAGATGAAACTGCGCGATCGCGTAGCGCTCATTGCAAAGGAAGTATACGGGGCAGACGGCGTCTCATGGCTGCCTGAAGCAGAGGCAAAGGCCAAGATGCTCGAAGATGATCCCCAGTATGCTGACTATGCAACCATGATGGTCAAAACGCATTTGAGCCTCTCTCACGATCCTGCTGTCAAGGGCGTGCCAAAGGGCTGGACGCTGCCGATCAGAGATGTCTTGATCTATTCCGGGGCGAAATTCCTCTGCCCGTGTGCAGGCACCATAAGCCTCATGCCTGGTACGAGTTCAAACCCTGCCTTCAGGAGAATAGACGTGGACGTGGAAACCGGAAAAGTGAGTGGCCTGTTCTAGGATCTGCCAGAGACGAAGATGGATATTGTATTCAACGGGGCTGGGGTCAATCACCAGCCCCGTTTTTTTTCTTGCCTGTCTCATGGTAGAATGTCCACATGAAAAAAGTAGGTTTTTTTTATGACGATATCTTTCTGCAGCACGAAATGCCACTCGGGCACCCGGAGTCAAAGGACCGGCTGATTGCTCTTACCACTGCACTGAGGAACTCTTACTTCTGGAACAAGCTGATACAGATCAAGCCCCGGCGGGCAGATCGTAGCGATATCCTGACTGTCCATACCGAGGCATACTATAACAAAATCCTGAACTTTACCGGTCACTACGACGTCGACACCTATATATCCGAACATTCTGTTGAAGCAGCACTTGTTGCCGCCGGAGCTGTGCTTGAGGCTGTGGACAACTGCAAGCGCGGGATGATAGACCGGGCCTTCTGCGCAGTAAGACCACCTGGTCATCATGCCGAGACGAACAGGGCAATGGGGTTCTGTATTTTTAACAATATTGCTGTTGGGGCGCGCTATGCTCAGAAGCAGGGATACGGCAAGGTCTTTATCATAGATTTCGACGTGCATCACGGCAACGNNGTGGATTTCGACGTGCATCACGGCAACGGGACCCAGCATATCTTCGAGGAGGATGACACTGTGTTTTATTTCAGCACTCATGAGTACCCCCAATATCCCGGAACCGGCGCTGACGGTGAACGGGGAAAGGACCGGGGCAAGGGATTCACCTACAATATACCGATGCTTTATGGCTCCGGAGATAAGGATTTTTTTACGGCCTTTCATGATTATCTGCCGTTACAGATGAGAAAGTTTGCTCCCGACATCGTACTTGTCTCTGCCGGCTACGACCTGCACGGTAAGGACCCGCTTGGCGGCCTTCGGGTGACGAATGAAGGCATCAGGAGCATCGTCAGGTCTATATTACAGGCCTGCTCGGAGGTCCCCACGATTTTCTGCCTTGAAGGCGGTTATAATCTCTTGTCTCTCAGCGAATCAGTCCTTATAACTGTCGAAGAACTCCTCACCTGCGTATAGGGTATTATTTTTCTGTCAATCCGGCATGTCCGGAATCCGCTTAATCTATATCATTCGGTTCGGCAATGCTCTTTTTATATGCAGATACCTCTTTCTTTAAGCGGAAATAGTGATAAGGGAAAAAAATTACCACCAGCTGGGTCGAGATGAATTCAGGCAGGCTGATTTTATTTTCGGTGAACTGCTTTGCCCTCACCAGAGCATGTCTGCTCATCGATGTTGCACCTATCAAGAGAAAACCGGATATCAGTATGCCGAAGAGAAAAAAAAGTTCGTTTATTTCCGTGTAATAAAAAACAGTCACCAGAAATATCAACAGAAGAAAAGCCCCAATCGCGGCAAGTCCCCATAAAAAAAAGACAATAAGCAGACGGTCGGCCGTCTCAGATCTATTATTCAACTTATTCAACAGAGAGTACACCTGGCACCGGCTCAGCGTTACCAGGCAGGTAATCCATTACACAACCAATGCCCATAATTAACTCCCTCCGTTTGTAATCATTGTATAACAGGTATAATAGCAACTATGCTCTCTATCGGCAATATCATAATCCCCTCCTCCTGTCTCCTTGCCCCGCTCGCCGGGATCAGCGACCTGCCGTTTCGTCTCATCAATAGGCGGCACGGTTGCGAGTTTGCGTTTACCGAGATGATCAGCGCCCGATCCCTTGTCTACGACAGTCGGAAGACACTACAGATGCTCATGAGGACTGTGGAAGATTTTCCCCTGGGTCTTCAACTGCTCGGCAGCGATCCCGAGGTTCTTGGCCAGGCTGCAGAATTGGTGAGTGGGATGCAGGACATAGTCCTTATTGATATTAATGCCGCCTGTCCTGTGCATAAGGTAGTCAGCAAAGGGGAGGGATCTTCGCTCATGAAAGACCCAAAGCTTCTTCAGAAGATAATACGGGGCGTTGTTGAGAATACCAGCCTTCCGGTTACCGTTAAAATCCGCACAGGTTGGGATGATGCCTCTGTGAATGCCCTCGACATAGCCCTGCGTGCTCGCGATGCAGGGCTAAGCGCTCTTACGATCCATGGAAGAACACGAGCCCAGGGGTATCAGGGCAGCGTTGACTATGCAGTGATCAGTCAGGTAAAAAAATCGCTCGATATCCCGGTTATCGCCAGCGGAGATGCGTTGTCACCGCCCCTGATAAAGAAAATGTTTGACGAGACCGGATGCGACGGCGTTGCCATAGCCCGGGGTGCACTCGGAAATCCGTGGATCTTTCACGAGACGAAGCATTATCTTACGACGGGGATAATCCCCGAACGGCCATCAGTTGCCGAATTGAAGAGCGTAATGCTCAGACATCTCGACATGCAATGTCATTATTATGGAGAGGCGCGGGGTACGATCATGTTCAGGAAATTGTTCAGCTGGTATGTGAAGTCCCTGCCGAATATCAAGAAGCTCAGGGAAAAGGCTTTCCACGCCGTAATCAAGGAGCAGATGGCCGCACTTATTCAGGAGATCGAGGGTCCCCTCATGAAGTCCGCCACCCTTAATGCCGCGGATTATGATCAGACCAGCAGCAAAGAAAAGAGAGATGGAAAGTATTGCCGGTCTCTGACTGTGAAACATCGATGACAGATGTCCGAAAAAAACAGGCCCTGCAACAGCTGATGGTTTACCAACCAGCGAATAAAGCCCAAAATATTCGTTCTCCCTGCCCGCCGGAATAAACCGCGCGAAGAAGGCCCGCCATGCTGCCTGGACCGTCACAAGACCTGTCCCTGCCACAGAGGCAAGGACAAAATAACCCATCTTGCTTTCTATGAAATATGCTGCGACACAAACACGGGTCCAAAGCAGGAGAGACAGCAACAGGACCTTTTTGGGACCGACTGTGTCAATTGGACGAGCCATGACAAACGCTCCAATCAGGGCTGTTATCTGCATAATGACATATGGAGCAATCAGCTCCAGGAGTTTAAACCCGAGTGTTGTTGCAGCAAAGAAGCTGGAGAAGACGATGACAGTGTTCATCCCGTCCTCATAAATGAGAAATCCGAGAAGGAATCTTCTGACTGGCCGCCGGTCCCATATCTCCCTGACTGCATGCCATGAATACGATACTCCT
>PLXX01000115.1 GCA_003153275.1 Nitrospiraceae bacterium | reverse complement strand
GTTTGCCCTTTGCCCACATATCTATTGTGGTTCGTTCTTCCGGTGACAATACAATTGTAGCTGCCGTTCTGCTCACATATGTAGTATACACGAGCTGAAGCTATATATAAAGCTATTTGAGCCGCACTACACTAGCCGTTTCTGCCTAGACATTAATAGCGATAAAGAAATCTATACATATCATGATATATTGCATAGCTCCGCATTTCGTGGGACAATAAACTTAAACGGATGAACTCTGTTTAACGCGGAGGAAATAAATGTGAGGCTTTATATGTCACGAAGAATATTTCTGATTGCTCTCGTTTTCGTTGCTTTGGGCCTTGCAAATTGTCATATAAAAGACGAGCCGACTCAGATCAACCTGGAAATAAAGTAACCGGTTGCAGCTACGACATATAAAAACGACGGGAAACATCTGAGGGTTGCGGTTGGTGGAATGATCACACCAAAAGAAGGGCTTGCTTATTACCGGCATTTTCTCGACTATATTGAAGAACATCTCGGAATAAAAGTTGATTTTGTGGCCAGGGAGGATTATGCAGAGATCAATGAAATGATCAGAAAGGGTGAGCTTGAAGCTGCTTTTGTATGCAGCGGCCCTTATGTTGACGGTCACAGGGAGTTTGGAATGGAACTATTAGTTACACCTCAGGCCTATGGTGAAACTGCTTATTACTCGTATATTATCGTGGCCAAAGCCAGTTCTATAAACAGCTTTGAAGAATTGAGAGGAAAAAGTTTTGCCTTCGCAGACCCATTGTCCAACACAGGAAAGCTGGTCCCAACTTATATGCGTGCCAGGATGAATGAAACTCCCGACACCTTTTTCAGCAAATATGTATTCACGAATGCATATGACATATCTATCAAGGCGGTTGCTCAGGGAGTTATCGACGGGGCGGCAATAGACAGTTTGATATGGGAATATGCCAACCGAACCAATCCCGAGTTTACTTCAAAAACCAGGATCATAAAGAAATCCTCTCCTTACGCAATCCTCCCTTTTGTTGTTTCCCGGAATCTGGAGCCGCCGATAAAGAAATAGTTAAGACGGATATTATTGAATGCCCATATCGACAGCAGAGGCAAGGAACTTTTCGCCTCTTCTGAAAAAGGAGGCCATCGTTGGCTCGGTTACGGCGTTCAGAGACATTACCGAGGAGAAGAAAATGGAGGAAGAAATCCGCAAAGTTCAGAAGCTTGAATCTTTAGGAATTCTTGCCAGGGGCATTGCCCATGATTTTAATAATCTTCTGACAGGGATTATGGGTAATATCCAACTTGCGAAAATGTTTCTTGAAGCGAACCAGATGGAAAAGGTACTCCCGGTGCTGGACAGCACAGATGAGGCCTCAGAGGCGGCGAAAGAACTCAGTTTCTGGCTGCTGACGTTCTCAAAAGGAGGCGAGCCTGTGCGGGAGCCGGCGTCAATCGAAGTCGTAGTGAAGAAATCGGTGTCTCTTGCTCTGAGCTGATCCAGTATCGTCAGCACAGTGGTTATTGCCCCGGATCTCTATCCTGTTGAGATAGACGATGGACAGGTGCTGCAGGTCTTCAATAATATTCTTATCAATGCAAAAGCAGCGATGCCGCTGGGAGGGGTCGTCAGCATTACCGTAGAAAATGCGACACTACCTGATGACACCCTTCCCCCCCTAAAAGGGGGGCGCTATGTAAAGGTACCAATACACGATACCGGCTGCGGCATTCCACATAAAAATCTGCATAGGATATTCGACCCGTATTTCTCGACAAAGGGCCTTTGGAGTCAAAAGGAAACAGGACTTGGCCTTTCAATCCGTATGTCTATCATCAAGAACATGATGGCCATATTAGTGTGGAGTCCCAGGAAGACGTGGGGACAACATTTTATAGTTGGCTGCCAGCCTCGTCAAAAGCTGAGGAAATCAGAAGGAGTGGGAGTGTAAAACATCAACCTGGTGTAAAAAAGGTGCTTTTCATGCATGATGACATACGGATCAGAAGACTGATCGAAAACATGATGGACTATCTCGAGTATCCTGTGACCTTTGCTGCAGATGGGAAGGAGGCAATTAAAAAATGCATACAGGCGATGGAGTCCGGCGGGGCCTTTGGCGCAGTGATTCTGGATCTGACAATACAGGGGGGATGGGCGGAGAGGAGACAATGAAGAAGCTGCTGAAGATGGACTCGAGGACAAAAGGGGTCATTTCAAGCGGTTATGCCGACAGTCCTGTTATTAAGAACTATAGTGCATACGGATTTGTCGGAGCCATTGAAAAACCCTATAAAATAATGCAGTTGAAACAACTGCTTGATACACTGCTTAGCGAACGGGAAAAATAAGCGTTGAAATATATTACCAATCGTGTAAGCGTCAGGGTTTATTTGGCTACAGCTGTTTTACGCGTCACTAGCCTTTTTTGATCCTGACTCCCTGGTAGCTTCCGGTCAGCTCGGCTTTCAGTTGAGCAAACCCTCCCCGGCCTTTGGCGCGGACGACAATATGTCGATGACCAGAAGCTATTTTTTCATAAGACGTCATGATGCTCTGGAGGCTGAAGCCATGCTTCCTGATGATGTCTGCAACCTCCCTGATCGATCCGGGCCTGTCCTCCACGGTGAGGCTTAGCCTGTGGCCGCCATGCCTGACGCCGGTGATATCGACGAGTGCACGAAAGATATCCCGATCGGAAATGATGCCGGAAATTATTCCGCCTTCAAGGATTGGCAGGCAGCCGATATTGTGATCGTACATAATCATCGCCGCCTCTTCGACTGGTGTATCTTTATGTACGGTGATGACGCTGGTCTTCATTATCTCCCTTACCTTTGTCTTCTCCAGGAGATAATGAAGTTCATATATATCGAGGCAGGTCGCCCGGGACGGCATGAATTCGTGGATATCCCCGTCTGATATAATTCCCTTGATCCTGCCGTCTTTCGCCACGGGTATATGCTTTATCTTCTTTTCCCCGATCAATTTAACTGCCTGTGAGATCGCGTCGTTCGGGATTAGGGTAAAAACCTTTCTGGTCATCCAGTCTGATACAAACATTTTTTGAAACCTCCTTTGTTATACACCAAGGTATGCCTTTTTGACATGCTCATTATTGAGCAGAGATTCTCCAGTTCCTTCCATCACGATTTGACCGTTTTCAAGCACATATGCCCGATCTGCAATCGCGAGGGTCTGTTTCACATTCTGTTCAACGATCAGAACTGTCATGCCTTCGCTGCGGATCTTTTTTATTACCGCAAAGATTTCGCGGACCAGGATGGGGGCAAGGCCAAGGGATGGCTCGTCGAACATGATCAGCGCCGGTTTTGACATCAACCCCCTGCCGATTGCGACCATCTGCTGCTCACCGCCACTCAGGGTCCCGGTCAGTTGTCTGCGCCGTTCCCTCAGGCGTGGAAAGAGTTCATACACCATTTCCCTGGTTTTTGCCCGATGCTTTCTGGCGTCACCTTTTAGAGAGCCCATATCAAGATTCTCTTCAACCGTCATCTCGACGAACAATCTCCGTGCTTCAGGAACATGAGCAATTCCGACATCTATCAGATGATAGGCCTCCAGAGTGTGAACGGGCCTGCTGTCAAAGATAATCTCTCCCTTTGACGCCCTGATAAGGCCTGAGATAGATTTAAGGATGGTTGATTTTCCGGCGCCGTTTGCCCCGATCAGTGCGACAATCTCCCCGCGTGAGACAGAAAAAGAGACATCTAAGACGACCTGAACATCGTCGTAATACACATCTATTCCCTTGATGGCGAGCATACCGTTCATAGCAACTCCCGCTGGTCAGCCATTTTGGGCATCCCCAAGATATGCTTCGACCACAAGCGGGTTGTTCCGTGTCTGCTCAGGGGTCCCGTCCGCAATCTTTTGTCCGTAATTCAGAACAACAATCCGGTCGGATATCGCCATGATCACCTTCATATGGTGTTCAATGATCATAATCGTGATTCCTGACTCCTTGATTTTCCTGATGATCCCGATCGATTCATTCAGTTCTGTCGGATTCAGCCCGGCGAACGATTCATCAAGAAGAATCATCGTGGGACCGGTTGCCAGTGCCCTCGCCATCTCAAGCCGCTTTCTTCTTCCGAGCGGCAGACCTTTTGAGACAACGTAGCGGTCTTCGAATAATCCGGTAAAATGCAGCGTCTCTACAGCAGTTTTTTCTGCCTTTTCCCTGCTGCCCGTTCGAAGATATGCAGAGACGATGACATTATCAAGCACGGTCATACGCTGAAGGGGCTTCACGACCTGGAAGGTCCTTGCCATGCCGAGCTTGCAGATACGGTGCGGCTGCATGTCCGATATCTTCTGCTGCCTGAAAAAGATCTCTCCTTTTGAGGGAGGATAAAAACCGTTGATCACGTTAAAGAGTGTTGTCTTGCCGGCGCCATTGGGACCGATGAGTCCGAGAATTTCACCCTTGTACAACTGGAAAGTCACATCGCTCAGTGCTGCCAATCCACCAAAAAAGCGGGATACCCCCTTAACCTCAAGAAGCGGCGTCACGGTGTTCTACCCCATCTCAAGATTTTTTTCAGTTTAGGATTGTCTCCCATAATTCCGTTCGGTAGGAAAATAATGATCACTATTAACAAAACACCAAAAAAGGAATGATGTGCGGCTCCGAGATTTGGGATCGACCTGATACCCTCGGCAAGCAGTACCATGATAATAGACCCGATGACAGGCCCCCAGAAGGTGGCAACACCCCCGACCATCACGATCATGATTGCGACGATCGAGATATCGTGAAGGGCGAAGACGACCTTGGGATCTATATATCCCATATAGTTCGTATAAAACGCCCCGGCCATGCCCGTAATGACAGCGCTGAGACAGAGTGCAATGGTCTTATACAAGGTGGTATTGATGCCGAGCGATTCTGCTGCGTCCTGGTCTTCCCTGATCGCAACAAAATAGTATCCGAGCTTTGATCCGATCACCTTTTTCACCAGGTAAAAAGTGCAGGCGGCGATGAGAAGGATGATATAGTAGTACCAGGTCTTATCCACCCAAGTCCTCTCCCGTATCATGATTCCAAGGTCTCCCTCGGTCAGGAATGACAGATTTTCCGCTGTGACCCTGAGTATGACACCCATGGCAAGCGTCGCAAGAGCAAAGAACGGTCCCCTCAGCCTCAGGCAGATATATCCTATAACGAGGGCAAAGCCGGTCACAAAGACAATGCTTGCAGGAAGACCCCACCAGGCCGAAATCTGGAACTTGTTATAAAGGATACCGGCGGTATAGGCGCCGACACCGAAGAAGGCCGCATGACCGAAAGAGACCTGCCCGCAGTATCCACCAAGCAGGTTCCAGGACATGCCGATGACCGACCACATGATAACCAGGATGATAATATGCATCAGGTACGTGTTTATGCCGACGAGCGGAAGCATTGCAAGCAGGCCCATCAGAATCAGGGGCAGATATTTTTTCATCGTCCCAATCTCTTTCTCCTGAAGAGGGAGGTGATACCTCCGGGGATAAAGATCAGAGCTGCCACAAAAATCATGAACCTGCCGACAGGCGCCCATCCCATGCCGATATACGTCGAGGTCAGAGATTCGAAGACTCCGAGCACGATCCCTCCGACAATCGCTCCGACCGTCGAGCCCAGGCCGCCGAGGATGGTGATGACAAAGGCGATCAGAGTGAACTGTCCCCCGAGATCGGGGTAGAGATAGTATATCGGGATGAAAAGACATCCAGCTGCCCCGACCAGCGCAGAGCCGAGACCAAAGGTGATGACACGCATTTTCTCGACGTGGACCCCCATGAGAAGCGCTGCATCATTGTCCTGAGCTGTTGCCCGTATTGACTTGCCAGTGTCTGTTTTTGTAAGGAAAAACCAGAGTCCCGCAGTGATAACAAGCGAGAACAGGAACGAGACGGTCCATGGGAACGACAGCGACAGTTCTATCGGAGAGCTCTTCCAGACATCCGAGAGATACCAGGCCTTGGTCGCATAATCAACCGGGGTTGAGCGGTAGTCCGAAGAGAAGAAGATCGTCGCAAGATTCGCCAGTACCATACCGATGCCGACTGTGAGAATAACCTGGTTCTCCGGCAGGATCGAATCTACTTTCATGACCGGATTTATCAGGTATTTCTGCAGCAGAACCCCGAGTATGAAGAGCAGTGGAGCAGCAATGATGACAGACAGATACGGATCGATATGAAAGAAGGTGAACAGGCCATAGGCAATATACATTCCCACCATCATCAACTCGCCGTGGGCAAGGTTGATGATCTTCATAACGCCCATGATCAGGGTCATCCCGATGCCGATCAGCGCATAGAGCCCGCCGAGCAGCAATCCTGAGATGAGCGTTTGAAGAAGGACCTCGACCTGTGGTCCGGTCATCGAATTACCTGCCTATCTTCTCTCTCTCCACGTCGGGACGGGATAGATATATTTTTTGCTGGCGTACTTCTGCGGCCAGATTGTCTCGAACTCCCCTTTCTGAACCTGTATGACGAGCGTATCCATGAAGTTCTGGTTCTGATAGCCTTCCTTGTCCTCGAACTTTATTGGGCCGAAGGCCGTAGTCATGTCGGTCATCCTCAGCGCCTCGCTGATTTTGTCAGGTGACCAGTCTTTGGCCCTTTCGAGAGCGTTTTTCATGACAAAGAGGGCTGAATAGGCAGAGGCGCCGTGATATGAGGGGTAATCCTTGTATTTGGTCTTGTATTTATCTGCATACGCCTTGGCCCCGGGAAACTTCATCTGCTCTGTCCAAAGTGTTGCACTGATGACATATTCAGACGCATCCTTTGCATTGTCGATAAACTCGGGGATAGCAAAACCTGCTGCGCCGCCGGCAAATAATTTTACATCAATCCTGAGTTCCTTGATCTGTTTCATCAGCAGTGATGCGTCCATGACATAGGAGACCATAAAGAGCACATCAGGCCGGGCAGCTTTGACCTTCGACAGGATCGGCTTGAAATCGAGAGAACCAGCCTCATATTTCTCCATCAGAACCACTTTTACGCCAAGTTTCTCGGCATCCTTAACCATTGCACCAGCGCCCGAAGTCCCGAATGCTGAGCTCTCATAGAGAATAGCTATCGTTTTGGGCTGTACAACTTTTTTGATGAAATCGATAGCACCGTCCCCATAATGGGCATTGACCGCATTCTGGCGGAAGACGTATTTGTACTTCTGCTGAGTAATATTGTCGTCTGCACTGGCTACGATCAAATAAGGAGTTTTTCTTTCTTCGGCGACGGCAGCAACTGCCTTGGCACAAGCCGAGGTATATTCACCGACAATGATCGGCTGTTTTTTGACATCGATCAGTTTCTCAACAATGGCTCGTGCCGTCTCGGGTCTAGCCCCAGAGTCCTCGAACGTAAGGGCAAGCTTCTTTTTCTTAATTCCACCTTTGGCATTTATTTCAGCAGCAGCCATTTCATAAGAACGTTTCATCATCTCACCAAACTTCGCCTGCTTGCCGGTAAGGGGAAGGGGGATAGTCAGGTCGAAGGTATCAGCGGCACACGGACTTGATGCTAGGAATACAGCAAGAACGACGGAAAGAAGAACAAGTGGTAAACGCTTCATTGTTGCCTCCAATAAAAGTGATTGGTGTAATTATAAAAAGTAATTGCCCATCTTTGCAATGGAGAAATAATGGGCGAATTGACTCATAAAAAATGTTACCGAGAGGAGTGAACAAAGAGGATCGTTGACTCATAATGCATGTTACCGAAAAAACATGCACTGAAAGGGATGTTTTTTATGAGTTCACGATCGAAGCGAGCGTATCTTGAGGCAATTTACCAGAGG
>PLXX01000037.1:183-6999 GCA_003153275.1 Nitrospiraceae bacterium | reverse complement strand
TTGTTTCTTAAAGAGGAACTTCGGGTTAGAGAAAATCACCTACCACAATGAAGAAAAACATTATATCATTGCTCGTCTGAAGGTCCGCGAGCAAAGAGACCTTGTAACAATCGTCAGCAGCCTGGTCTCAGTCTCCCCCGGTGAGATGCTCAACCTCAAAGGCACGTGGGACATGCATCCCAAATACGGGGACCAATTCAAAATTACGTCTTATGAGACAGTCGCTCCGGCCACGGTAAAGGGCATTGAACGGTATCTCGGATCAGGACTGATTAAAGGCATCGGCCCGGTCATGGCAAAGCGTCTTGTGGAGAAATTCGGGGAGGCGACACTTGACATCATAGAGAAGTCCGGTGAACGCCTGCAGGAGGTCGAAGGAATCGGCACAAAGCGGATTGAGATGATCACCGCAGCCTGGCATGAGCAGAAGGAGGTCAAGAATGTTATGGTCTTTTTTCAAAACCATGAGGTGAGCTCCGGCTATGCAGCCAAAATTTATAAGCAATACGGCAAAGAGGCGATAAAGGTTGTACAGGATAATCCCTACAGACTGGCCGCTCACATTTTCGGCATAGGGTTTCTTATTGCCGAGAAAATCGCTTAGAAGCTTGGGATGCCCATTGATTCACCAGTGCGGGCTGAAGAAGGCATCCCGTATGTCGTTCAGAAACTTGCCGAAGACGGGCACGTCTATTACCCGCAGTCTCCTCTTGTTGAGGAATGCATAAAGATGCTCGATATACTAATCAGTACACTATTCTATGAGGCTTTACTTATGTACTGATTAGTAACTATCCATCTTGAAATGGTATGACTGGAATTTCCATGTCACTAAGTACTACAGATAGGCCTGACAAAGGAATCATCGTTGGTTATCGAGGGAATGGAATTTGAGCAGATGCCAGACGAGAAACTGAGCTGGAGCCTCAGGCAGCCTGAGATTATATATGGCTGCTGCCTGTACCTTTCATGATCCTGTTAGTCTTTGCGGATGAAACAAGAAAGTATGTTTATCAAAAAAAGGGCTGATACTACCCGGGCCTGGGATCTACTCGAAACATTCCATACTGCGTTGTTTGTTGATCTCAAGATGCTTTTTCTCGCACCAGACATTCCCTAGCTGCGGCGCACCACCGGTCGGCTTTATTATCTTTGCTTTTTTGCAACCCACACAGTGTCTTGCCTTGAATGCTATCAATGGAATAAAGCAGGGCATCTGACGGTGTTTTGCCATCTGCATCTTGCGCTGTGAGCACCATACAGTTCCGGGCGGAGGTATCTGCCCGTCTGGTTTCACCTCATGACCGTGCCGGCATGCACTGCACACACTATCCATGAGTTACTTCAACCTCTGCTCTGCAAGTTTTATGGGCAGCTTTTTTATCGGGTGCCTTCTGCACGTTAACTGCAGATTTATTCATTTCAGGCCTGTCCACTATCTTTTTTTCGCTTATTTTTTTGTTAAGTTTTCTGCGGTTCAGACTGTCGGGCTTCGTTTTTTTTGAGTTCGTTTTTTTCGACTGGACAGCTATCTCGGCGTTCTTTTGCTGAGTCTGACACTGCTTTTTTGAAAGCTCAACAACTTTTTTCTCCACCTCTGCCAGTTTCCTTTCCGCTTCGGCCCTCTTCTGCTCGGCCCCCTGCAGCTTTTCCGTCACCGCCCCCTCTGCCTTGTTCGTCTCTTCAAATGCGTTCAGCTGCTTCTCAAGGACTTCCTTCTTCTGCTGCAGTCTCACGTTTTCTTCTATATTCTTCTTCAGAGACAATGTTAGACTCTCGTTCTCTGACTTATTTTGTTCTGTATCTGTCCGCTGCTTCTGCAAGGCTTCCTGCCCTCCCTGCATCTTTTCCAGCAATGAGATTGTCGCGTCCTTGTCTTTTAACTGTTTTTCGAGCAGTCTTTTATCGGCTAGCGCGTGCCGCGCCTGGACCTCGATCTCAGCCCTCTTCTGCTCTGCCTCCTGCAGCTTTACAGACAGCTTCTCGTTCGCTGACTTCAAACCTCCGTATCCTTCTTTTGTTTTCGCCATTCCCGACAGAGCCGCCTCGTACTCTGTTACCCGTTTATCAAGAGAAGCCTTTTCAACCGCCACGTTCTTCAGCTCTGTCTCATACGCTTCCGCACCAGCGTCCTGCCTGGAATTTTTCTTCTCAAATTCTGCCTGCAGTTTCTCGGCTTCTTTTAATCTGGCCAGATCTTTTTTCCTCTCACCCTCCATCTTTCCGATTCGTTCATCGGTCTGCTGCATATACGCGGCGGATTTCTCCAGAATTTCCCTGATCTTCTGCTCAAGGGCACTGTTCTTTTTTAAAGCATCTTCAAGGAGCTGTTTTTCGACAACCTTTTTTTCGGAAATATCGATCGTATCTGCAGATTGCCGTCTTGCCGACATTTTTTTTATTTCACGTTGCAGCCTCTCGTTTTCCTCTTTTAACTGCCCAATTTCCTCAGCATTCTTCGTAGCGCCTTCCTGTCCATGTCTTAGCTCCGCGACCAGACTACTCAGATACTTTTTATCGCTGATAGCCGCATCCAGTTCATTTTGCAGGGACTGACTCCTGACTGAACTGTTTTGATATTCCATCACATGAAGCCCGAATAACGCCGCTGCCTTCTCGAACCTAAGTGACTGATAATGGACCATAGGCCTGTTGGTTCAGAAGCTTGGCACTTACCTCCCTGATGGCCAGGGACGGATCAATCTTCAGCAAAAATATTCTGTAATCGGCGAGGGTAATCACCTCCCCGTTGACGACAGCCAGTTTCCTGTCATTCTTCGTATCAAATTTCGTATTAAGGCTCGTAGCATGACCAAGGTCAACAATCCAACTCGCAAAGAGAGCGGTCATAATCAGGGTTGCTATAAAGATCAGACGCTTCCGAGCACTCATGCCCCGTCGGCACGCAGGCGCTCGAGGGCCTTCTGCGCATCTGCCCAGGTCTTCCATTTTTCTGCGGGGTTTCTCAGCAAATAGGCTGGATGAAACGTCGGCATGACCGGGATTCCCCGATACTCAAAAAATCTTCCGCGGACACCCGAGATTTTAAGAGACGTATTGTTCATCAGAGATTGCAGCGCCACTCTGCCGAGTGTGATGATCACCTTCGGACGGATTATGTCAATCTGACGCTCAAGAAAAGGCTTACATGTAACAACCTCGTCCGCCACAGGTTCCCTGTTCTCCGGCGGCCTGCACTTAACAATATTGGTAATATACACATAGCTCCGCTGCAGTTCCATCTTCTCAATAAGGCGAGTCAGCAATATACCTGCGTTGCCGACAAAAGGCCTCGACGTGATATCTTCTTCCTCTCCCGGTCCTTCTCCGATAAACATCAACCCGGCATCCGGACTCCCCTCGCCAAAAACAATGTTTTTTCTCGATGTAGATAATGCGCAGCGGGTACAATCGCCAATCTCCGCCCGCAGTGAGGCAAGAAGCCCTGCTTTCTCGTCAGCAGAGGGAAGATCACCGGTATATGCAGTGGCCCTTTCAGAAACCGTCATTGTCCCAAATCTCGGAACGCTGACAGCGGACGGGACTACTGGTACGCCCCTCTGCCTTCTCTTTAGTGATATATCAAGCGGCAGACGCTCTATGCCCAAGGCCTGATAATACTCAAGAAGGGCTATAACATCGTCAACTGGATTATTCGCCTGAAGAAGTGTGTCGCCTAACACCGGTTATCGTTCGCCCCATTTCAGTTTATTCCTGAGGACTTTGAAATAGTCCCTCTCGCTGGGCATAACAAGCTTTGTCCTGTATTTGGATTTTTGTATCTCCACTATGTCGCCGGCCATCAGCGGCAGACCAACCTGCCCGTCAAGCGTCAGATATACCTCTTCATTGGGTGTCTTCAGCGTTATTCTGACCTCGAAATCTGCAGGAATTACAATAGGCCTATTGGTCAACGTATGGGGACATATAGGTGTAAGAACAATGCTGTCAAGTGTCGGATAGATGATAGGACCTCCTGCCGCAAGCGAATAGGCCGTGGAGCCTGTCGGGGTTGAGACGATCAGTCCGTCGGCCTTGTATGTTGTCACATACGTTTCATGGACAAATGTCTCAAGATCGATCATCCTGGCAAGGGCACTCTTCGCAATGACCGCATCATTCAGCACAGTATAGGCGGCAACGACGTTCCGGTCCCGGATGACACGGGTAGTAAGCATGAACCGTTCCTCCACCCCAAGGTATTCAGAAAGGACCTTCTCAAGTACCTGGAATATTTCATTGCGATTGACTTCGGTAATAAACCCCAACGTACCGAGATTGACCCCGAGGATCGGCGTACCCTTCTCGGCAACAAGTCGGCTCGCCCGAAGCATCGTACCATCGCCTCCCAACACAAGAATCATGTCTGAGGATGCTGCTATCACATCATGTGAAAATCCCCTGATCCCGATCTGGGCAGCAGTCACGTCCTCAACAAGCGACTCAAAACCGCGTTCCTTCAGCCAGGGGACAAGCTCGCGCACCATCTCAGCGGTCTCCGACCGTGATCGCTTACAGATTATTCCAAGTGTCTTCATGGATCCCTTCAATCATAATTTCCCTGGTATCACTACCGCTGTCAGACAATCGTATCCTGATAATATTTCCACGCTGCCCGGTGATATCGCCCAAATTCTCTGCCCATTCGATCACGGATATTGCATCTCCCCCGAGCAGGTCCCATATGCCCGTACTGTCAAGATCATTGGGGCTTTTTATACGATACAGGTCAATATGGTAAAAGGAAGGACTAACCGGATACTCTGCAATAACGGTAAAACTCGCACTGGTAATGTCCCTGCCTGAAATGCCAAACGCCGAGGCTATACCCCTGACCAGCGTTGTCTTGCCGGCCCCCAAGTCACCATACAGGCAGACAATATCTCCGGGTCTCAGACATTTCCCTATCTTTTGCCCTGTCTGTTCAGTCCCCGCAGGGCTATCGCTTCTGACCCTCACCCATTGTACCTCTTATTATATCTATCTTGCCGATAATGCCTGCTAGCTTACCCTCCTGCAGGACCGGGATGAGATGAATTTTTTTTTCGAACATGATAGTCGCAATGTCCTGAAGGCTGGCATCAGGCCCGACCGTGATCACCTGTCTTGTGCAGATATCAGATACCTTTGACGCAGACATCTGCCGGATCTCTTCCTCAATCGAGGTAGAACCTTCAAGCGGAATGAAGGCGTCAAAAAGCCTGATAACCGTCGGTATATGGAATCTCCTGTTTTGACGGATCAGGTCGTTTTCAGTAACAACGCCGAAAAGATGGCCCTCAGCATCAAGAACCGGCGCGCCGCTTATCCCCTTATCAAGAAACAGACGACCCAACTCTCCGACTGTTGTATCAGGGCTGACCGTCAATATTGCAGTCGTCATAATGTCTCGTGCTGTTTTCATTATCTATCGCTTTCTTGCAGCCAGCTTATTTAGCGCATTCACATACGCCTTTGCCGCCGCAACAATAATATCCGTGTCCGCTCCCTGTCCCCGGGCCTTTCTGCTGCCCTCTTCAAGCGAGACCAACACCTCCCCGAGCGCGTCAGTGCCTCCGGTAATGCTTTTGACCTCGAACTTCAGGAGCCTGCTCTTCGTCTTCGTGACTGCGACTATCGCGCGATAGACCGCATCAACCGGCCCGTCGCCGTGCTCAACGCTGTCGACAACCTTTCCTTTCACATCCAGTTTCAGGGCAGCGGTAGGCCTGACGCTCATGCCGCTGGTAATGGAAAGATCAACGATGCTGTAAACCGCGGGAATCTTGCCGACATCTTCAGATACCAAAGCCTCGAGATCCTCATCGTAGATGTCCTTCTTCTGGTCTGCCAGACGTTTGAACTTCTCGAAGGAAATCTCTATCTCGTTGTTGCTGAGTTCATAACCCAGCTCTTTGATACGGGCTTTGAAAGCATGTCGTCCGGAATGCTTTCCAAGAACGAGTTCGGTCTCCTTGAGTCCAATATCAGAGGGTTTGATAATTTCATACGTCACCTTCTCCTTCAGCAACCCGTCCTGATGGATGCCGGACTCATGGGCAAAGGCATTGGCTCCGACGATCGCCTTGTTAGCCTGCACCTGCATGCCGGTTATGCGCGTAAGAAGACGACTCGTGCGGATAATTTCCTTTGTCCTGATATTTGTCTTCGCCTTGTAAAAATCCTTCCTGGTCACCAGGTTCATGACAACTTCTTCCATTGAACAGTTTCCCGCCCTCTCGCCGATTCCGTTAATGGTGCATTCAACCTGCTCGGCACCGTTCAGTATGGCCGCAAGCGAATTGGCAACCGACATGCCGAGATCGTTATGGCAGTGGACAGAGATAACCGCTCGTTCACCGATTCTCTCCTTGATTTTCCTGATAAGACTTCCGAATTCCGCCGGGGCTGTATAGCCGACCGTATCCGGAATATTGACTGTTGATGCACCAGCCTCAATTACTGCCTCGACCACCTCTATGAGGTAGGGAATATCAGTTCTGGTCGCATCCATCGGAGAAAACTCCACATCGTCCACAAGACTCCGGGCATAGGCTACCATCTCGACCGAGCGCTTAAGCGCCTCCTCCCGGCTGACCCTGAATTGATATTTCAGGTGAATATCAGACGTGGAATGAAAGGTATGAATTCTCCGTTTCGAAGCATCCCGAACTGCTTCCCAGGCACTCTTGATATCCTCTTCCTTTGCCCTGGCAAGTCCTGCAATCACCGCACCCTGTACCTCGTTCGCAATCCTTTTGACCGCGTCAAAATCGCCCGGCGATGCGATCGGAAATCCAGCCTCGATAACGTCGACACCCAGTCGTACCAGCTGTC
>PLXX01000037.1:0-128 GCA_003153275.1 Nitrospiraceae bacterium | reverse complement strand
AGAAATACAAACAGAATAAGGACAAACACTATCAGCACCCAGAAGGGTTTCCGTTCCCTGAAGTCAAGCTCCTTCACTCCATGAAACCGCAGCGTGCTGACCATGAGAAGCGCAAGCATGATCGTAAA
>PLXX01000122.1 GCA_003153275.1 Nitrospiraceae bacterium | reverse complement strand
CCGACGAGCTACCAGACTGCTCCATCCCGCGTCATCTATTGAACATAATACTAACCTATACTAAGAGGCGTTGTCAAACTCCATCACATGATGCATGATGCACTCCGGCAATACAACAGTGCGAGGCGTCCTCTTGGTTTGCCTGTGCCCGATGTTCGGGTATCGGGTAGCAGGCTTTGTTGTTATAGCTTACTGGTTCTTTTTCAGATAATACGTACTCTTTATATGGTCCAGATATGCGATGAAATCATCCGGCTCGACTTTGTCAATAAAGCAGAGCTTCTTTCCTGTTTTATCCTTAATAAGGTTATTTTCATAGTCCAGGAAGATAAGCAGGCAGTCGTCTTTATAATCATATTTTTTACCGAGTGCCTTTTCGTCTTTTGTCAATTTCTTCGTCAGGTCGATACGAATGGGCACAAAGTCGTCCATGATCTTTTTTGCGATGGCTGGGTTGTCATACACATCTTTCTGGAGTTTGGCGCATCTGGGGCATTCCGGGCCGAAGAAAAAGTCGACGATCATCGCCTTTTTTTCTGTTTTGGCCCTGTTTACCCCATCTTGAAGGGAAACCCAGGTTATACGATCGGACGTAGCCGCGGCTGACGCAGAACCTGTATTCAGAAACTCGCCTAGAATTCCGTACAGAACGCCGCATAGAACGATGACAAGCAGTGGCAGGATGGTAATGCTTTTCTTCATAAGGCCTCCAGGTTTTGTGTAGTTATTAATTGATTTAGTATAACACTGACTCGTTATTTATTATAAATTAACGCATCTCCCTGATTTCCGTGAAATTATTCGTTCATTTATGTATAATATTAAGTCTATTTGCACAATACAGGTTATTTAATGTTCTGGAGGAAGCTATGCCGAAGATGAAGACTCATAAAGGAGCAGCAAAACGGTTCAAGATTACGGCAACAGGAGAGGTCAAAAGGGGCAAAGGGTTCACGAGCCATCTTTTGACGAGCAAGTCTCCCAAGAGGATGAGAAATCTCAGGCAGAGCACGTTGGTAGCCAAGACTGATAAAGATAATATAAAGAAACTATTACCATACGGTTAATATATTAAAATCAGGGACTATTAAGCCGGTCCTCCCCCGGGTGGGCTGGTCTTATTGCAGTTCTTTTTCAGGAGGAAACAATGCCAAGGGCAAAAGGTGGATTTAAGACAAGACAGAGACACAAGAAGATCCTTGAAAGGGCCAAGGGATATTACGGCGCGAAAAGCCGTCTGTTCAAGGTCGCTTCCGAGACCGTTGATAAAGGTCTTCAATATGCATACCGTGACCGCAAGGTCAAGAAGCGGGAGTTCAGGGCTCTCTGGATAACCAGGATTAGTGCTGCCGTTCGGAGTATGGGGCTGAACTACAGCCAGTTTATTCATGGGCTGAAAAAGGCACAGATTGAACTCGACAGAAAGGCGCTTGCAGACCTGGCCTACAACGATCCGTCTGCGTTCAGTTCTATTGCCGAGACGGTGAAGGCAAAGCTTGCTTCCTAAGACGCGGTGGATGACCTTGTTGCGCTAAAAGAATCTTATCAGACCGAACTTGCTTCGGTGCAGAACCTGTCAGACCTGCAACAGGTCCGCAATAAATACTCAGGAAAGAAAGGGATTTTAACGGCACAGTTAAAATCCCTTTCTTCTGTTTCAACTGATCAAAGGCCGGTCTTCGGCAAGAAGCTGAATGAGATAAAAGAGTTTATAGAATCCGGACTCGATGCCCGCGAGATGTCGCTCAAGGAAGACGAGCAGGAGAAGAGACTTCTCGCAGAACGGCTCGACATAACCCTTCCTGGCAGGCCAGGCCTTTTCGGCAGATCCCATCCCATCACCCAGATACTCGAAGAGATCAAGGGTATCTTTCTATCGATGGGGTTTGGCATCGAAGAAGGGCCCGAGGTCGAACTCGATTATTATAATTTCGAGGCACTCAATATCCCGAAGGACCATCCGGCCCGGGACATGCAGGATACGTTTTATGTCTCCCCTGATGTTGTTTTGCGAACTCATACCTCGCCGGTGCAGGTCAGAGTTATGGAGAAGAGGCGGCCGCCGCTCAGGATTATTGTACCGGGTAAAGTCTATCGCTGCGACTCTGACGTCACGCACACACCCATGTTTCATCAGGTTGAGGGACTTATGGTCGACACGGACGTCTCGCTTAGCGACCTTAAGGGGCTGCTTGCACTTTTTATCCATAACCTTTTCGGAAAGAATACCCCTGTAAGATTCAGGCCGAGCTATTTTCCATTTACCGAGCCCAGCGCTGAGGTCGATATCGGCTGCATCTTCTGTTCAGGCAAGGGCTGCAGGATCTGCAAGACGACCGGTTGGCTTGAGATTCTCGGCTCCGGCATGGTAAATCCGCGGGTCTTTGAGATGGCCGGATATGGCCCTGACGAATTCTCCGGATTTGCGTTCGGCATGGGTGTTGAGCGGATTACCATGCTCAAATATGGAATTGATGACCTTAGGCTTTTTTTCGAAAACGACCTCAGATTTTTAAGGCAATTTTAAGGATAAATCATGCGTGTTTCACTTGACTGGATAAAAGAGTTTGTCGCGGTTACTGCTTCACCGCAGGAGGTTGCAGACCGCTTAACCATGGCTGGACTTGAGATTGAGGGGATAGAGACGATTGACGGTGATTCTGTCTTCGAGGTCAATGTCACACCGAACAGGCCGGATTGTCTCAGCATTATGGGCGTTGCCCGCGAGGTAGCAGCCGCTTTTCGGCTGCCTCTCACTCTTCCTACTGCCGATCCAGGCCCCAATCTTCCCGCATCCGATATAAGCGTTGAGATCGTCCATAAGGACCTCTGCGGCCGTTATGCAGGCAGACAGGTAAGCGGGGTGACGGTGTGCGAATCGCCTGGATGGATGAAGGCCAGGCTCGAAAAATGCGGCATCAGGGCCATCAATAATATTGTCGATGTTACCAATTACATTCTGCTTGCGTTCGGGCACCCGCTCCACGCATTTGACGCTGACAGGCTTGCTGACCGAAAGATCAGAATTGCGCGCGCAGGGAAGGACGCGAG
>PLXX01000141.1:8989-48705 GCA_003153275.1 Nitrospiraceae bacterium | reverse complement strand
TCAAGGGATACCGGCCGCAGTTCTATTTCAGGACGACGGACGTGACGGGAGTAGCGCAGCTGCCTGAAGGGGTGGAGATGGTGATGCCCGGAGACAACGTGGGACTGACGGTGGAGCTTATTTCGCCGATCGCGATGGAGAAAGAACTCCGGTTTGCGATCAGAGAGGGCGGCAGAACGGTCGGTGCCGGCGTCGTTACTGAGGTGATAGCATGAGAGATATATTTCTTTTCCAGTGCACTGAGTGCAAAAACAAGAATTATTCAACGATGAAGAACAAGAAGAACACAACGGACAAGCTCCAGCGGAAGAAATATTGCAGACATTGCAGAAGCCACACTCCGCATAAGGAGACAAAGGCATAAGCCGACAAAAAGTGATGGGGGACCCGGCATGCATCAATACACGGGCCGGTCACCAGTCACCGGGTGCTAATTACTATTTTGGATATAGGCCAGTAGCTCTAACGGCTAGAGCATCGGACTCCAAATCCGAGGGATGGGGGTTCAAATCCCTCCTGGCCTGCCAGTCTTGAAAGAGGATTGCTGAATATTATGGAGAAGATCAAACAGTTTTTCAAAGAAGTCAGGAGTGAGTTCAAAAAGGTCGTGTTTCCGAACAGGGAAGAGTTGATCGGGTCTACGTGGATTGTTATCATCACGGTCATCGTAATATCGATGTTCCTCGGTCTGGTCGACCTTGGGCTTACCAGGCTCGTCGGCATGGCACTCAGGTAATATCATGGCAAAAAACTGGTACGTTGTGCATACCTATTCAGGCTTTGAAGAAAAGGTCAGGATATCGATCGAGGAAAAGATTGGAGCCCTCGGGATACAGGACCGGATCTCAAAGATCCTTATCCCGACTGAGCGGGTTGTCGAACTGAAAGGCGGCAAAAAGAAAGAGAGCGACAAGAAATTCTATCCCGGGTATATACTCGTCGAGATGGAGATGGACGATGAGACCTGGCATCTGGTCAAGAGCACGCCGCGTGTGACCGGCTTCGTCGGGGGGCAGCATCCGGTGCAGATCCCTGAGGAAGAGGTTGAGATCATCATGCAACAGCTCGAGAAAGGGCCGGTGCAGCAGGTCAAGACCCAGTTCCAGAAGGGTGAGAGCGTCAGAATTATCGACGGACCGTTCAGCAATTTCAACGGTCTGGTTGATGATGTTGATATGGACCACGGAAGGCTTCGTGTTATGGTGAGTATTTTCGGCAGGCAGACTCCGGTTGAGCTTAATTTTTTCCAGGTTGAAAAGAATTAGGCTGCACGGATAGAAAAAGGCAGGAGGATTAAGAGAGATGGGTAAGAAACAGGTTGTAGGCCAGGTAAAGCTTCAGATAGTGGCAGGGAAGGCAACTCCTGCGCCTCCGGTGGGTCCGGCTCTGGGACCGCATGGCGTCAATATTATGGAGTTTTGCAAGGCGTTTAATGCTCAGACGCAGAGCTTGGGTGATACAATAATCCCGATCGTGATGACGATCTATGCTGACAGGACGTTCACGTTTATCACCAAAACTCCGCCGGCATCAGAGCTTATCAAGAAGGCAGCCGGTGTCGTGAAGGGTTCGGGTACGCCTAACAAGGACAAGGTGGGCAAGGTTACCTCAGCACAGGTGCGAGAGATAGCGCAGACAAAGCTGCCTGACCTCAACGCATATTCTGTGGATGAGGCGGTCAGGATCATCGCGGGCACTGCCCGGAGTATGGGCGTTGACGTTGTAGATTAATCGGAGGTTTTTATGGGAAAGAAGATGAATGCAGCAGCAGAAAAGATAGAGAAAGACAAGGAGTATTCTCTTGACGAGGCGGTTGTGCTGGTCAAGGCATCTGCTTATGCCAAGTTTGATGAAACCGTTGATCTGGCCTTCAACCTCGGGGTAGACCCGCGGAAGTCCGACCAGATGGTACGTGGCACGGTTGTCCTCCCTCATGGGACCGGCAAGACGGTAAGAGTACTTGTTTTTGCCAAGGGCGAGAAGGAGAAAGAGGCGCGTGATGCCGGAGCTGATCATGTCGGTGCCGATGATCTGGTCGAAAAGATCACCAAGGGCTGGTTTGATTTCGATAAAGTTGTCGCAACGCCTGACATCATGGGTGTGGTCGGNNAAGGTCGAATACAAGACAGAGAAGGCCGGGGTTATTCACGTCCCGATCGGCAAGGTTTCATTCGACAAGCAGAAGCTGCTTGAAAATGCCCGTGCGATCATCGAAGCTGTCAGCAGGGCAAAGCCGTCAACGAGCAAGGGGAAGTACCTGAAAAAGCTCTGCGTCTCGTCAACGATGGGACCGGGACTCAGGATCGACGTTAGTTCAGTCGCATCAGGCAAGTAGTTTTTATACGACAGCAGGCATTATGTCTGCTCTATATTTAGTCAGAGACAGCAGGCGCTTGACTTAATTCCGGCTGTAGTACATGCAGGGCCTGGCCTGCCGAGGCTAATGCGAACGTAAGAAGTAAGAGATGAGGAAGAAGAAAATCGGTACAGACCGAGGGTGTCCTCATTTTCTATTTTCTATTTCCCATTTCTCTACCAGTGTCTCTGGGAAAGGAGGTCAAAACTGAATAAGCAAGAAAAAGGAGTACTAATCGCTGACCTTAAGGAGAAATTTTCACGGGCAAAGGCAGTTGTTCTTACCGACTACCAGGGGATGTCTGTTGCTGAGCTTACCGTTTTAAGAGGGATGCTCAGGAAGTCATCACTCGACTACGGCGTTGTAAAGAACACCCTTGCGAAGATTGCCGCGGAGGAAACAGGTGTCTCCGTCGCAGCAGACTCGTTTAAGGGTCCGGTCGGAATAGCTATCGGATACGACGATCCGGTCCTTGTCGTGAAGAAGGTACTGGAGTTTGCCAAGGGCAACGACAAGCTCAAGGTGAAGGGCGCTGTTGTTGAAGGCAGATTCTGCAATCTGCAGCAGGTCAAGGAGATTGCGGATCTGCCGCCGCGCGAGATTCTGCTCTCGATGCTTGCCGGCGTTTTTCAGGCCCCGGCGACAAAGCTTGCCGGCTCTCTGAACGCGACGGTCACGAGCTTTGCGTATGCCCTTGATGCGTTGAGCAAGAAAAAAGCAAACGAAACAGTAACTACATAATAACAATAAATACATATTGAATATGATTACAAAGGAGGCTTAGATTTATGTCAATTACAAAGGAACAGGTTTTTGAATTTATCGATACGATGACAATTCTTGATATGTCGAAGTTCATCAAGGAGTTTGAGGAACGCTACGGCGTGACTGCCGCAGCCCCTGTTACCGTTGCAGCCGCAGCCCCGGCAGCCGCAGCGGCAGCCGCAGAGGAGCAGACCAGCTTTGATGTTATGCTCACCGGCGTAGGAGACAAGAAGATCCAGGTGATTAAGGTGGTCAGAGAACTGACCGGGCTTGGGCTGAAAGAGGCCAAGGACCTTGTTGATGGTGCACCGAAGACGGTTAAGGCCGGTGTGACAAAAGAAGAGGCTGCTTCCATGAAGGAGAAACTCGTAGAGCAGGGAGCATCCGTCGAAATTAAGTAGTTTTTTGGCTCATATCCGATGAACCGGAGAGCGGGGATGAGGAGAGCACGTCTCTTCTTGTCCCCGGTTTATCGTTTTTCCGCATCTTTTTAAACAGAAGGAGACATATGGCAAAGGTACTTAGAGAAAGAAAGAGTTTTGGAAAGGTTCCTCAATTCCTTGAAGTGCCAAACCTTATCGAGATACAGAAGCGGTCTTATGACAAATTTCTGCAGAAGGATGTTATCGGGAGTCAGCGCGAGGACACCGGACTCCAGGCAGCACTTCAGAGTGTTTTTCCGATTACCGACTATAACGAGACGGCGGAGATTGAGATTATCGGGTATACGGTCGGAGAACCGAAGTATACCGTCAGGGAATGCCTGCAGAAAGGGACAACCTATGCTGCTCCAATCAAAATAAGAGTGAAATTAAACCTGTTCGAGGCCGATGCCGCAGGCAAGAAGAGGCTGAAAGAGGCCAAAGAGCAGGAAGTTTATATAGGCGAAATGCCGCTGATGACCGATACAGGCACATTTATCATCAATGGGACTGAGAGGGTGGTCGTCAGCCAGCTGCACCGCTCCCCAGGTGTTTTCTTCAGCCACGATAAAGGCAAAACCCATGCGAGCGGCAGACTGCTCTATTCAGCGCGGGTGATCCCGTCACGCGGGTCATGGTTGGATTTTGAATTCGACAGCAAAGACATCCTTTATGTCAGGATAGACCGCCGGAAGAAGCTCCCGGCAACGATTGTGCTGAAGGCCCTCGGCTATTCGAACGAAGACCTGTTGAAGACGTTTTATCCGGTTGATACGATTATGCTGAAAGGCAGCAATGATTTCTCCATTGGGGTCAGTGAAGTGCTGGTCAGTCAGAAGGCCTTAAAGAATATCGTTGCGCCTGATAATAAAGAGGTAATCGTCAAGGAAGGCAGCAAGATCACGAAGAGTGCAATCAGGAAGATGGAGGCGGCCGGGATCAAAACCATTCCGATCACCAAAGAAGAAATTGTCGGCAGGATAACGCTCAGGGACATTGTCGACCCGAAGACCGGGGAGGTGATCCTTGAGGGGAACGAAATCCTCAGTGCAGAGTCGTTTGAAAAAGTCCTTGCCCTGAAAATAGATACGCTTAATCTATTGTTTATCGACAACGTCCACTATTTGTCATCGCTGCGCGATACACTCCTGACAGACAAGGTGCATAATCAGGAAGAGGCGCTGATTGAAATTTACAAGAAACTCAGACCGGGTGAACCGCCGACGATTAGGGCGGCACGCGATCTCTTCAACGGTCTTTTCTTTGACCCGAAGCGGTATGACCTCTCCCCTGTAGGAAGGCTGAAGCTGAACAAACGACTTGGTCTGGACACACCTCTGGAGACAAAGGTGCTGACGGACAGGGATATTATCGAAATTGTCCGCTATATTCTGAGCCTCAGGACGGGCAAGGGAGAGGTTGATGATATCGATCATCTCGGCAACAGGAGAATCCGCGGCATCGGGGAGCTGCTCGAAAATCAGTTCAGGATCGGATTAGTCCGCATGGAGCGGGCAATCAAGGAAAAAATGACGCTGACAGAGCTCGAAGCGGCAATGCCGCACGACCTGATCAACTCAAAGCCGGTCATGGCCGCGATCAAGGAGTTTTTCGGTTCGAGTCAACTCAGCCAGTTTATGGACCAGACAAATCTTTTGTCCGAGATTACCCACAAGCGGCGGCTTTCTGCCCTCGGACCCGGCGGTTTGACCAGGGAGCGGGCAGGATTCGAGGTCCGCGACGTCCATCCGACCCACTATGGCAGAATATGCCCTATCGAGACCCCGGAAGGGCCGAACATAGGTCTCATAACTTCACTGGCATCGTATGCCCGCGTAAATGATTACGGGTTTATCGAAGCCCCGTACAGGAAAGTCGAAAACGGCAAAGTCACTGAAAAAGTAGAGCATTTCACCGCAATAGACGGTGAAAAATACATTATCGCCGAGGCGACGTCACCTGTTGACAAAAAAGGCTATCTCATCGGCGATTCAGTGTCATCCAGACAGGGTGGCGACTTCAGGATGGTGACCCCGCAGGAGATCCAGTATATGGACGTTTCGCCGAAGCAGGTAGTCGGTATTTCTGCAGCGCTCATTCCTTTCCTGGAAAACGACGATGCGAACAGGGCCCTGATGGGCTCGAACATGCAGCGTCAGGCAGTGCCGCTCCTTAACCCGAGTGCGCCGATCGTTGGAACGGGAATGGAACATGTTGCTGCAAGAGATTCCGGTGCACTTGTTATGGCGAAAAGGGCCGGCAGGATCGAGAGTGTTGATGCATCCAGAATTGTTGTAAGGGCTTTAGGCAGCGAGAGCGGGGTTGATATATATAATCTCATAAAGTTTATGCGGTCAAACCAGGCAACCTGTATCAATCAGAGACCCATTGTTGACGTCGGGGACATGGTTGAAAAAGGAGATATCCTTGCCGACGGACAGTCGACAGACCTTGGGGAACTTGCCCTGGGCCAGAATGTCCTTATCGCTTTTATGCCTTGGGGCGGCTATAACTTTGAGGATGCGATACTGCTGAGTGAACGGCTTGTCAAGGAAGATGTCTATACTTCTGTGCATATAGAGGAGTTTGAGGTCGAGGCCCGCGAGACGAAACTCGGGTCTGAGGAGATCACCCGTGATATCCCCAATGTTGGGGAAGAGGCCTTGAAGGACCTTGATGAAAGCGGTGTTATCAGAATCGGAGCAGAGGTGAAGCCCGGGGATATTATCGTTGGCAAGGTGACGCCGAAAGGTGAGACGCAGCTTACTCCGGAAGAGAAGCTCTTGCGGGCGATCTTTGGTGAAAAGGCTGAAGAGGTGAAGGAAAGTTGCCTGTATGTTCCCCCCGGCATCGAGGGGACCATTGTGGACGTGCGCATCTTTTCTCGCAAGGGCATTACCAAGGATGCCCGGGCCAAGAGCATTGAAGAAGACGAAATACAGAAACTCCAGAGAGATCTGCAGGATGAAATCAAGGTCCTCAAGGAGGAGAAGTTCAGCAAGATCCGTGAACTGCTGGCAGGTCAGCGCGCAGCTGAGGACGTCAGGCACCCCAAGACAAAAGAATTTATCGTCACCAAAGGGAAGCTCATTACCGAAAAGCAAATCGAGAATGTCAAGGATGATCATCTGATCAGGATCAAGGTCGAAAATGCAGGTGTTCAGGAAAAGATCGAGGCTGCAAACAGTGGTGCCAATGAGTATGTCAAGAAACTCGAGTCTAAATATGATGAGAAGGTTGACAGGGTTCGCAAGGGAGACGAGCTTCCTCCGGGAGTCAATAAACTGATCAAAGTGTATATCGCGATGAAGCGGAAGGTGCAGATAGGCGACAAAATGGCGGGACGCCACGGAAACAAGGGTGTTGTCGCGATGGTCCTNNCTGAACCCGCTGGGTGTTCCTTCACGTATGAACGTCGGTCAGATTCTTGAGACGCATCTCGGTCTTGCAGCAAAGATGCTCGGCCTGCATGTGGCGACCCCGGTTTTTGAAGGGGCAAAAGAATCCGAAATCCGGGCGATGCTGAAAGATGCAAAGATGACAACCCGGATACCGGGCCGCGACACGCGCTTTGATAATATAGAAGAAGACGCGAGCAAAGCAGAGGACACGCCCCCCGGACAGATTTGGTTGCGGGACGGGAAGACCGGAGAGCGCTTCAAGCGGCCGGTGACTATTGGATATACCTATGTGCTTAAGCTCCATCACCTGGTTGACGATAAGATTCATGCCAGGTCAATCGGGCCATATTCACTGGTTACCCAGCAGCCGCTCGGCGGCAAGGCCCAGTTCGGAGGGCAGAGACTAGGCGAGATGGAAGTCTGGGCACTGGAAGGATACGGGGCAGCATACACGCTTCAGGAGTTCCTGACCGTGAAGAGCGATGATGTGACCGGAAGAGCACGGATGTATGAGGCGATCGTTAAGGGCGATGCAACACTGGAGCCCGGCGTTCCCGAGTCGTTTCATGTATTAATCAAAGAACTTCAGAGCCTTGGCCTTGACGTGGAGCTTCTGGAGAAAAAGAAGAAGGGGGAATAGAATGGCAGAAGACATTTACGCCATATTCCAAAAACCAAAAAATCCGACAGACTTCGAGGCGATAAGAATCAAACTTGCCTCTCCCGAGAGGATCCGTGAGTGGTCCTATGGCGAAGTCAAGAAGCCTGAAACGATAAATTACCGCACATTCAAACCTGAGAGAGACGGCCTTTTCTGCGCAAAGATTTTCGGTCCGATAAAGGACTGGGAGTGCATATGTGGCAAATATAAGAGAATGAAGCACCGGGGCATTGTCTGTGACAAGTGCGGCGTCGAAGTCATTCAGTCGAAGGTCAGGCGCGAAAGGCTCGGACATATCGAGCTGGCGACCCCGGTTGCCCATATCTGGTTTCTCAAAGGGGTTCCCAGCCGGATCGGAACTCTTCTTGATATGACGATGCGGAATCTTGAGAAGGTGCTCTATTTCGAAAGCTATATTGTCATCGATCCCGGGGATACACCGCTCAAGGCGAAGGAACTTCTCAGCGACGAGGAATACAAGAAAAGAATCATGGAATACGGCACCCGCTTCAAGGCAGGCATGGGGGCCGAGGCGGCCAGGGAACTGCTCAAGATGATAGACCTTGAGGCCCTGGCGGTTGAGCTCAAGTTGAAGATAAAAGATGCTGTATCGATTGGCGTCAAAAAGAAGCTTACCAAGAGATTGAAAGTGGTCGAGGCATTCAGAAAATCGGAAAACAAACCAGACTGGATGATCATGGATGTTATACCGGTTCTTCCTCCGGACCTGAGACCGCTTGTCCCGCTCGAAGGCGGACGTTTTGCCACCTCAGATCTGAATGACCTTTATCGCAGGGTCATCAACAGGAATAACAGGCTTAAGCGGCTGGTCGAACTGAAGGCCCCGAGCGTTATCATCAAGAATGAAAAGAGGATGCTCCAGGAGGCTGTCGACGCACTTTTTGATAATGGCCGCAGATCAAAGGTCCTGAAGACAGCCACGAAGAGGCCGTTGAAATCCCTGAGCGATATGATCAAGGGCAAACAGGGACGTTTCAGGCAGAACCTGCTTGGTAAACGCGTCGATTATTCTGGCCGGTCTGTTATTGTTGTCGGTCCCGAACTGAAGCTCCACCAATGCGGGCTCCCGAAGCGCATGGCGCTTGAACTCTTCAAGCCGTTTATCTTCAACAAGCTGGAAGAAAAAGGGCATGCGACGACGATCAAGGCGGCGAAGAAGCTCGTTGAGAAGGAGACTCCGGAGGTCTGGGATGCACTCGAGGAGGTCATCAGGGAAACCCCTGTCCTCCTGAACCGGGCCCCGACCCTTCACCGGCTCGGCATTCAGGCGTTCGATCCTGTCCTGGTTGAAGGCAAGGCGATCAAACTCCATCCGCTCGTCTGTACCGCCTTTAATGCGGACTTTGACGGTGACCAGATGGCGGTGCATGTGCCGTTGTCGATCGAAGCCCAGATCGAGGCCAGGGTGCTGATGATGTCGGTCAACAACATCCTTTCACCCGCAAACGGCAAGCCTATTGTGGTGCCGACGCAGGACATGGTTCTCGGCATCTACTATCTGATGAAAGAGAGAAAAAATGCATTCGGCGAGGGGAAAAGCTTTGGAAGCCCCGAGGATGTCAGGATTTCCTATGATGCCGGACAGCTGAGCGAGCATGCCAGAATTAAGGTCCGCATGAACGGTGAGTTCGTCGAGACGACCGCAGGACGGATTATCTTCTATGAGATAGTTCCCGCGGAAATAACGTTTGCGATGATCAATAAGGACATGACCAAGAAGGAACTTTCCAAGATCATAGAATTTTCCTACAAAAAGGGCGGCAAACGTGCGACCGTTGTTTTCCTCGACAACCTCGAGAAGCTCGGGTTCCACTATGCAACCATATCCGGCATATCGATCTGCATGGCAGATATGCATATACCTTCAAAGAAGCCTGAGATGATACATGCTGCAGAGGCTGATGTGATGGAAGTGCAGAAGCAGTATGCTGACGGACTTATCACCCAGGGCGAGCGCTACAATAAGGTCATTGATATCTGGGCGAACGTTACCGAACGGATCGCCGATGAAATGATGAAGGAGTTGGGTGCTGACGACGAGCATGTTGCTACAGAGGAAGAGCTTCAGGAAAAACGTCTGTTCAACAGCATTTTCATGATGGCAGACTCCGGTGCACGAGGCAGCGCCGCGCAGATCAGGCAGCTGGCCGGCATGAGAGGTCTTATGGCAAAGCCGTCCGGAGAGATCATCGAAACACCGATTACGGCAAACTTCAGAGAGGGCCTCACGCCTCTCCAGTATTTCATATCGACGCACGGTGCCCGTAAGGGGCTTGCTGACACCGCCCTCAAGACGGCGAACTCGGGATATCTGACGCGTCGTCTTGTCGATGTTGCACAGGACGTGCTGATAACCGAGGATGACTGCGGGACGAGGGACGGGATTACGGTCGTCTCCCTCATCGAGGGTGGAGAGATCATTCAGCCGCTTGAGGAGAGAATCCTTGGCAGATTTTCTGTCGAAGACCTGAAGGACCCTGAAACAAAAGAGTTTGCGGTCAGGCGGAACCAGGAGATCGAAGAGGAGCAGAAGGACAGGATCATCGAGGCCGGATTTGACAAGGTCAAGATACGGTCTGTGCTGACTTGCCAGTCCAAGTTCGGCGTCTGTGCAAAGTGCTATGGCAGAGACCTGACCCGCGGTGAGTCGATTGAGATCGGTGAATCGGTAGGTATTATTGCCGCTCAGTCAATTGGTGAGCCGGGCACGCAGCTGACCATGCGTACATTCCATATTGGCGGTACAGCATCAAAGGTCGTTGAACAGACCGTCCTTGAGGCAAAGCATGGCGGGACGATAAAGTTTATTAATATCAACACAGTCAAGAACCGCGAAGGCGTCCTGGTTGTCATGAACAGGAACGGCAGTATCGCCATTACTGATTCCAAGAATCGGGAGCGGGAGAAGTACTCGGTTGTCTACGGCGCAAAGCTGATGGTTGCCGAGGGCAAGCGGGTTGAGGCCGGACAGCGGCTGGTTGAATGGGACCCGTATTCAACCCCGATCCTTACAGAACTCGGCGGAAAGATCGCGCTCGGCGATATTGTCGAGGGTGTTACGTTCAAGGAAGAGGTGGACGAAACGACCGGCCTGTCTCATAAGGTCGTCATAGAATACCCGTCGCATATGCGGCCGAGGCTTTCGATCAAGGATGAGCAGTCTCATACCACACTGAAAATACCGGGCACGAATAATCCGGCGAGTTATCTGCTTCCTTCCGGTGCACATATGCTGGTTGACAAGAATGACGTGGTCTTCCCCGGAGATATTCTGGCGAAGATTCCCCGTGAGACGACCAAGACAAAGGATATTACCGGAGGTCTGCCGAGGGTTGCCGAGTTGTTTGAGGCCAGGAAGCCGAAAGAGCAGGCCCTTGTTTCCGAGATTGACGGTATTGTCGAGTTTAAGGCGGCGCAGAAAGGGAAGCGTGTTGTCGTGGTCAAAGGTGGCGAAACGACCAAGGAGTATGATATTCCAAAGGGCAAACATGTCAGTGTGCATGAAGGCGACTGGGTCAAGGCCGGTGAGCCGTTGATGGACGGTGCCGTCAATCCTCACAGCATCCTTGACATCCTCGGACCAAAGGAACTCCAGAGCTACCTTGTTGACGAAGTGCAGAAGGTTTACCGGCTGCAGGGCGTCTCGATTAATGACAAACATATCGAGGTCATTGTAAGGCAGATGATGAGGAAGGTCAGGATTGAGGACGCTGGTGATACCATCTACCTGATAGGTGAGCAGGTAGACCGGATGCTCTTTCAGGAGGAGAACGCCAGGGTCAAGGCCGAAGGTGGAGCACCGGCACAGGGCAAG
Organism: Nitrospiraceae bacterium; assembly: GCA_003153275.1. GTDB lineage: Bacteria > Nitrospirota > Thermodesulfovibrionia > Thermodesulfovibrionales > UBA6898 > PALSA-1316. Next base: position 37,265 of record PLXX01000141.1, on the reverse strand, counting down.
CCACTTCTCCTTGGCATTACCAAAGCGTCGCTGACGACTGACAGTTTTGTTTCTGCTGCATCGTTCCAGGAGACGACGCGTGTTCTGACCGAAGCCGCTATCAACGGCATGGTCGACGAACTGCGCGGATTGAAGGAGAATGTGATCATGGGCCGGGTCATCCCTTCCGGAACAGGCATGGCCAGATACAAAAATACATTTGTGAAGCGCGAGCTGAAACCAATTTTTGCAGCTCCTGCAGTAGAAGAGTAACCGCTGCTTATACCGAAAAAAACCCTGTGGTCCCGAAGGTCCACAGGGTTTTTTCTTTTCATATTGCCATCTGTTATCATGTAGCTATGGTTTATACCCGACACAGAGATGCCGTCATGGAGTGCGTCCCGGGAGTTGTCGGTGACGTCATCGTAAAAGGAATATGAAGACTAATATTACCCTGTTCGGGCTCATCATTGTTGTTATCTCGATTATCATTACGCTGAACATTTTTTTTCAGCAGAGCTACCAAAGCGAGATGGCCGAGCAATTCAGTCGCGAAAAACAGCTGATCGCCAAATCCGTAGCAAAAAATATCAGCGACGAGATTGATCACCTCCAGGACGAAACCCTCAGGTTTGCCCGCCTGCTATACCTCCGCGGCCTTTCACCTGAAAATATGACAGTCTTTGTTAAAGACACCTTTTCCGAGATCGCCGAGGACACCACCATGGTACTGACGATTCTTGACCATAACGGGAAGGTGATCTTTAAGTCTTCAGGCAAGGCGGCTGATAAGGACGACCGCGAGCATTACGAGATCGCCAGGCTTGTTAAGCCGGGAGAGCTGCAGTTTCACGATATGGTTGAGGAAGGGCGAAAACTCGTCCTGATAGCCCCAGTCGCACAGGAAGGACATCCGGCGAAAGGATATCTCCTGATCGATATATCCATAGACGCAATCAGCAGGAAATTTCTTGAGCCGATCAGGACCGGAACCCGGGGATATGCCTGGATGATGAATGGCAATGGAACGTTGCTCTATCACCCGACACAAACCGGCATGGTCGGAAAGAATATCTACCGCGCGGACAAGACTTGCTTCGAATGCCATCAGTCTTTTGATCTTGAAAAGAAGATTCTGGGGAGCGACGACAAGGGTTACAGCTCATATATAGCACCCCGTGGAGAGGACAAGATTATTGCCTTCGCCCGTGCAAACATTTCGCAGATATCCTGGATTATCTGTGTGTCCATGCCATATTCAGAGGTGACCTTCAGCATCAGGAAAAGCATGCAGCTGCACTCCCTCCTCTCGATCTCTATCTTCCTGACAACGCTTGCCTTTGCCTTTGTCGTTGTTTCGATGAATCGTCAGCGGATCAAGGCAGAGGAGAAGGCGAAACATTTTGAGACCCAGCAGCAGCTCGAAAAAGAGATACTACAGACAAAGGACTATCTTGAAAACCTCCTCGAAAGCACAGAGTCCAAGATTATGGTCCTTGATCTGCAGATGCTGATCAAGACCGTAAACTCGTCAGAGGAGAGGCTGTGCGGCGTCACCAAGGAAGAGCTTATCGGACAAAATTTCTTTGATGTGTTCCCCATCGAACACGAAAAGGACAGGGAGATGATGCAAAAGGTACTTGCCCGGTGCCTCGAAGGCAAAAGCCACCGGCTCAGCAACTATGCGTACGTAAAATCCGGCAGGGCACTCTATCTCAATATCAGCATTAACCCTCTGGTCATTCATAATGTCATCGACGGGATTATCCTGTCGAGCAGCGATGTCACTGAAGAAGTGAATCTCAAGACCAAGATCCAGGATTATGCGCTGAGGCTCGAAGAGATGGTGGTGAGCAGGACCGATGAACTCCGAGAAGAGAAGGAAAAGCTCGACGCGATCGTCAGTGCTATTGAAGGCGGACTCTGCGTATTCGACCGGAAGCATGTTTCAACGGTATGGGCGAACAAGACGATTCAGGACTGGATAGGGAAGGAGGCCTCTGCTGCGATAACACTATCAGATATCTATGGCCGGGAGAATGTTGTCTGGGCATCAGCTGATAACCGCATGTCCCGGGAGGTTGTCTTTAGGGATTTCAAAAACCGCAAGGGATACTTTCAGATTACCTCGACTCCGGTCTTTGCGTCGGAAGGGCAGATTCAGGCGCTGGTCCTGATTCAGGATATAACCGAGATGAAGCGTATGGAAGAACGCATGATGCATTCTGAAAAGCTTTCAGCCCTGGCGCGCATATCTGCTGGCGTTGCCCATGAGATAGGCAATCCCCTCACCTCGATATCGTCCTATGTCCAGATTCTCCGGGAGATGGACCACGACGAATTTACAAAGGAAAGCCTTGATACGATCGCAAAACATATCAACAGGATAGCCGATATCGTGCGTCAGATGTCGAGTTTTTCCAAAACGCGGACAACCGACCTGCGGCATGCCGATATCCAGGACCTGGTACGGCAGACGCTCGACCTGGTCAAGTACGACAAGCGGATGAAGCATATTACGATCGAGATCGATATCCCCACGGGATTGCCGATTGTTTCGGTTGATGAGACACAGCTCATCCAGGTCTTGATGAATATCATCCTCAATGCTGCCGATGCTATGCCGAGCGGCGGTAATCTGGATATTGCAGCACAGGATATGGGCGGTGAGCTTGAGGTGTCGGTTGCCGATACGGGGACTGGTATATCTCCGGAATATATCGAGAAGATTTTCGATCCTTTTTTCACGACAAAGGATATGGGTACTGGCCTGGGTCTGGCCGTAAGCTATAATATTATAAAAAGCTATCAGGGGGACATTCTGGTGGAGAATAGGCCCGAGGGGGGGACGATATTCAAAGTGAGGTTGCCATATTATGAAAGCTGATCAGTATAAGATCATGGTTGTTGACGACGAACGCGATATAGCAAGGGCGCTGGAGTTTCTGCTGACGCGGGAAGGCTATGAGGTTGTTACGACCCATAATGGGCTTGATGCCTTGAAAAAGATCGAGACGAATGATTTTGATCTGGTCATCACCGACCTGAAGATGGAGGGGATCGACGGCATGGAACTGATCGACCGGGCACTGGTCATAAGCCCGAACCTGATTATGGTCATGATGACGGCCTTTGCCTCGGTTGAATCTGCGGTCACCGCGATGAAGAAAGGCGCGAGCGATTATATCGTCAAGCCGTTCATCAATGAAGATGTCAAGATGACGGTAAGGCGGCTTCTTGAGCATAAGAAGGTCCTGATGGAGAATATTGTTCTCCGGCAGCAGCTCAGTCAGAAGTTCAGCAGTCGCGAGTTTGTCGGCGGCTCACCACAGATCCAGAAGGTTTTCGAGGTGCTCGAAAAGGTTATCCCGACGCGGAGCAATATCCTTATCCTTGGAGAAAGCGGTACGGGGAAGGGGGTCATCGCCGAGATTGTGCATGCCAACAGTCAGCGAAAGGACAAGCCGTTCATTGCGATCAACTGTTCTGCGATCCCCGAAAACCTGCTGGAGAGCGAGCTCTTCGGGTACCGCAAGGGGGCCTTTACCGGCGCGGCTTCTGATAAGAAAGGCTTGATTACGATGGCAGACCAGGGGACTCTTTTCCTCGATGAGATCGGGGATATGCCGATGGCCCTGCAGGCGAAAGTCCTGAAGGTGCTTGAGACCGGGGAGGTGCAGCCGCTGGGCGATACAAAGTCGTTTTTCGTTGACATCAGAATTATAGCAGCGACGAACAAACAACTGGAAGAGCAGATTGAAAAGGGGCTTTTCAGGGAGGACCTCTACTATCGGTTGAATGTCATCGAGGTAACTGTGCCTCCGCTGCGCGAAAGGAAAGAGGACATTGCTGTTCTTGCCCTGCACTTTGTCGAGAAGTTCAGCAGAGAGAACAGCAAAAAAGTATCAGACATCAGTGATGAAGCCCTCGAGGTGTTGAACAGTTATTCCTGGCCCGGAAATATTCGCGAGTTACGCAACGTCATGGAACGAGCAGTTGTTCTTGCAAACTCTAAGTGTATAGGCCTTTCTGAACTTGCGGTCAAGATACGAGATCAGCGGTCCATGAGGGGTGCTCAGACCCTGAAGGACAGACTCGAGTATTACGAGGAGAAGATTATAAGAGATTCCCTCCGTATGCATGACGGGAACAAAGAGGCGGTTGCACGCGAACTTGGCGTTGATTTGGCAACGCTTTATCGTAAGATCAAGAAACTCGGCATTGCTGAGAGCTGACAGGCTGCAATTGAAGAGATATGTATTGAACAATCTCCTCATGCCTTTCTTTTCCCCTGCTCCAGTCAGCCCCTGATCTATCCCCGCTGTGATACGTCAAAGAAATACATGAAAGAAATCTGGCGATGTATCGACTCAGGGAACTGCGATGCAGCGCATAATATGGCGCTGGATGAGGCGTTAGCGGTATCAGTCCGCAGCGGCTCCTCCCCCCCGGTCCTCCGGTTCTATGGATGGAAGACCTCCTCAGTCACTCTCGGGCGCTTTCAGAAGATTACGGACATTGATCTTGTCTTCTGCCGGGAACAGGGAATTCCTGTTGTAAGAAGACCGACCGGTGGCAGGGCCATACTGCATGATGACGAACTGACCTATAGTTTTTCAGCAAGGACCGATGGGGACTATTTTTCAGGGGGACTACTCAGGAGCTACCGAAATATCAGCGAGGCATGTTGTCAGGCGTTGCAGAGGATAGGCCTGCAGGCCGACGCAAAGAAGCAGCGTGAGCGCGGGACGGTGCTTGCCGGGAGCCCGCTGTGCTTTCAGTCATGCTCATACGGTGAGATGCAGGTGAACAGCCGGAAGATTGTCGGTGCTGCACAGAAACGCTGGGCCGACGGCCTGCTGCAACAGGGTTCAATTCCCTATGTGCATAACGAAGAACTGATGCTCAGGATCTGCAAGGTCACCAGAGATGATCTTCAGCGGTGCATGGCAGGCATCAGGGAGACCATGCCGGAACTTGATGAAGTCACGCTAAAGAACGCTCTTATTGCAGCGTTTGAGGATCGTTTTGCTGTTCGTCTTGTTTCTTCTTCTCCATCTCCGGCAGAGATTGATCAGGTTCAAGAGCTTCTGGAACAGAAATATCTTCACGATGCATGGAATCTGACGTTGCCTCCGCGGCTGGAATCTCCTCTGCAGGGTTCTGCCGGATTTCAGACTCATAATAGAAGTTAAAAATAATCGCTAGGATTATGAGTCCGAGATAACTCTGCACAATGTACGAGAGTATCTGGACCGGAAATGATATGATCGTTCCGATGATCGGGATCAGATTAAACGGGTACACGATCAGCATGATAAAAAAGCTCAGAAGGACATAGCCGGTCAAAAGCACTACATAGAGCCAAAAGGCCTGCTGACGGTTCCAGAGAAAATGAAAGGCGGTCCGGAAGGACGCGAAGGACCCTTCACCCCTGAAATAAAGGACAGCAATTCCGTATACCGTTACGGCTAGCGTGCAGAGGATAGAGCTGAGCCCTATTAACGCCAAGACCAGAGAAAAGAATATCCCGAGAAAGAGAGCGAGAGTGGAATCCTGACTCCGCGCTATAGAGACGACTGCGGCAATTCCGCCGCCGATAAGGCTCAGGCAGAACGTGATGGCAAGGAAAATGAGTCCGATGAGAAGTGAATACCACATAAGCGGAAAAAAGAGCCGCCGTGCCTCGCTGAAAAAACTCTTTGAACTGAATTTCGATGAGGGGTCGGCGATGGCCCCCCCTATGATCCCGATAGAGCCGCTGAAGACATAGAGACCGGCTGTGGTGACCAGGATGATGTAAAACAGAAAACAGGCTATGATGATCAGAATCAGTCCGAAATATTTTGAAACCAGTTCAGCCGGATTTTTGATAATCGCCATGATGTCCTTCACCCCAGCGAGGCCGGTGAGGTCAAGTCCGAAGATGATAAAGGCGATCCCGAGAGGTATCCCGACAATAATGAAGAAGCCGGCGCAGTTCAGAAGCATCATTGCTGCCTGCACGACGATCAGCTGCCACCTGCTGTTAATTATCCTGAATCCGTTTTTTATCGTTTCAGAGTAGCTCATCGCTCTATTATACAACCTTCACCCTGAACTCCTCAAAATAATCTTAGGGAGGTCCTCAAAGACCATAAGGTTGAACGTGCTCTTCTTCGATTCATAGACCGTCGATATACTGGGACCGCCTATATTCTGGTTACCTCGTCGGGTTCATGCATGAAACTGACCCTTTCTCCGTATGTTTTTTCGGTAACATTTTTTGTGAATTAATGTGCAATATACGCCAAACCTTGCCAAAAGCATCATAAAGAGGGTATATTATAAAACTATTTTTTCCGGAGGTGTATGTCATGTTTACAGAAGTTGCACATGCAATGGGGCCCGCAGCTCAGGGTGGCGGTCAGGGCGGCGGTTTGATGGGATTTCTGCCGCTCGTTCTCATTTTTGCTATATTCTATTTTCTGATGATACGCCCTCAGCAGAAAAAGGCAAAGGAGCACAAGGCCATGCTCGACGGCCTGAAAAAAGGCGACAGAGTCGTAACCTCCGGCGGTATATATGGCCTGATTGAAGAAGTCCGGCCGGATATGGTCACGCTCAAAGTTGCAGAAAACGTTAGAGTGAAATTTGGCAGAGGATATATCGTTGGTCTTCAGGGCTCCGAAGACGAATAGCCTGCCGTATTTCCTGTCAATGATGCATCACCTGTTTGTTGTAAAACCAAAAGATAAATTCAGCCTGTTTTTGGAGGTCCGATGAAAAAAAATTTACTATGGAGATTCCTGCTTATAGGATTCACCGTACTGATATCTCTGGTCTTTTTTCTTCCTAATACGCCTTTGTTCAAGGCTATGCCGGAATGGTGGAAGAAGAATATGCCTAACAAGGGTATCATCCTTGGTCTCGATCTGCAGGGCGGGCTGCACCTTGTCTTCGAGGTAGAAGGTGACAAGGCGGTTGAGACATCGACAGACCGCTATGCGTTTTTGATCAAGGAACTTCTGGGGAAGAAAAAGTTCCAGGCCGATGTAAAAAGAAACGGGCCCGCGATTGAGGTAGCACCCTCAACACAGGAAATTGCTGCTGCTATCAAAGAGAACTTCCCCTTGCTTGATTCCACCTCGTCGGGACAGACATTGTCCCTGAAAATAGCAACAAAAGAGATGACCAGGATAAAGGACAATGCAGTTGACCAAGCGCTTGAAACAATACGGAACAGGATTGATCAGTTCGGCGTCTCTGAGCCGACAATCCACCGTCAGGGTGAGAACGAGATCGTGGTGCAGCTGCCGGGGGTGAAAGACCCCCGCCGGGCGATAGAACTGGTGGGCAGGACGGCACAGCTTGAGTTCAAGATTGTTGATGATGAATCGCCGGTTGCGGCTCAATTGCCGCAGTCGATAGCCCCGGGCGATGAGGATAAGATTCTGGCCCAGCTTGCTGATAAGATTCCGGCCGGAAGTGAAATCCTTTTTGAAAAAAAGGTGAACAAGGAGACGGGGGTTGCAACAAAATTCCCGATTCTCCTGAAGAAGCAGGCTGCCCTGACTGGGAACCTCCTGAGCGAGGCAAAGGTGAGCCTCGATTCACGATTCAGTGAACCGTATGTATCGATATCATTCAATGCTGAAGGGGCCCGGCTCTTTGAAGAAGTGACCGGCGCAAATGTCAAGAAACGGATGGCTATCATCCTCGACAACAGCATATACTCAGCCCCGGTTATCCAGGAGAAGATTGCCGGAGGCAATGCCCAGATTACCGGCAGCTTTTCGATGGAAGATGCCAAGGACCTGAGTATCGTGCTGAAGGCAGGTGCTCTTCCGGCACCGCTCAAGATGCTCCAGAATGTGACGGTTGGCCCGTCGCTGGGTGAAGACTCGATTGCAGCGGGGACCATGGCCGGCCTTATCGGGACGGTCTTGGTTGTTATTTTTATGGTAATTTATTACCGGCTCTCCGGTGTGATAGCGGATTTTGCGCTGCTGCTGAATATTATCCTGCTCTTTGGTGCCATGGCATCACTGAACGCGACCCTGACCCTGCCTGGCATCGCCGGTGTTATCCTGGCCATCGGTATGGCGGTCGACTCGAACGTCCTCATGTTCGAACGTATCAGGGATGAAATTCGTACGGGGAAACCTCCGAGGTCTGCAGTTGACTCAGGATATCATAAGGCGTTCTGGACGATTTTTGATTCACATGTGACGACATTGATCACTGCAGCGGTCCTGTTCCAGTTCGGAACCGGCCCGATCAAGGGCTTTGCCGTGACCCTGAGTCTGGGAGTTATGATCAATCTTTTTACTGCCCTTATTGGTACCAAGGCGGTTTTTGATCTGATTAACTCCCGGCACGACGTAAAGAAGCTGAGCATTTAGTTTATAACTTGCAGAGGAGGCGTCATGTTAGAACTGATTAAAAATACACATATAGATTTTATGGGCAAGAGGAAATATGCCTTTGTCATTTCCGGAATTTTCTCGGTGTTAGGGATTCTTGCTGTCATACAGGTTGCCAACGGCAGGGCGAATCTCGGCATTGACTTTGCCGGTGGAACGGCTATACAGCTCAAGTTCGAGAAGCCCATTGAGATTCACTCGATCAGAAAGGCCCTGGAGGATGGTGGCATCAAAGATGTTGACTTGCAGGACTTTCCGGCGATTAACAAGATCCTGGTACGGACAAAGAAGTCTGAACAGCAGTTGGGTCAGGCTTCGGACGCTATTACTTCTGTGATTACGCAAAAGTTTCCCGGCAATCCTTATGTGATCGATTCAACCATGGTCATCGGTCCCAAGGTCGGCGGGAGGTTGCGGACTGACGCTGCGAAGGCCGTAGCCCTTGCAACCCTCGGAATACTCATCTACGTTGCGTTCAGGTTCAAATTTAATTTTGCGGTTGGTGCTACCGTTGCAACGCTTCACGACGTCCTTGCGGTCCTCGGCATATTTTATCTCCTAGGCCGTGAGATTAATCTTATCCTCGTTACGGCATTGCTGACTGTTGCAGGATATTCGCTGACCGATACCGTCGTTGTCTTTGACAGAATAAGGGAAAATCTCAAGGTGCGGTTAAAGGAGCCCGTTGATGTGGTCATGAATGTGAGTGTCAACGAAGTACTTTCGCGGACGATTATCACCTCGATGACGGTGCTGCTGAGCTCCCTGGCGCTTTTCTTTTTCGGTGGAGAGGTCATTCACGATTTTGCCCTTGCGATGCTCATGGGTGTTGTTATCGGGACATATTCATCTATTTTTGTGGCAAGTCCCGTCGTGCTCCTCTGGGGCGGCAAGAAATCCCTGGCGAAAAAGTAGCAGAGAGCCCNNAACAAGACCAATGCTGAATTTGTCGGCTATCTTTCACGTGCTGCCTCGATATCCCCTATATGTGCCCAGATTCTTATTAATCGTGGGCTCAAGACAGCCGCGTTGGTTTCTGAATTCCTGAATCCCTCGGTCTCCGGCCTTGAAGATCCGTTTCTTCTCTCAGGAATGCAGGCTGCGGTTTTACGGCTGAAACAGGCCGCAACGCTTGGAGAGCGGGTACTCGTCCATGGTGACTATGACGCAGACGGGGTGACTGCTACCGCTATTATTGTACAGGCACTCAGGTCTGCAGGCGTCGATGTGCATTACTTTATTCCGCACCGGGTAACCCATGGTTATGGGTTCAATCAGCCAGGGGTTGACCGCGCGAGGGAGATTGGCGCCCAGCTCATCCTCACCGTCGACTGCGGAATCACTTCCTTCCCGGCGACGGCTGCAGCAGCGGCGGCCGGGATAGACGTCATCATAACCGACCACCACGAGCCGCTGCCCGTTGTAACGCCGATGTCGCAGAGTGCAGCATTGCTGAACAGGTTTATGATCCCGGCTGCGATTGCTGTTATCAATCCCAAGCTTCAGCCAGACGAGGTTTGGCGGCTCACCCATCTTTCAGGTGCCGGGATTGCTTTTAAGGTTGCCCAGGCTATTGCGGCAACCGATGGTCTCAGGTTTGGTTTTGATGATCTTCTGCCGCTGCTCGATCTTGCGGCCCTTGGTACTGTTGCCGATGTGGTACCCCTCACTGCTGAGAACCGGATTCTGATAAGAGAAGGGCTCCGCTATATAGACCATTCAGCCCGGCCCGGAATACGCGCACTGAAGTCGGTTTCCGGACTCACAGGAAAGGCCGTTCGTTCCAGCCTGTTGGCGTATACCATGGTGCCGAGGATTAATGCTGCCGGCAGAGTTTCTGATGCTCACGATGTCGTGCGGCTGCTCCTGGCAGAAACTGAGGAAGAGGCTATAACGATAAGTACATGGCTCGATGGCTTGAATACCGAGCGCCAGAAGATTGAAGGCGCGGTCTATCAGGAAGCCCGTTCAAAAATAGATCAGGCTGCGATGGATTCGGTCATTGTGCTTGCAGGAGAGCAGTGGCATCCCGGGGTCCTTGGTATCGTCGCCTCGAAGATTGCCGAGGAGTTCGGTCGGCCCACTTTCATATTTTCGATCGAAAACGGCATGGCAAAAGGTTCTGCACGGAGCATTCCCGCATTCGATCTATGTGGTGGACTTGCGGAATGCAGTGAACTCCTACTCGCCTTTGGCGGTCACCGGCAAGCAGCCGGAGTTAAGATTGAGGCCTGCAGGCTGGCAGATTTTAAAGCTGCGTTGAGCCTGATTGTGCAAAGAACGGTCGCAGCAGGTGGGCTGCCACCGTTGCTGGAAATCGATGCCAATGTTTCGCTCTCGGATGTAACCCCGGCCCTCGCTGCTGAAATGGAGCTACTCGAACCCTTCGGGTTTGGGAATACCGAACCGCTCTTGGGGGCGAGGGCTCTTGAGGTGATCAACCCGAGGATTGTCGGGAATAACCACCTGAAGATGCGGCTGAAGGAAAACTTCTCCGCGATAGACTCTATTGCCTTTGATATGGCAGCGGCATTCGGGGCGCTGGATTCACCAGAAAAAATCGATGCGGTCTTCACCCCGTCAGTTAATGAGTGGAAGGGCAACAGATATCTGCAACTTGTTGTAAAGGCCTTCCGCCCGAGTGTCTGATTAACCTTGTCTCCGTGTCCTCTGCCGAAGGGCATATCAGTAAGCTCTTGTTTAGTAACAGCCGCAGAGAGTCGTGATACAATCTGTCTGTGAAGAATACCCACATGAAGCTGCAGACCCCATTCGTTGTATAATAAGAACATGCCCGAGACATTATCCCTGAAGGGCCTGCTGGACAAGGTCCTGGAGTATAAGCATGATGCAGATATTGATATCCTGAAGAAAGCCTACCACTTTTCGAGCGAGGCCCACTGCAGTCAAAAGAGGAGTGAAGGATCTCCCTACATCAAGCATCCTCTTGAGGTCGCCTCGATTCTCGCGGACATGAAAATGGATATACCCTCTATATCTGCAGGTCTTCTGCACGATACGGTCGAGGACACCGGAACCACTACTGAAGACCTTCGGGGTATCTTCGGCAAGGAAATCGCCTATATTGTTAACTCACTGACCAAACTTTCGAAGGTCGAATTCCAGACAAAGAAAGAGGCCCAGGCAGAGAACTTTCGTAAAATGCTCCTGGCGATGTCGGAGGATGTGAGGGTGATCCTCATTAAATTTGCCGACCGTCTTCACAATATGAGGACGCTCGAATTCCTTCCGCCGGACAAGCAGCAGCGTATAGCAGCAGAGACCCTTGAAATCTATGCGCCTCTCGCCAACCGGCTTGGCATTGCATGGCTCAGGGTAGAGCTGGAGGACCTCAGCTTCAGGTATCTGATGCCCGAACTTTACCAGGAGCTCGTCAGAAAGGTCGCCAAAAGGAAGGAGGACCAGGAGGGATACATCCGGGAGGTCCTCGACCTTATCAACCTGAAGCTGAAGGAAGAAGGGCTGCCGGGCAAGGTCAAAGGAAGGATCAAACATTTCTACGGTATCTACCAAAAGATGCAGAAGCAGCGAATAACCTTTGATGAGGTGCATGATGTAACCGGCATCCGCATCCTGACCGATACGAAATCAAACTGCTATGCGATACTCGGCCTGATCCACTCACTCTGGACCCCAATTCCCGGCAGATTCAAAGACTATATAGGGGTGCCGAAATCCAATATGTATCAGTCGCTCCATACCACGGTCATCGGCCCGAAAGGGGAGCGGGTTGAATTTCAGATACGGACTGAGGAAATGAACCGTATCGCCGAAGAAGGTATTGCCTCGCACTGGAAGTACAAGGAAAAGGGCGAACTGGACGAGAGAAACAGCAAATATATCTCATGGCTGCGGGACCTTGTTCAAGTGCAGAAAGATGTCCCGGACGCGATGGACTTCCTCGAAGCGGTGAAGGGAGAAGTTGTTCCTGAAGTCGTCTATGTGTTTACACCCAAGGGCGAGATCAAGGAGATGCCCATGGGCTCGACCCCGGTTGATTTCGCCTATAGCATCCATACACAGATCGGCCATAAGTGTGTCGGTGCAAAGATTAACGGCAAGATCGTACCGCTCCGCTATATCCTCAAGAACGGGGATACGATAGAGGTCATCACCTCTCAGGCGCATGGTCCGAGCAGGGACTGGCTCAAATTTGTGGTTACGCAGCGGGCGAAAAACAGGATCAGGCAGTGGATCAAGGCTGAGGAGCGTACGCAGAGCGTTGAACTTGGGATAAAACTTCTTGAGACCGAACTGCGGAAACATAATATGAGCCATGCCCTGATGAAATCCGATGAAATCCTGGCAGCTGCCAGGTCGCTCGGAATTGGATCACTTGAAGACCTCTTCGTAGCGGTCGGGTTCGGCGAGCTCTCTACGCACCAGGTACTCAACAGACTGATGCCAGGGAAGGCTGTTGAGGCGCATCCTGAGCAGGTCAGGGTCAATAAGCCGTTGAAGGAGCATAAAGGGGTCAGCATTAAAGGCATTGACGATGTCCTCTACCATACGGCAAAATGCTGCTATCCGATTCCGGGAGACAACCTTGTCGGATTTGTTACCATAGGGAAAGGGGTGACGATACACCGGAGGGACTGCCTGAATATCGAGCGGATGGTTGTTGAAGAAGCCCGGCTGATTGATGTGGAATGGCAGCCGGCGGGAGATATGACGGCGAACGCACGACTTGTTGCCGAGACGATTGACAAGCCTGGTATCCTGGCGAATATTAGTGCACTGGTGTCATCGGTCAATATCAATATTAACCACCTCGAGGCCATTTCAACTCCTGAAAGACACGGAATCATAACCTTTCTCATTGGTGTGAAGGACCTGCCGCAACTGAGAAGTCTTATGCAGAAGATTAAGCAGATGGAAGGGATACTCAGAGTCAGTCGCTAAGTCAGTTGATAAGAATCAGTTGCTGGCCAGATGACGGGGGCGGCATGATATAATTAGCAATAGAGAACAAACGAAACAGACAGAAGAGGAGATAGTATCCCCATGAAAAAAATATACATTGCATCTGCTGTTCTGGCCCTGACCCTGCTGTTGGGCAGTCCCCGCGTTTATGGATTTGGGGGATGCGAGGAGGACTGTGCCAAGTGTCACTCCCTTGAGCAGAAAGAGGCGGAGCAGATACTCTTGCAGATGAAGGCGACCGATACAAAAGTGACGGGCATTAAAATGAGTCCTGTCCGGGGACTGTGGGAAGTATCGACAGATAAAGGGGGAAGACGTGATATCCTGTATGTTGGTTTTTCGAAGAAGCAGGTGATGCAGGGTACGATTACTGACCTTGATGCGGCGAACGGAAGCGGGCAGCAAAAAGCCCCGGAGAACAAACCGGCAGAATCCAAGAAGCCGGCAGATGCGCGGTATATCGAGACAGCGAAGATCCCTCTCGGGGATGCATTGGTTCTTGGGGACAGTAACGCTGTCCAGAAGGTCATTGTCTTTACCGACCCTGACTGCCCCTATTGCGCAATGATTCATTCGGAGTTGAAAAAGGTTGTAGTCGAGAAAAGCGATATTGTTTTTTATCTGAAACTTATGCCTTTGACGAAGATGCATCCCGATGCATACTGGAAAGCCAAGAGCATCGCCTGCAGCCGTTCCATGCTATTGCTTGAAGAGAATTTTGAGAAGAAGCCGATCCCCAGGCCTTCGTGCGAGTCGCCGGTGATCGATGAGAATATCAAGCTGGGAGTCGAAATTGGCATTACCGGCACGCCGACGCTGATTATGCCTGACGGATTTGTTGTCCTTGGCGGGGGCAATGCACGAGTGATTCGCGACTTGGTCTCCAGCCATCAGAAAAAGGGGTCATGATGAAGCAAAAGCAGATATTCGCCTGGCTGATCGTGCCGGTCTTTTTGGCTGCCATGCCGGATTGTTCCTTCGGCGACGTTAAAATTTTTTTGAAAAATGAAGGGAGCATTATCGCGGATGAATGCCGGGAGGAAAGCGATCGGTTTGTCTGCTTTAAGATGGGAGGTACGTTTGAGGTCGACAAAGAAGATATCCTTTCGGTAAAGGGTATAGCACCTGGTCAGGAGTTTGTTCCCCTGATCGTCCGTCCGGAGACGGAATCCGCGGAGAAATCAGAGCAGACGGGGAAGCCCGGCGCTACACAAAAAAATAACGCGACCCCTGGGGCAGGGAATATGCAGGATCCCGGGAAAGCAGCAGATGCAGCAGATCCAGTTATGCAACAGAGGGAGTTGCTCCAGAAAGAGCGGGAGAGTCTGCTCAAGGAGAGACAGCAGATCCAGAGTGACATTAAGAATGCACCGGACTGGATGCCAACAAAGCAGTGGGATGAATTAAACCGGCGGAACGTTGATCTCGATGCCAGAATAAAGAAGTTCAATGACGACGCAAAAAAGATTCAGACTGAGACGAAAAACCCCGGGGATGACACAAAGAAATAAGATCGTAAAGCCGAATTCTTTGCAACAGGGGTGCGACAACAATAAAAAAGGAAGGCGATGTCCGGCACCGCCTTCCTTTCAGTGATGCAGTTATCCAATCCTAATCGTTCGCCGGACCTCCCTCCTGTAATCATCCACTGCTAAAACGCATAAACAAACTTAAGCCAGAACTTTTCGCCATCCGGTCTGTTTTTTACGTTTGTCTCTGTCTGGTACTTAAGCATGAAACTCATATTTTTATAGTCATATTTTAGTTGTGGACCAATGCCTATGGCCTGCCCTTTGTTCCCGTCACCGACCGTTGTCCCATGCTGCTTATCGTCCGCGACCTGTTTATAATAATAGCCGCCTATCCCGACGCTCAGGGTGTCGAACCTTTTACCGAGTGTAGTCAACATGGAATTCCTGCCCTGATGCGTAGTCGGTATCATTGTTTTTTGTATTAAAGTCATACATGAATTTTGCTGATATATCAAAACTACTGTCGCTCATATAGGTGAAGGCAGCGATAGGCTCAAAGGTCCAATAGTTGCGGCCGATATTTGCAAGATCACGCGAGTCATAGCCACCGGTCGGGAGATAAATATCAAGCCCGGTTGCTGCATGCCAGTTTTTTGAGTGCCATGAAAGGATAAAAGGGTCTACGATTATATCACCGATCCCGGTCTTTTTCTGACTCAGGCTGGGCACGGTAACATCAAGGTTGACGACGGGGATGAAAGCATGCATGCCCCAGAACCCGCCAAGGACCTGCTGCGTGGTGACATAGATGAATCTGAAAACATTTGCCGTGGCCTTCAGTTTAAAGTTTGGGATGGCACTGTCGCCGCTCCCGTTTCTGAAGGTATCTGCAGTGTAGTAATTAAGGTAGTCTATGAAGTAGAATCCCGGCGGTGGGACAGCACCTGACATGAAGTCCTCTGCGCCGTTCGGATACGAGCTCCCCCCACCCTCTGTAGCAAAGGAAGTTGCTGCAGCCAACCATCATCCGAATGACTGCGGTGACTGTTTGACTCACCCCTGCTGAACCCGTATACTTCATATATGATGCGTATAGCGGTTATTGACGGTCAGGGCGGCGGTATCGGTGCGCTGATCGTCAAGAGGATAAGGGAAGAATTTCAGGATGGCGAGGAGATTATTGCTCTTGGAACGAATGCCGCCGCAACATCGTCGATGATGAAGTCAAGGGCGAATAAAGGCGCCACCGGCGAGAACGCGATCGTCTGGAACTCTGCACGGGTGGACATCATTGTTGGTCCCCTCAGTATTGTTCTGCCGGATGCCATGCTCGGAGAGGTTACCGCGAAGATGGCTTCAGCGGTCATTTCCTCGAGCGCAAAAAAGGTCCTGCTTCCTCTGAACCAGGAGGGGGTCGACGTCGTCGGTGTCAGCAAGGAACCGCTGCCACATTTAATTGAACATATGATTGCCAGAATAAAGGAGGTCAGCCATGTGTGAGGCGAATGCCTATGTGTATAAGGATGGAGTCGAGGAGCTTTATCTCGAGAACGTCGATGTCATGAAGCCTGAGCAGGGAAAAATCTACCTGAAAAATCTCTTCGGTGAACAGAAAGTTTTCGAAGGGGACATACGGGAGATCTCACTTTTGAGGCATAAGATAATTTTGGAGAAGAGATAGGGCATCACTGTCCTGTATAGAAACAGGAATCCCTTCTACCTATTTCATCTCAGCCAGCGATTCTTTCAGGTGGATTCTGATGGCGGCGATTACGGCCGGGGCATTGAGCGAAATCCCTTCAAGTTCGTTTCTTGTCTGCCGGGTATCGAACAGGAACTCACTGCTATTTTTTCTGCACTCAAAAACAAAATCGACGTCAGGATTGCCCGCGATAAGCACCGAAAATGTATCAGCAAGATTTCCCACCGGTTTTCTGTCGATGTGACCGTATTTGAAGCGAGCAGAAACAACGGTCCCTTTACCCTCCTTTGAGTTGATCGACAGGCCGCCCGCTGCCTCCTCTGCAGATTGAGCCAGAAGGGAAAGCCCCATCCCTACTTTTCTGGTTGTGCGGGTCGTGAAGAAGGGGTCAAGGACTTTCTCTTTAAGTCTATCAGGAATCCCCCTGCCATTGTCTTCTATTTCGAGATAAAGAAGATCTTTTGGATGATCGATTCTGAGAGAAACTCTGATGACGGTTGCGCCTGCGGCGATTGAATTTTCAGCAACGTCGAGTATATGGAGAGAGATGTCTTCCATGTGTATTAGAAAGACACGCTACGGCCGCCGGTTCCCACGAGTGTGAGCTCCAGTTCCTCAAAGGTCGCGTGGTGCATGGAGAACCGGGTGATCCTTCTCCCTATGTCATCTATCCTATGCGCATCCGATGACGAGATCCAGGGGATAAACGTATATGTTTCAAAGCGTTTTATCGCCACATCAAATTCGGTTCTGCAGGAGATTTCGAGGGCGTCCAATCCAATATCAGGACTGATGAATCCGAGCTGGCCGATAATACCGAATACGGCCCTGTCGATATGACTTGCTGCAGCAAGTCCATTGTGTTGGTGTATCAGTGCGACCAGTTTATTTATGGACAGACCGGTCGCCCCGATAAGCATCCGTTCGTCGAATCCCAAGACCTCATCATCCGTACTAACAATGACCTGCATGCCGAAAACATCCTCATTGTTTTTTCCGGGTTGCATGTTTTCGAAGACCAACGCCTGCATCGCGAGAGTGTCATCCAGGTCTTTGAAAAGGCCTAGGACATGGACTTCCTCGCACGAGCAGATCTCCATCCCCGGGATGACCGTAATTCCTTTCCTCCGCCCCAGTTCGATAGTTGCCGCAACATTTTCAGCAGAGTTATGATCACAGACAGCAAGAATATTTATGCCGAGCGAAGCGGCCTTTTCGACAATTCTCCTCGGGGTCATCGAAATATCCGCACAGGGAGAAAGACATGTATGAATATGGAGATCGGCGTAGAATTCTACTGGCATCGCAGGCCAAGATCATAGAGCCTCCCAACAACCTCAAAGGCCGGCAGAGGTGTTACCATTATCGGAATTTTTTCTTCCGAGGCCCTTTTCAGAGTTTCTTCATCGGGGATCCTGTTTCTTACCAGGATGATCCCGGCAAGGTTTTTCAGCGATGCCGCAGCTACAATGTTAAGATGAACCTGGAAGGTTACCCAGATGAACCCCTCATGTGCATTTCCTATGACATCAGATATGAGGTCGCTTACATATCCCCCGGTCACTTCCCGGCCAAGGTCGACACCCTCTGTTTTTATTTCGAGAGAAAGATTATCAGCAATTTCGCTCAGTATCATGCTCTGCTCCTTCAGATGTCCCGGTCAGGTTAATGACAAAGTCTAGCGTAGTTCCCTCACCGACAGCAGAAGTGATTGTCAGTGAGTCCGTGTTCTTCTTGATATTGGGGAGCCCCATCCCGGAGCCGAATCCCATTTCCCGAATGTAATCAGGGGCGGTTGAGTAGCCCTCGGTCAACGCAAGGGCAATGTCCTCGATGCCCGGCCCCATGTCCTTAATTTCAACCCGGATTGTTTCAGGGGTAATGTAATAGTGCATAATTCCGGCCACTGCGTAAATGCTGGTGTTCATTTCAGCTTCAAATGCCGCGATAGAGGCCCTCCGGATAATGCCCGGAGGCAGTCCAAGGTTCTCGAGGACTTTCTTGAGCCTGCTTGAGGCCTTTCCGGCATTGACAAAGTCCTTACCGGTCAGGAAGAAAGTTCCTTCAGTATTCGAGATCATTGGTTTTCAGGATAAGGCATCCCCTGAGTCCCTTTTCATAAAGCAGGCCACAGGCATCGAACATTGAAAGACCGGTCAACAGCAGCGGAATACCCTTTTTTTCTGCAAGGTTGATGGTCACGGCATCAGGTTTCTTGTCCTCACAGAACACTACTGCCTTCAGGTCGGCGATATGTGCCGTGCGAATTACCTGGGCGTTGGTCAAATGCGTTATGAGGAGTGAATTTGATACCGAACAGTAGAGCACGTCGCTCATGAGGTCAGCACAGTATGCCTGCTCGACAATAATATCAAGGTCGTCGGTCCCCGACAGCAGCACTGCGCCGAGCATTGAGGTTATTTCATGTAATGTCATGTAGTAAGGCTATCTCAATATACAAGGGAAATCAACTAAAAAACCTCGACAACACTGGAAAACCTCGCCCGTTTTGATTAAACCGAAAAAAAGAAGGGGGAAAAGCTGACCAGTTTTGCTTCAGCACTTCCCCCTCAGGATCATCCCTATGGGTGGCTATGCAGGCTCTATTTTTATCGTGTCGGTACCTGCTGTTCCGTTCAAGGAAGGGTATGTTAGGGCATTTACCTTGCCATGAGGAAAATGCAGTGGGACAAAAACTCTTCCGGCAGGTACGTTGTCGGATATCTTGGCCTTGAGGAAAACACTTCCTCTGCGTGAGGACATCTTGACATGACTGCCGTTTGTTATCTTCAGCCTAACGGCATCTTCTTCTGCGATCTCAACCAGTGCCTCGGAGACGACTAGGTCGAGGCATTTAGACCTTGTTGACATACTGCCCGAGTGCTGCAGTACATCTCTGGTAACAAGCGTCAGAGGATATTCTGCATCAGGCTCCTCTCCCGGTACGTGAGCAACCGGACGAAATACTCTGGTTTCCGGGATGTCCGCCTCACTCTGTTTTGAGTTGATTTCAGCCGTAATGTCTGCAACACTTCTGACCGAAATTTCCTTGCCCATGGACAGGGAAAGATTTCTGAGAATCTGCCAGTCCGGGAGTGCCTGCCCGGGAGCCTCGACGACTTTCCTTAAGCTCTGAGTTATGCCCTCGGCATTCATGAATGTTCCGTCTTTTTCAGACCAGCCGGCAGCAGGAAGAAGCACGTGGGCCATCTTTGCGGTCTCGGTAAGGGCGATGTCCTGGACAACGAGCAGATCAAGCTTCTTGAGGTTGTTGATGATTGTAGCGTTATAAGGGAAGGACGAGACCGGGTCCTCTCCCATAACTATAAGGGCGCCGATCGAGTCTGGTTCATAAAGCATTTCGAAGAGAGACTTACCCTCAGGAGCTCCCTCATCCGGTCTCAGTCCGACGTCATAAAGGCCATATGTGTTGGCGTATTCTGCAGGGATCTGCAGAGAATCGACCACTTCGCCCAGAAGGATCAGCAGATTTGAGGCCGCAGTTACAAGGTCTGTGCCCTTGCTGTTCTCAGAGAAGCTGATAGTAAAGGTGATCATTCTCTCTTTTGCCGTTGTAAAAGCCACTGCTGTTTCAACCAGGCTCTCTTCCGAAATACCGGTTATGCCGGATACCTTATCCGGCGTGTACCCTGCGAGACTCCTCTCGAAGTCTGCAAAACCCGACATCTTTGATACTATGACACGGTTGAAAAGCCCCTTATCGAGAATGATCCTGCAGATACCGTTCACAAGGGCAACAGCCGTACCCGGCTTCATTCCGAGATATTGGGAACTGTGGCGAGTCAGCTTCGTCTCCCTCGAGTCAGCAACAATAAGTTTTGCACCCTCTCTCTTTGCCCTGAGTATATTCAGTCCAAAGACGGGATGGGTGATGCTTATGTCTGATTCCAGGACCAGTATCATATCTTTACCGAGAGGTGCTGTCATCTGAATAGGGTGGTTCCTCGTTCCAAAAGATTTCTTCAATGCCCCCTGGACTTTTGCATAACCAAAGTGGGCAGAGGAATCCATATTGTTTGAACCGACCACCTGCTGCATAAACTTCTTAAGCATAAAGTTATCTTCATTCGTGCAGCGGTGGGACCCTATCGCAGCGATTGAATCCTTGCCCCTGGCAGCAATGAACGATTTTAGTTTTTCGCTGATATACAACAGGGCCTCATCCCAGGTGGCTGGAGTCAGGACGTCATCTTTTCTGACCATAGGTGTATTAAGACGGTTCTCGCTGTAGATATAGTCAAAACCGAACCTGCCCCTGCCGCAGAGGTTCCCGTCACTTCGTCCGGTATCTTCCCTTCCCCTGGCCCGAAGTATTTTCCCTTCGCGCAGCCCGAGTGTCAGTGTGCAACCGCAGCCGCAGAAGGGACAGATCGTGTCCTTCTCCTCGAGGAACCATGCCCGGGCCCGAAACTTGAAAGGTTTGCTCAGGAGTGCACCGGTAGGACAGATATCGACACACTGGCCGCAGTAATCGCACTCGAGTATCTCACCGAAGGCAGGCTGAACGATTGTCGCGAAGCCCCTGTTGATAAGCCCAAGCGCACCGCGTCCCTGGTGTTCCGAGCAGATCCTCACGCATTTCCCGCAGAGGATGCATCGGTTTGCGGTCATTTCGATCAGTGGACCACGAACGTCAGGAGGCATGGACTTGCGGTGGCGGATAAACCTGCCCTCGGGCTTCCCGAATTCGAAGGCGAGGTCCTGCAGGTCGCATTCCCCCGCTTTATCGCATACAGGGCAGTCAAGCGGGTGGTGCACGAGTATGAGCTCAAGTACCGTCTGCCGGGCCTTTTTCAGTTTCGGGGTCTCGGTCTTTACGACCATATTGGGAGCGACAGGCGTTGAACAGGATGCGAACAGACGGGGCTGCCCCTCGAGCTCTACAACGCAGAGCCGACAGCCACCGTAAGGCCTCAGACGTTTATCATAGCAGAGGTTCGGTATTTTGACCCCGCACTGCCGGGCAGCGTTCAGGATTGTCGTTCCCTCTTCTACTGTTACTTTTTTATCGTTAATAGTCAGGTCAACCATAGCCATTTACGCGTCCCCCTTCTTCTCAGCTTTTGTCGCATCCACAGTCCCTGCACCAAGCAGTTCGTATGGATCTCCCTCAAAGCCTGCCGGGAGGATCTTAATAGAGTTGAACTTGCAGGCATCGTAGCAGCTACGGCAGTGCACGCAGAGCTCCTGAATGATCTTGTGCGGAACTTTCTTCTCACCCACGATCGCCTTTGACGGGCAGGCTCTGAGACAGGCCCCGCAGGCCTTACAGAGCTTCTCGTCTATCCAGAAGGTCGTAAGATTGCGACAGACGCCTGCCTTGCACCATTTCTGCTTGATATGGGACTCATACTCGTCTCTGAAGTATTTCAACGTAGTCAGGACCGGATTGGGAGCGGTCTGCCCCAACCCGCACAGTGAGGAGGCCAGCACGTCCCTCGAAAGGTCTTCAAGGGTCTCCAGGTCACTTTCCCTGCCTTTGCCCTCAGTGATGTCTGTCAGAATATCGAGCAGGATCCTGGTGCCGACGCGGCAGGGAACGCACTTGCCGCAGGACTCATCGGCGGTAAAGTCGAGGAAGAACCTTGCTGTTCCAACCATGCAGGTCTTGTCATCCATGACGACCATGCCGCCGGAACCGACAATTGCTCCTGTTGCCATAATGTCTTCATAGGTTACCGGGATGTCGAGCAGGCTTTCCGGAATACAGCCACCGGAAGGTCCGCCGAGCTGCACCGCCTTGAACTTTCTTCCCTTTGTCGGACCGCCGCCTATATCGTAAATAATTGTCCTGAGCGAGATTCCCATCGGGACCTCAACAAGGCCCACATTGCTGATTGCTCCTGTGAGTGCAAAGACTTTTGTGCCGGAACTTTTTTCAGTGCCAAGACTTCTGTACCAGTCAGAACCGTTCAGGATAATCGGTGCGATCTGTGCGAGAGTCTCGACATTGTTCAGCACCGAGGGTTTGTCCCAGAGGCCCTTATGGGCAGGGAACGGAGGCCTCGGCCTCGGCATTCCACGCTTCCCCTCGATGGAGCGCATCAGGGCGGTCTCCTCGCCGCAGACAAATGCTCCCGCACCAAGATATATTTCCAGCTGGAAATCAAAGCCTGTGTCGAGTATGTTCTTTCCCAGAAGTCCTGCCTCGGTTGCCTGATCTATGCCCAGTTGGAGACGTTTGACCGCGAGCGGGTATTCAGCCCTGACATATATAAAACCGTGGTTTGCCCCAATGGCCCTTGCACCTATTATCATCCCTTCTATTACTGAATGAGGGTCTGCCTCCATTACAGATCTGTCCATGAAGGCCCCAGGATCTCCCTCATCTCCGTTGCAGAGCATGTATTTGATGTCAGATTTGACCTTTGATGCGAACTCCCATTTCATGCCGGTGGGAAACCCGGCCCCTCCTCTTCCGCGGAGTCCGGAGTCCTTGACGGTTTTTATGATCTCCTCAGGCGTCATCTGTGTGAGGGCCTTGGCCGCCGCCATATAACCGTCTCTGGCTATATATTCCTCAATCTTCTCAGGGTCAATGAGCCCCTTGTTCCGCAGGACTCTGAGTACCTGATGTTTGAAGAAAGGAATGTCTTTCATCCGGGGAATGGCAGTCTTCTTTTCTGGTTCCTTGAACATCAGCTTCTCGTAGGGCCTGCCCTTAAGGAAATGCTCCTCGACAAGCGCAGGGATGTCCTCAACCGTCAGCTTCTGATAAAATATCTCATCAGGATAGACCGCCATGACTGGTCCTTCGGCACAATAACCGTTGCATCCGGTTAGGACTATCTTTATTTCTTCCTCAAGCCCTCTTTTTTTTAACTCTTTCCGGAGGGCCTCATTGACTTTCATGCTAGCGCTGGCGACGCAGCCCGTCCCGGCACAGAGCATCAGATTTGCACGAATTTTTTCCACCAATATCCTCCTAATGATCGGGGGTAAGCTGCAAGGGGCAAGCGACAGACAAACCCTGCCGCTGGTCCCCGGAGTGCTGACCCAAGATAGATTCTTTCATCCTCATTGCTCCTGACCCTTTAAGCATTTCTCTAATATGTGGTCTCGCTGCCGACGACGAGGGCAAACTTTTCGACCGGATTGCCGCCCATTATATGTTCCCTGAATATTGCCCTGATTTTTTCTTCGTTCAGGTCACCGTACTTTACCGGGGGCTGGTGCATGATCTCGACCGTAGCTAGAGGTTCGCGGGCGCAGAGGCCTGCGCATCCAGAAGTAGTCACAATAACATCGGTGATGCCGGCGTTCGTTATTTCGTCCATAAGTGCAGTCATCACATTTCTTGCCCCTGCGGCTATTCCGCATGTACCCATATGTACTGTCACTTTGGCCCGGTAGCCGCCTTCCCGCAGTGTAAAATCCGCTTTATGTTTTTCCTTGATCCTTATAAGATCGTCTATCGTCAATCTCGGCATATCATGCCTCCTTCTCTGCCAGATCTGCCGCCGGATTTCCGGCAGCAGCAGCCTCTACGCCAGATTTGTCGTATTGACCGATAATTTCCAATGCCTTTTTTGGAGTCATGGCCCCGAATGTCTCCTGATCGATGACCATAACAGGGGCCAGACCGCATGCCCCGAGGCAGCGGACCCCCTCGAGCGAGAATTTTCTGTTTTCGGTCGTGTCCCCTATATTGATATTAAGAGCCTCATGGATCTTGCTTACGATACCCTCAATGCCCTTGACATAGCATGCAGTACCCAGGCAGACCCGTATGTTGTGGTCACCCCTCGGCTTCATGGTAAAGATTGAATAGAAGGATACGACCCCGTGCACCTCTGCGACGGGTATGTTTAAGCCCTTTGCTATTCTCCTTTGCACCACGGGAGGCAGATATCCGACAATCTCCTGCGCCCGCTGCAGCACCGGGATCAGACTGCCCGGGGTATGTTTATAAAGCTGTATCACCCGGTCGAGTTCAGCAGCCATGGCCGGAGGGAACTCCCCACCCTCTTTTTCGTCTGCCGGTTTTTTTCCTTTTGTCCATTCCACTGCCCGGGCCGTAACATCAAGAAGGACCGACGGGGTGAAAGGTTTCGGAATATAATCGATGATCCCGAGCTCAAGAGCGTCCTTTATCGTATCCTGCGATGGATACCCGGTGATGATAACTATTCCGATCACTTGACTGGATTTCCTTATCCACTTGATGAGGGTCAGGCCGTCGACTTCAGGCATCTTGAGATCAGTAAAAACGAGGTCGTAGCCGCCTTTTTCAAGTTTCAGAATTGCCTCGCGGCCGCCTGCTGCGCCTTCAACGTCATATCCTTCTGCCTTGAGCACCCTCTCCGCGCTCTTTATGACAATCGGTTCATCGTCGACAATCAATATCCTGGGTCCTGGCATATGTTCCTCCTGAAAGTTCTCGCTGTATGTTCTTTAAATTTGTTGTGTGCTTATTGGTTCAATGCGGGTCAGCCAGAGCAGCCACCCTTCACTGAGATTGTCACGGACGAGTGCGCTCATGGCAGCATTCGCCTCTTTGTTTATCTCGATGATCCTGCCGGTCATTGGCGATACCAGGTCTTCCTCCCTGCCGCTGCCTGAGATTATTTTCCCGAAGGTTTCCCCGGCCATGACCGCTTTGAGGTCCAGGCGCATATCAACATAGGTCAACTGGCCGCTGAGCAGCCAATACCGTACATCACACCCTATCTCCCACCTGCCATTACTTAGTGGACGCGCCCAAGTACCCTCCTTGTAAAAAAGGACCGGGTTGGCGGTGTCCCTCAACGAAACAATATCATTCCTGAATTCGTCGATAAAGGCCTTCCGGAGAATCCATCCTTTGGCATCGAAGACCTTTCCTGCGACGTTTAACATGAATTCCGGGGTGAACGGTTTCTCGATGAATTCGAAGGCGCCGAGGGTGACCGCTTCTTTTGCGTCCTCCAGCGTTGGATAACCGGTGATAATGACCACATCAAGTTTTGGCTGTATCAGCTTTGTTTCCCGCAGGACGCTGATGCCGTTTATATCAGGAAGCCTGACATCAGAGATTAGAAGATCGAATTCCTCATTGGAGATTTTCCTGATGGCGTCTTCGCCTTTATTGGTTGTGACGATATTATACCCTTCAGCTCCGAGGATCCTCTTGCAGCTGAGGGTTACCACAGGATCGTCATCGAGTACTAATATTTTCCCCTTCTTGTCCATGTCAGTCCTCCCTGATTAATATTAAAATCCTAGATCTTATTTTTATGATCGAGCGCTTTTGCCACTGAAGCAAGAAGTCCATCCGGTGTGAACGGTTTTTCCAGATAATCGAATGCGCCGAGCTTGATCGACTTAACTGCAGTGTCGACGCTCTGATACCCGGTGATAACGATCACTTCAATCTGGGGCCATTTTCCCTTGACCCGCCGGAGGATCTCGATGCCATCGATCTCCGGCATTTTCAGGTCGGTCAGCACCAGATCGACCGGCTCCTTATCGAGCAGTGCCAGTCCGTCGAACCCA
Organism: Nitrospiraceae bacterium; assembly: GCA_003153275.1. GTDB lineage: Bacteria > Nitrospirota > Thermodesulfovibrionia > Thermodesulfovibrionales > UBA6898 > PALSA-1316. The sequence goes on along the minus strand of PLXX01000141.1, from coordinate 11,268 downwards.
TTCTTGAAAAGATGCACCTTATATCCTTCCGGGACAAGCGTCCTGCTGCAGCTTGTTCTGACGATATCCTCATCATCGATGACCACTATCGTGCCCTTACTCATAGCTCTTCCCTGTATGCGGGGATCTGGACACGGAAGCTTGTCCCTTCTCCCACGACACTGTTTACCAGCATCTTGCCTCCGTGGTCCTGGATAATCCCGTGGCTGACTGCAAGCCCTAGACCGGTCCCCTTGCCAACCGGTTTGGTAGTAAAGAACGGCTCAAAAATCTTCGCTATATTTTCAGGACTGATGCCTGCTCCGGTATCACGGAATTCTATCTCGGCCATGTCCTGTCCTTCGTCAATAATGTTTTTAGTGATGATCGTGATCGTACCATTTCCTTCGACGGCATCAGCAGCATTGATAATCATATTGGTAAAAACCTGTTGCAGTTGCGATGCGTCAGCCTTGACGCGGTGCAGGGATCCGTCAAATTCCGTGACGAGTTTGATGTTGAAAAAGTCAGCCTTATTCCGTACGATGTTCAGAGAGCGGTCCAGTACGTCATTGATATTTGTCGGGGCCTTTTCCGCAACTGAAGCCCGTGCAAATCCGAGCAGTCCTTTTATAATGTTCGAGCAGCGGTTCGCCTGTTCGATGATCACTTCGACGTCTTCGCGCTCCTGTGTTCCCGGGGGGAAGCGTTTCAGCAGCAGGTGGCCAAAGGTGACGATGCCGGTCAACGGACTGTTGATCTCGTGAGCGACTCCTGCCGCCATTCTCCCCAACGACGCCAGTTTTTCTGAATGGATGAGCTGCGCCTGCGCCATACGGATTGCCTCGGTCTTTTTCTGTACTTTCTTCTCAAGGGTGTTGCCCCATTCTACCAGTTCGTCCTTTGACTTTTTCAGATCGACTGTCATGGCGTTGAAGGCCCGAGCAAGATCTCCCATCTCGTCCCTGGTCCTGATCTCCAGTGTATAATCGAGATCTCCTCCTGCAACCCGTTCCATGCCCTTCTTGAGAAGACTGACAGGGGTTGAAACAAAGTTCCAGAGTATGGTGCAGAGGGCGATCGATATGATAAAAAGGAAAATAAGGATATACATGGTGATCGCAATGCCCTGCTGCTTAAGGCTCTTATCCATATGGGCAAGTGATATGTTGGCTTCTATCAGGCCGAGCATCTTCTGATCCCTGGAATGGAAATGGCAGGAGGCGGTATAACACGACTTCTCATTGTAGATGGGATGGAGGATATTCAGGACACGCATGTTTCGGTCATCCCTGCTGAATGAAACAATCGGCTTGTCTGACGGTTGCTGGCCGCTGACATGGCACCCGGTACACGAAGGGCCTTTGGGGTCGATTGTGGTCCCTGCTTCATCGGTTTTTGTCGAGTAAGCGATCTTTGCCTTGCAATCAAAAATCCTGACATCCAAGACACCTTCTGAAGCACCGATCGCCTCGATCGTCTGCTGTATCAGCACCTTATGCGCGGTGAGCATCCCATAATGGGTGCTCTTTTTGACATAGTCGACAAATGAGTATGCGTACTTGACTGAACCGTCGATAAGTTCTTTCTCCTGGTGCCTGAAGAGAAAGTACCAGAATATCGTGCTTCCGACGATCATCAGCGTCCCGATGGTAAGGAGAAGCTTACCGGTCAGAGAATGCAATGATTTTTTTACAAGCATACCAATGAAATTTATACCATTTTATTCTTTAATGCAAGATAAAAGCTTATTATTAGCATATAAATTTTTTACTTGACTTCTCAGCCCGTTTCTAATATAAATTATAACGTTATGCCCGGAACCTTTATGCCGTCTCAATATTTGCCAGTTCTTATTTTCCTGATGGTCGCCACGGCTTTTGGAATAGGTAGCCTGTTGCTCGGCGAACTGTTCAGGCTTAAAAGGCCGTACGGTGAGAAGCTTATGCCTTATGAGTCAGGCAACAGGCCGGTCGGTAGTGCTCATGTCAGGTTTTCGGTCAAGTTTTATATCATTGCCATGCTTTTTGTGGTGTTTGACGTCGAAGCTGTCTTCCTGTATCCCTGGGCCCTTGTGTTTGATACAATCGGGCTTTATGCATTTAGTGAGATGATAATTTTTATCGCCATTCTACTAATAGGCTATATCTATGCCTGGAGAAAAGAGGCATTTGTATGGGATTGATAACCTGCCCCCCGGCCTTATCGCTTGTCGAGGCTGAAGAAGGGACAAAGTTCCTTGCCCCGAATATTGTCATCACGTCGTTTGACAAGGTCATCAACTGGGCCCGCGTCTCTTC
>PLXX01000141.1:0-8957 GCA_003153275.1 Nitrospiraceae bacterium | reverse complement strand
CGGGTGTATGACCAGATGCCCGAGCCGCGCTATGTTATCTCGGTCGGAAGCTGCGCAAACAGTGGAGGCATCTTTAATACATACAGCACTGTGCAGGGGTGTGACACCTTTCTGCCTGTTGATGTGTATATCCCTGGTTGCCCCCCGAGGCCCGAGGCCTATATACAAGGTATCATGAAGCTCCAGGAAAAGATGATGAAGGAACAGTTCCGCTGGAGCCGCTGGAGATAACAGTTGGATCTACGTGATTCAGGATAAATAATATGGAACCGATACAGATAGCTGAAAAAATAAAAGAGCAGTTTCCGGATGAAGTCCTTGATATCAGGGAGTTCAGGGGCCAGGTCGCGGTCACGGTAAAGAAGGTCCGGATTGTCGAGCTGTGCCGGTATCTGCATGATGAGCCTTCCCTTTTTTTTGATTTTCCGGCGGATCTCTTCGGGATTGACTACCTGGGCAAGAAGGAGAACCGGTTTGTTGTTGCCTATAACCTTTATTCAATCAAACATCGCCACCGGATTATGCTGAAGGCGGAAGTTGCCGAGTCATCCCCGTCAATCGATTCGGTTTTGATGGTTTGGGCCGGCGTCAACTGGCATGAACGTGAATGCTATGATCTCTTCGGTATTACCTTTAACGGGCATCCTGATCTGCGGCGTATACTCCTCCCAGAGGGTTGGGAAGGTCATCCGCTCAGGAAAGACTATCCATTGAAAGGTCCTGGTCCGGACCATGAGTGGAAGGGTTTTAATGATGTGCTTGACCGCGCCAGGGAATTCAGGAAATTCGAATGGCAGGGGTAAGGCACACAAGCATGACATATACGGAATACAGAGCTAATGGATAATTTATTCGACGAGGCAGAGAATACATTCGAAACAAAGCAGATGACGGTCAGTCTCGGCCCACAGCATCCGGCCACGCACGGCGTCTTGAGGCTTGACCTTGACCTGAACGGCGAGACGGTTGTCAAATGTACCCCCTATGTCGGGTATCTTCATCGCGGCATAGAAAAACTCGGCGAGAACATGACCTATTTCGCAGCGCTTCCCCTAAGTGACCGGCTGGACTATATATCCTCGATGAATAACAATGTCGGCTATGTAAATGCCGTCGAGAGGCTTTTCGGTATTGAAGCACCTGAGCGCGCGCGATTTATCAGGACCATGGTTGCCGAGATGGGCAGGCTGTCGAGCCATATTGTCTGGCTGGGTACGCATGTCCTCGATATCGGTGCAACCACACCTTTTTTGCTGGCTATGACAGCTAGGGAAAAGATTCTCGATCTTTTCGAAATCCTCTGTGGTGCCCGTCTGACGGTCAGTTATCCGCGCGTCGGCGGTGTGCGCAATGATGTATCGCAGCAATTTCTTGATGAACTTTATGAATTTATCCTTGATTTTCCTTCCCGCATGGACGACTATGAGACGCTTGTGACCGAAAACAGGATCTGGAAAGAGCGGACGGTTGATGTCGGTATCATCTCTGCCGAAGAGGCAATAAATTGGGGATTGACCGGCGGCACATTGAGAGGGTCGGGCGTTGATTATGATGTCCGCAAATATGCGCCGTATGATGCGTATGACAAGGTTGATTTCCTCGTCCCTGTTGGTGTCAAAGGTGACTGCTACGACCGGTATCTGGTCAGGATAGGCGAACTGAGGGAAGCGACCAAGATTATCCAGCAGTGCATTGAGAAACTGCCGGAAGGGCCGGTCATGGCCGATGCCCCGAAATTCACGCTTCCTCCGAAAGACCTGGTCCTGAAGGATATGGAACATCTGATACATCAATTTATCCTGATTACCAAGGGCCCGACGGTTGCTGAGGGTGAAGTCTATTGCGGTACTGAGGTGCCCAAGGGAGAACTCGGGTTTTATTTTATCAGTGACGGGACAGGGAAGCCATACCGGATGAGAGTGCGTGCCCCGTCTTTTATTCATGCTTCGGTTATGCCGCGGCTTTGCGAGGGAGGACTCCTCGCGGATGTCATTGCCAATATCGGTACGATCGATATTGTGCTCGGCGAATGCGATCGGTAGCACAGCAGGGTGAAAACAGGAAAAGAAAATATAATCATGACCAAATTGAGTGAAACAGCGATACAAGAGATTGATGAGATCAGACGGAACTACCCAACAGCACGGGCAGCGCTCCTTCCTGCGCTCTATGTTGCACAGCGTGAATTTGGCTGGCTTTCTCCCGAGGCATACACCACTGTATCAGACCTCCTCGGTGTCCCTCCGGCAATCGCCCGCGGCGTCGGGACGTTTTATGCAATGTATAAGAATAAGCCGATGGGCAGGCATGTGGTCCAGCTTTGTACCAATGTGTCCTGCATGATTTTAGGGGTGGAAAAACTGGTAGATTTCCTGAGGAATACCTATGGCCTGGTACCGGGCGGTACAACGGCCGACAACCGGTTTTCCTTGGTGATTATGGAATGCATCGGCGCCTGCGGCACGGCCCCCGCGATGCTCGTGAATGATGACTTCTACGAAAATTTGACAGAACAATATATCAAAGAGATTCTGGGGAAATACCAATAATATGGAACGTGTTCTTTTAAAGAATATTCAGAACCCGAACTCTGCTGACCTCGGAGAGTACAAAAAGATCGGCGGATACAGGAGCCTGCAGAAGGTTTTGGGGAAGGACCCGAAGGTTATTATCGACGAGGTCAAAAAAGCCGGGCTGAGAGGCCGCGGTGGTGCAGGATTCCCTGTGGCTATGAAATGGACCTTTGCCTCGGCAGACCCCAAGTTTCCCAAATATCTCCTCTGCAATGCAGACGAAGGGGAACCGGGGACGTTCAAGGACAGGCCGATACTCGAAAAAAATCCTCATATTCTCATAGAAGGCATGGCTATTTCAGGATATGCGCTCAACGCTGAGTATGGCTTTATTTACCTGCGTGGGGAGTATCCTGCTGCAAAAGATATCCTCAATAAAGCCATCAGGCAGGCATATGACGACAACCTGCTTGGAGATAACATCCTTGGTAAGGGCGTCAAGTTCCATCTTGCGGTCCATCAGGGTGCAGGTGCATATATTTGCGGTGAAGAGACGGCCCTGATCGAGTCTCTTGAAGGAGACAAGGGGCAGCCGAGGATTAAGCCGCCATTCCCGGTCAATGTGGGTGTGTTTGCAAAGCCGACGGTTGTCAATAATGTTGAAACCCTTGCGAACCTTCCGTATATTATCGAGATCGGCGGCGAGGCTTACGCAAAGATCGGAAGCCCTGACTGTCCGGGCCCGAAAATATACTGCGTAAGCGGGCATGTCGAACGGCCCGGAGTTTATGAGCTTCCGATGGGAACTACATTGAGAGAAATCATCTATACCCATTGCGGTGGCGTCAAGGGCGGCAGGAAGCTGAAAGCAGTCATCCCAGGCGGCATCTCGACCCCGGTGCTTCTCCCCGACAAGATAGATTGTCCGATGGACTTTGTGAATATGCCGAAACACGGGAGCATGCTCGGTTCAGGTGCCGTGATTGTGATGGATGAGTCGGTTTGCCTGGTGAAGGTCTGTTATCGGGCGCTCAAGTTTTTCGAACATGAGTCCTGCGGAAAATGCACCCCCTGCCGCGAAGGGACCGGATGGCTCAGAAGCATCCTCGGCAGAATAGAGCAGGGCCAGGGGGCTGAAGGTGATATTGATCTGATGCTTTCCATTGCAGCAAATATGGCCGGCAAGACCTTCTGCCCGCTCGGTGACGGGGCAGCATCGGTCACACAGAATTTTGTCAGGAATTTCAGGGCAGAATTCGAAGAGCACATTAGGGCGAAGGCCTGCCCGGTTAAATGATATGCCGAGTGAAAAGAACGGACACAACAGGGATATCAACTAAATGATCACAATAAATATCAACGGCAAAGAGATAAAACTCGAAAAGGCGGTGACGATCCTTGAGGCAGCCCGGTCTGCGGGGATAAAAATTCCTACACTCTGCTACCATGAACAGCTTGAAAGGTACGGCGGTTGCAGGCTCTGTCTTGTTGAGATTGAAAAAATGCCTCGTCTTCAGACCGCATGCACCCTTATGGTCACTGATGGCATGGTCGTCAGGACAGAGACCGAGGCGATAGCAGAGGTCCGCAGGGGTATCCTCGAATTCCTTCTGATCAACCATCCGCTTGACTGTCCTTACTGTGACAAGGCCGGAGAATGTGAGCTCCAGGACCTTGTTGAAAAGTACGGACCAACCACCGGACGGTTCAAGGAGCAAAAGCGCAAGGTGACTGAAAACCTTCAGGACCCGGTAATCGTCCGGAATATGGAACGGTGTGTCATGTGCACGCGCTGCACGAGAATGTGCGAAGGGCTCCAGGGAGCTTCGGCGATCGGCGTTATCAGCAGGGGAGGACATTCCCATGTTGAACCGTTCTCAGGGAATAGATATGACTGCGAATACTGCGGCAACTGTCTTTCCGTCTGCCCGGTCGGTGCCATCATGTCACGACTCCATCGGCATAGCTACCGTCCTTGGCAGGTGAAGGAGAAGATTGAGACGGTCTGTCCATACTGCGGCGTCGGATGCACGGTTGTGGCACAGGTCAGGGATGATATTATCAAGAGGGTTGTTCCGAAGCTTGGCTCCGCGGTCAACAACGGTATGCTCTGCTCCCGCGGCAGGTTCGGGTATGAATTTGTCGGGCATAAGGACAGATTGATCGCGCCGCTGATAAAGAAAGACGGTCTGTTTGAAGAAGCGACTTGGGAAGAGGCGATCAGTCTTGTTGCCAGGCGACTTGGAGAGATCAGGGAAAAGAATGGCAACGGGGCAATAGCAGGGATAGCTTCCCCGCGCTGCACGAACGAAGACAATTATGTTTTCCAGAAGTTCATGCGGGTAACCCTCGGGTCAAACAATATTGACAGCACCGCGAGAATGGGATATGCCGGTGCTCAGGGCTTTATCGAAAACATATTCGGCCAGGGAGCAACCGGCAATATTATCTCCGGACTTGCTAACTCAGATACTGTCCTGGTGGTCGGCGGCGATCCGACAACCGTAAATCCAATACTCGGGCTCCAGATACGGGCCTGCTCCAGACGAGGAGGCAACATTCTGACGGTGGGGCATATTCGCGGGTTCCAGTACTTCAGCCCTCTTGAGCTGAATCCAGGGCGAAGACATGAGACACAACTGCTCGAACATATCGTGAGTGCGCTCGTGACTGAGCTGGTGAGCAGAAAAGGCCTTTCCGGATCGAACCCTTCCNNGCCATTTCCTATCTCATTAACGGCAGAATCTACCTTCTCTCTGATCATGCCAATGAACAGGGTGTCCTGGATATGGGATGCGCCCCTGATCTGCTTCCAGGGTACCGGCCGTTGTCCTATGCTGAGTTTCGGAAACGATATGAGACGGCATGGAAGACGACTCTTCCGGACAAGCCGGGGCTGAATATCTTCGAGATGCTGGAAGCAGCAGGGAACGGATCATTGAAGGCGCTGTATGTCATGGGTGAAAACCCTGTTTTCAATCTTCCTGATGCAAATACCGTTGCTGCATCATTGAAGAAGCTTGAGTTTCTGGTTGTTCAGGATATCTTTATGACCGAGACCGCACAGCTTGCCGATGTGGTGCTTCCCGCCCTCAGCTGGGGCGAGAAGTACGGGACCTTTACGAATATGGAACGAAGAATACAATGCGTCAGAAAAACAGTCGGCCGTGAAGGCATGGAAGACTGGCGGATTATTGCCGAGGTATCGAAGCATATGTCGGTTCGCATGCAGTATACCGATGCAGGGGCCGTGTTTGAAGAAATAACGAGAATATCCCCACTGCACCGGGATCTGACCTACGACGAGATAGCTGGCGGGCATACCATTTATCCCTATAAGGGAGAGCCATTGCGCGGGGCGATTGATGAGATCAGGATTGAAAAGGGGGTGGGCGTTTATCCTGCTGATCCGCTCCTGCTGGCCCTCGATCGGCCGCTCTTTCACTCAGGCACGCTGAGCCGGAAGTCGCCTGCGCTTCTCAAAATATATGCAGAAGCAGTTGCCCGGATCAGTCCGGCAACTGCCGGAACGCTCGGCATTGCCAGCGGTGACATCATACGGGTCTCCACCGGGATCGGTTCGTTTGAGCTTCCGGCTGTTATTGATACCCATGTTGAAAATTCGGTTGTTATGGTTCCCAATATCTTTGAAGGCAAAGGGGCCCTGAGTCTGATAGCGACCAGCCTTGACCCTGTTCTGAAGGCCCCGGTGCTTGACAATACCGCGGTGACGATTGCCTGTGTCGGAAAGGTGGATGCATGAACGACCTTATGGCACTTCCCCTGTCATTTCTCCAGTCTCTTGGGTTTGTCGGTCAGCTGATCCTGATCCTCCTGAAGATAGTGGTTGTTTTTGTGGTGACGCTCCTCCATGTTGCCTATGCGACGTATTGGGAGCGCAAGGTGATCGCGCACATGCAGCTGAGACTCGGACCGCGGGAAGTGGGCCCTTACGGCCTTTTCCAGCCCTTTGCCGACGGTATCAAGCTTTTCTTTAAAGAAGATATCATACCGGCAACGTCTGACAAGCCGATCTTCTATCTTGCGCCGGTCATCTTTTTTGTGTCTGCATTGACATCGCTTGCGGTGCTGCCTTTCTTCGACGGATTTGTCGTGGCGGATATCAATGTCGGGCTGCTCTTCCTCCTTGCCATGTCTTCACTGGGGGCTTACGGAATTGTCATGTCAGGATGGTCTTCCGGATCAAAGTACTCGTTTCTTGGAGGTCTGCGCTCTGCCTCGCAGGTCATCAGCTATGAGATATCGATGGGCCTGAGTCTTGTCGGGGTCATGATCATGTCCGGCTCGCTTAACCTTTCTGAAATAGTCCGCGCACAGCATGCGACTGTGCTCGGCATCTACGCCCTTCCTCAACTGCTCGGGTTCTTCGTCTTTATGGTAGCGATGTTCGCAGAGACGAACCGACTTCCCTTTGACCTTCCCGAGGCAGAGAGTGAACTGGTTGCCGGATATTTTACCGAATATAGCGGATTCCGATTTGCCATGTTTTTCCTTGGCGAGTATACCGGTATGCTGATCATGTCCTCGACTGCAACGCTCTGCTTTCTGGGCGGATGGACTATTCCCGGGTTTGTCACGAATATGCTCCCCTTCCTTCACTACGTGCCGGGGATTGTCTGGTTCCTGGGGAAGGTCTATTGCTTCATGTTCTTTTTTTATTGGATACGCGCGACCCTACCGCGATACCGGTATGACCAGTTAATGGCTATCGGATGGAAGCTTCTTATCCCGATCGCACTGGCCAATATCGTGATTACCGGGACGCTGAAAATCATGGGATGGATTTAATGAAAAATTCACTAATTACCACGATATTTTTTTCCGAGATCCTGAAGGGAATGGCCCTGACGTTCAAGACTCTTTTTGTCCGTCCGGTGACAAGGCGCTATCCCAAAGTCAAGCCGGTAGTAGCCCCAGGATACCGGGGGCTGCATGCCCTGGCAAAGGACGAAAACGGCAAGATGAAGTGCGTCGGGTGCGGTCTCTGCGGTGCGTATTGCCCGTCCCAGTGCATTCATATTTATACGGCGGAGGGCGAGGACAATAAGAAAATTGTCGAACGCTATGAGATCGATGTACTCAGATGTGTATTTTGCGGCTTCTGTGTTGAGGCCTGCCCGTTTGGGGCGATATCGCTCAGCGAGCATTATGAATATTCGAATTATTCCAGGGAGTCCTTTTATATGACCAAGGAAAAGCTGCTTGACAACTGGGACAAATATTTTCCAGGGGAAAAGGGAAAGCGGTATTACCAGGATTTTTGGAGGCCGATGTCCGAGGACTTTAAAGCCCATGAAGGACAGGCCATGTTCAGTAAGGTCCCTGACAGCATCAAGGCGGGGGGGAAGAAATGACCATGCTGCCTCAGCTGTTTTTCGGGTATTTTGCTGCAGCGATTATTATATTGTCCCTGCTGGTTATCACCAGGAAAAACCCGGTGCATAGTGTCATGTGGATGCTCCTGCTTTTTTTCCATATCGCTAGCATGTATCTCTTTCTGAATGCCGAGTTCATCGCCGCCATACAGGTCATTGTCTATGCCGGGGCGATCCTGGTGCTCTTTCTCTTTGTCGTCCTTCTCCTGAATCTGAAGGATGAGTTGGAGACAGACCGCTTTATTGGTTCATGGCCTGTAGGGATGCTTGTTTCGATTGCGATATTTGCCAGCGTCGCGGCGGCCATGCAATCCTTTGTCCTCGGACAAAAAGGTAATTTTACTGTTGAACTGGTGCAGAGGGTTACGCACACCAAGGCCCTCGGCAAGCTTCTTTATACAGAGTATCTGTTCCCGTTTGAAATAGCATCCCTTATCCTGCTCATTGCAGTGATCGGGGCGATAGTGCTTGCAAAAAAGAGGATGAGGAGTCATTAAAATGGTGCCCTTAAACTGGTATTTACTGCTGAGCGCCGCGGTGTTCTCGATCGGAGTCTTTGGGTTTCTGACACGGCGCAACATAATCATCATGTTTATGTCGATCGAACTGATGCTGAATGCCGTAAACATAAGTCTGATCGCCTTCAGCCATTATTTGCAGGACCTCAGGGGGCATTTACTTGTCTTTTTTATCATCACGGTTGCTGCGGCAGAGGCATCTATCGGTCTTGCGATTATTATTGCACTCTTCCGGAACAAGAATACGGTCCACGTCGATGAGATGCATGAGATGAAAGGATAAGGAAGATATGGAGTATTACCTTTTAATACCGTTTCTGCCATTAGCGGCTTTTCTGATAAATATCCTTTGCGGCAAAGCTATCCTGAAGGAAAAGGCCCACTGGGTTGCCATTCTGGCGGTCGCCGGATCATGGGTTGTTGCCGTTATGACGCTGCTGGATGTTATGGCCGGCAGGACAGTGAACCAGAATGTCTATACCTGGATTCTCTCAGGTGACTTCAGAGTGTCTGTCGGGTTTCTGATCGAC
>PLXX01000040.1 GCA_003153275.1 Nitrospiraceae bacterium | reverse complement strand
GAAAAAAATATCACTGCCTATGTAGTCCCGGACAAGCAGAAGCATAATGATAGGGCAGCGATAGGTCCACGCGGGAGGATCCCCAATGATATACCGCTTATTGAAAGGATGAGGAGAAAGCTGAAGACAAAGACAGGTAGAAAACGGTACGCGTTAAGGAAGCAGACAGTGGAACCTGTTTTTGGGCAGATCAAAGGGGCAAGGGGATTTAGACAATTTCTGCTAAGAGGGGTGGCCAAGGCAAAAGGGGAGTGGTCCCTGCTTTGTACTGCTCACAACCTTTTGAAGCTGTAGATGCATCAGTTTCCGCAACAACATCATCAGTCTTGAAGTAAATTCCGTAAATTACTCGGACAGGCTCCTAGGACCAACTCATCAGGCATACTCGACGACAATACAGTATTTGACATAGAGTACGATCCCTATACTCCCAAAATCGCAATTATTTAATAATTTTCTTGATCCATCGGACAGCGAAACCATATCTTCCTGAAAAATAAACCGATTCGTATGATACATGTCATAAGCGTACTGCTATTTCCATGATACACTGAGTTAAGGCTTCAAAAGGAGAAATATGTCCGTGGATGATAAGAAAGGCATGAAAGAATTACCTGTTGACATCGGGATATCGGATGACGACATTTATGCTGCAATGAAGGACATTCAGGGCTATCTGGATATTACCCCTGCCGACCTGAAGGAAATATACACGTTGGCCTTTCGCCATGCCCTTGAGCGTATTACCCGTTTTGTAAAGGCTAACGACATAATGACAAGACAGGTCTTTTTCGTAAAACGTGATACACCTCTCAGGGTTGTGGCCGCACTCATGGCAGAGAGAAATGTCTCAGGTGTTCCTGTGCTTGATGATAAGGAGCAAATTGCAGGAATGATTTCCGAAAAAGACTTCCTGACGCATATGGGCACCAGGGACAAAACGCATTTCATGTCTGTTATCGCTGAATATCTGAAGGGAAAAGACTGCCTTTCGATGCCCATTCGCGGACAGAATGCTGAAGATATTATGACGTCGCCGGCTGTCTGTGTGGAAGAATACACCCCCGTAAGCGACATAGCAGCCCTATTTACTGAAAGAGTTATCAACAGGGTTCCGGTCATAAACCATGCAGGATACGTCATTGGAATTATCTCAAGGGCTGATATTGTGCGGGCCGCGCTGGTTAAGACAAAAACAGAAATATAAGGGAATGCACGAAAATGCTCAGGAATTATTTTAATAAAATGCGTGGCATTTCCAAGAGCCCTCCGGGGGTAAACTTCTCCGAGATTATCTGGTCATGGCTTGGTGCGTTTCTTGGCATCTCCACCGTAGCGCTCATCAGTTATAAGGTCCTTGATTCTATTGGGCTGACCATGATCATTGGCTCATTTGGTGCCTCGGCCGTTCTTATCTACGGCGCGATTAAAAGTCCGCTGGCCCAGCCGAGAAATCTTCTCGGCGGACATGTCTTCTCCGCAATCATAGGCGTGGCATCGTATCAGGCATTTCAGCCACATATATGGCTAGCAGCAGCGCTGGCTGTTTCAACGGCAATCGCCGTTATGCATGCGACAAAAACGCTGCACCCACCCGGCGGGGCAACCGCCCTGATTGCTGTCATCGGCGGGGAGAGTGTACACAAACTGGGGTATTTATATGCAGTTATTCCGACAGCAGTGGGGGCTTCATTAATGCTCGTCGTTGCACTCATGGTAAATAATATACCTAGGAACCGGAGATATCCTGAGTTCTGGTTCTAATCCCCGAAAGACCAACTAATCGCTAATTACGGTATAGGCCGCGCCTATTGAAGAAGAATAAACAGAAGCAGTCTGCCCGACAATTGAACATGTCAGCTGCCGGGCAGATCAGACAGCCTTATTTTACTGCGTCTTTGAAAGCCTTGCCTGCGGTAAACTTCGGAGCCTTTGATGCCTTGATTTTGATAGTTGCGCCGGTCTGAGGGTTTCTTCCCAGCCGAGCCTTTCTGTTGGAGATTGAAAAAGATCCGAAGCCAACAAGGGTCACCTTGTTTCCCTTTTTCAACGCCTTCTTGATTCCTTCAATCATGGACCCCAGTGCCTTGTCTGCGGCTGCCTTTGAAATGTCGGCATCCTTTGCCATTTTCTCTACGAGTTCTGCTTTTGTCATAAACACCTCCGGTTAAAGATTTTAAACTTGTTTAAGAGTATACCGTATTACTTTTAACAGTGTAAATAGCACCAGAAAAAATTTAGCATCTGCTGTCTGGTTTCGTAACGCTGCTGTTCCGAAATATTTCGATAAGCTTTTGTAGACTGAACCATACCCTGCCAGTGACCCGCCAATGAATTTCAAGAACCGTCTCGTACATTCCCTGGCTGTGATCACCAGGATTTTCACTTTGCAGGTATGGTAAAATCAGGTATGAGAAATAATATTATATTTGCGGTCTTCATTCTTGCGGTGATAGGCTTTCTCTTCAGCATTTCCGGTAAGAAATATCCTCAGATTCCGGCCAATGAATCTCACCTGGGGATTACTGAGGTCGCTGCGTGTATGCAATGCCACGGTCCAGCGGGCGTGATGCCGAGAAAACCGGCGCACCCTCCCAAAGACGACTGCTTCAAGTGCCACAAGAAAAAAAGGATGAAGCCCGCGAAATGATTCCTTTATAACAGGCAGCGGGCTTTACGGTTCTTTTCTACCGCTCACGTGTCGTAGTATCTCCCAAAGCCTGAAACAGATCTGTTGAACGATTGACTGCACTGCATTTGTCTTTGTAGACCGCATATGTTATTTTCTTGATATGGAAGTTGTAAAAAATGTAATGCCATGAAAATACTACTTGCCACGGACGGTTCTGAATATTCGGAGGAGGCGATTCGCTCACTTCTCTGCATGAATCTTATTGATGAGGATGAGATTATGCTGGTCCATGTGATGAGCTGGGTGCCTATCCATTACGATGCTAAATCGTATTATAGAAGTCTGAAGGAGATCAAACAGGAGGTGGCCCCGCGGATCATCGATGCCGCGCTCGCTGTGCTGGCACCGACCAAGGCAAGAATTAGCACGGCAATTATCGACGGAGCACCTGAGCGGTATATCGTTGATGCCGCAGAAGAAGCAGACATGGATTTGATCGTCATGGGCGCCCGTGGCATAAAAGGGGTGACTTCCGAACTTATCGGCAGCGTCACCAAGGCGGTGGTTCTGCATTCGGCAAAGCCGATGCTCGTGATAAAGCCGGGTTTTTGCCATAATAGAGGAAGAATAAAAATACTTTTTGCGACTGATGGTTCTGATTTTTCAGTATCTGCGTGCAGTTTTCTGGCTTCTCTACCTATTGGCGACGATTCTGTTATTACGATCCTGAATGTCATCTGGTCTGACTTCGCAGATATTCCCCAGCGATTTGTGATGGACGTTAATGACCGGATCAAGGATATGCTTGCCGATACACGCGCCGAAGAGCTCAAGGAGTCGGAGAAGGTGCTGGATCAGGCAAAGGATATTCTGGGACAACGGTTTAAGAACCTGACGGCAGTCTCGAAGATCGGCGACCCTTCGCATGAAATACTGAGGACTGCCGGAGACATGAATGCAGATATTATTGTTATCGGCTGCAGGGGATTAAGAGGTATGGCCGGTATGATGGGAAGCGTCTCGCGGAACATCCTGACCCATGCTGAGATGTCTATACTGATTGCAAGAACCAGAGGATGCTAGTACAAAAAAGCAAAAGTCTAATAAAGATATTTTAACAAGATACGTCATACATGCTGCGGTCTCTTCCGTAGGATTTTTCACAGAAAGGAATACTGAAATATATGGCAAACGAGGCGAACAAGGTTATCTATTCAATGGTCGGGGTCAGTAAATACCACGACAAAAAACAGGTTTTAAAGAATATCTATCTTTCTTATTTTTATGGTGCCAAGATCGGTGTGCTCGGACTGAATGGTTCAGGGAAAAGCTCGCTGCTCCGCATTCTGGCTGGGGTGGACAAGGAGTTTGTCGGTGAAACAGTCATCTCGCCTGGCCATACCGTCGGATACCTGGAGCAGGAGCCGCTGGTCGACAGCACAAAAACCGTCAGACAGGTGGTCGAGGAAGGCGTACAAGAGACGGTCAATCTTGTCAACGAGTTTAATCAGATCAATGCCAGATTTGCCGAACCAATGTCTGACGATGAGATGGCAAAACTCTGTGACAGGCAGGGTGCTGTACAGGAAAAGCTCGACCACCTGGATGCCTGGGACCTTGATTCCCGCCTTGAAATGGCTATGGATGCCCTCCGCTGTTCTCAGGGCGACACCCCGGTAAACGTCTTGTCGGGTGGGGAAAGGCGGAGAGTCGCTCTCTGCAGGCTACTGCTCCAGAAGCCGGACATACTCCTTCTCGATGAGCCAACAAACCATCTTGATGCCGAGACAGTCACCTGGCTTGAGCACCATCTGCAGCGTTACGAGGGTACGATTATTGCTGTCACCCATGACCGGTATTTTCTTGATAATGTAGCCGGCTGGATCCTTGAGCTCGACCGAGGGCAGGGAATACCGTGGAAGGGGAACTACTCTTCATGGCTTGAGCAGAAGCAGAACAGGTTGAAAGAGGAGGAGAAGGCAGAGAGCGAAAGACGGAAGACCCTTCAGCGCGAACTCGAATGGATCAGGATGTCCCCCAAGGGACGGCATGCGAAATCCAAGGCCCGCATCACTTCATATGAGCAGCTGCTTTCACAGAATAATGAGAAACTGGCGAAGGAACTCGAAATTTTCATACCACCCGGTCCCAGACTGGGGGGTGTTGTCATCGAGGCTGATAATGTTGCTAAATCCTATGGCGACAATGTCCTCGTCGATGGCATGACCTTTTCGCTTCCTCCTGGAGGTATCATCGGGGTTGTTGGCCCAAACGGGGCCGGAAAAACAACTCTTTTCAGGATGATCACCGGTCAGGAAAAGCCCGATGCAGGAACAATCCGGATCGGCGACACGGTAAAGCTGGGGTATGTGGACCAGGCGCGTGATACGCTTGACCCTGCAAAATCCGTCTGGGAGGTTATATCCGGAGGCGATGACACCGTACTGATTGGTAATCGTGATGTGAACTCACGTGCCTATGTCGGACGCTTTAATTTTTCCGGCCAGGACCAGCAGAAAAAAGTTAACACGCTCTCCGGTGGGGAGCGGAACCGGGTCCACCTGGCACGCATGTTGAAAGAGGGCGCCAATGTCCTCCTTCTGGATGAGCCGACCAACGATCTCGATGTTAATACTATGCGTGCTCTTGAAGAGGCACTTGAGAACTTTGCCGGCTGTGCTGTGGTTATCAGCCATGACCGGTGGTTCCTCGACCGAATCGCGACCCACATTCTCGCGTTTGAGGGAGATAGCAAGGTTGTCTGGTTCGACGGAAACTATTCAGAATATGACGCAGACCGTCATGCGAGGCTCGGGGCCGAAGCCGACCAACCGCACAGGATTAAATACAGACACCTGACACGGCAGTGATCATACAACAGAGTAAAATGATATCAGCTGTCTGATATCATTTTACTCTGTTGATTACTTCTCCTATCGTCACCTTCACCGTCTCTTTCGTTCTGCGGTCTTTAATTTCGACAAGGCCCTCTTTAAGAGTTTTCTCTCCTATGACGATCTGGGTCGGGATGCCGATCAGGTCGGCGTCCTTGAACTTCACACCTGCACGTTCTTCACGATCATCCATCAGGACATCTATTTTGTTGGCTTTCAGTTCTTTGTACAACGCTTCGGCGGTCTTAACCGTCAAGGCGTCGTTCATGTTCAGGGGCATAAGTTCGACATCAAACGGAGCAATGCTCTTCGGCCAGATAATGCCATCCTTGTCAAAATTCTGTTCTATCGCTGCAGCGGCTATTCTTGCAGGGCCAATGCCGTAGCTTCCCATAATAATCGGCTTCTCCTGACCATTAGCATCGAGGAATACCGCATTGAGTGCGCTCGAGTATTTGGTTCCGAGCTTAAAGATATTACCGATTTCAATGACGCGTGAAACCTGCAACGGCTTTCCGCACACGGCGCAGAGATCGCCTGCCCTGGCAATATGGATATCATGCCATTCCGCGGTAAAATCCTTGTCAGCTCGGACGCCTTTGAGGTGATAGTGCTGTTTATTGGCGCCGGTCACGAAGACGCCCTTCTTAAGGCAGGGGTCTGCTATCATCCTGATCTCACGACCCGACGGACCAATAAAACCTGCCTCGACGCCGAGAATCTCTTTTACTTCCGTCTTTTGAGCCGGCCGATGGCTGCCGATGACCTTTGACATTTTTTTCTCATGCAGCTCCTGATCGCCCCTGACCAGCGCAAGAACGGGTCCCTGATCAGAGATAACCAGGATGCTTTTGATGAAATGTGCCGGAGTGAGCTTCAGGAAGGTCGAAACTTCCTTGACCGTCCTTTTCTCAGGAGTGTGGACTTCTTCGAGTGGCCAGTCGTAAATCTCATTTTCCGCAGGCACAGACAAGGCCAGCTCTACGTTTGCTGAGTATCCGCAGCCGCTGCATAAGGCGATCTCATCCTCGCCAGCAGGACTCGGGGCCATGAACTCGTGTGAATAGCCGCCTCCCATCATGCCTGGGTCTGACTCGACCTGCATGAACTGCAGGCCACACCGGTTGAAGATCCGGTGATAGGCCTCAGCATGGAGCTGGTAGTTCTTGTCGAGACCTTCGTCATCAGCGTCAAAACTATAGCTATCCTTCATGATGAATTCCCGTGTTCTGAGGATTCCGCTCTTCGGACGGGCTTCGTCGCGCAGTTTTGTCTGTATCTGGTACCAGACCTGCGGCAGATCGCGGTAGGACCGTATCTCGCGCGAGGCGAGCCAGGTCATGATCTCCTCATGCGTCATACCGAGACAGAATTCCCTATCCGTTCTGTCCTTCAGGCGGAACATCTCCCCGCCGATGATGTCCCATCTGCCGGTCTGCTGCCATATCTCGGCCGGATGCAGTATGGGCATCGAAATCTCCTGCGCATCGATCGACTCCATCTCTTCCTTCAGAATTGCATTGATTTTGCCGAGGACCCGCCAACCCAGCGGAAGAAATATATACAGTCCCGCAGCCAGCTGGCGAACATAGCCGGCCCGCAGCATCAGGATATGACTTATCGCCTCGGCGTCGGCCGGGGCCTCTCTCAGCGTTGGTATGAACATCTTGGAAAATCTCATGATTGTATCCTTTCTTTTGATTAATCTTTATGATTGTCTCGCACACCGCTTCATTACTGTCTGCCTCGCATCTTCCTTAACCAAGGATTGTGGACTATTGGACGGGCAGAAAACAAAAATATGATAATGCGTGTTCATTATACTGAAATCTTCTGATTTCTTTCCATGATGACGTTCATCCTTATTGATATTTTTCAGGGTATGGTTTAAATTATGCATAATATGACTCTGACGGAGGTCCTATGAAAACAAGACATATTATCGTGATCAGTTTTCTGATATTTATGACTGCAGCCGGGCTATCTCAGGCGGGACCGGCAGCAGAAAAGACCGCGGTTAAGGCTGCCGAGGCTTGGCTGGCTCTTATCGATGGGAGCAAGTATGGAGAGAGCTGGACAGAGGCGGCAGTGCTGTTTAAGAACGCCGTAACCAAAGACCAGTGGTCAGGTCAGGTGAAGGAGGTCAGGGAACCCCTTGGCAGAATGCTTAAAAGGACAGTTGTCTCGAAACAGTACACGAAAACATTATCAGGTGCCCCGGATGGGGAATATGTGGTAATTCAATTTGATACCTCGTTCGAGAACAAGAAGAACGCGACAGAAACCGTTACTCCCATGCTCGACAAAGGAGGAAAATGGCGGGTTTCGGGGTATTATATCAGGTAGTTGTGGTTGGCAGTTCACTAAAGTAAATTCGCGAGGAGTAATTGTGCAGAGAATACCTTTAACACCGGCAGGATATCAGAAGTTGCAGGAAGAACTCGAAAGGCTTAAGAAGGTTGAGAGACCTAAGAATATTCAGGCGATTGCGGAGGCGCGCGCCCACGGTGATCTTTCTGAAAATGCCGAGTATCACGCTGCCAAGGAGCAGCAGTCGTTCATTTGCGGCAGGATAGATGAACTGAAGGCTAAGCTTGCCAGGGCTGACGTTATCGACCCGTCAAAGATAAGGCAGTCAAAGGTTGGCTTCGGTGCCAAAGTCAAGGTTCTTGATGTTGAGGCTGATGAGGAGTATGTCTTTATCCTGGTCGGGGTCGAGGAGGCGGATGTAAAGCTGGGTAAAATTTCGATCACCTCGCCTGTCGGGAAGGCTCTGATCGGCAAGGATGTGGGCGACACTGCAATTATCAAGGCACCGGCACGGACTATCGAGTATGAGGTCCTTGAGATAAGTTTTGAGTAGATACGTCATTGTAGAGGTTGCCGGAAATCGTCCGGTCAATAGTCATTACAGGCTTTTATCCCTGAAATGTCCTGAAACTGGGCGTAAGCCAAAGGCAGGGCAGTTCTATATGCTCCAGGTCAGAGATGGCAATGACCCGCTGCTGAAGAGGCCATTTAGTCTTTTCAGGACAATAGCCGGCGGAATTCAGCTGCTCTACCGTATCCAGGGAAAGGGAACAACCCTTATCAGCCAGCTTGCTGCCGGGGATGTGGTCAGCTTGCTCGGTCCGCTGGGGAATGCATATCCGGTTCAGGGAGCTGCCTCGGCAGCCTCAGTGTCACCACCGGTGATCATAGCCGGCGGCGTCGGCATTGCCTCGGTCTTCCCCCTGATCGAGTCAATTCACGAGGTAATGCATCAGTCAACGAGGGACACTATGAATGGAGGGGCAACAGTCATTTATGGTGCCCGAACAGCGGAGGAACTCCTGGATCTTGATGAACTGAAAGCATTGTCTAAAGAGCTTCATGTCTGCACTGACGACGGGTCGTCAGGAGAAAAGGGTAATGTACTGGATCTTCTTAAGTCCATTGTGCCGGCCGAGGCAGGTGTTTTACCGGTCATGTACGCCTGTGGTCCGAAGCCAATGCTCCGTGCGGTTGCAGAGTATGCCGGCTCCCTTGGCGCAAAGACATATCTGTCTATGGAAGAACATATGGCCTGTGGCATCGGCGCCTGCCTGGGATGCGTCGTAAAAACAAAGAGTAAGGGGCAGGATGTGGATGACAGCGCAGATATAGAGAAGAGCACTGAATGGAAATATCAGCGGGTCTGTATGGAAGGGCCGGTTTTTAATGCAGAGGATATTGTGTGGTAGATAGCGTATCAGTTAATCTTGAAGTAACTATAGGCAACCTTAAACTCAAAAACCCGGTTATGTCCGCATCGGGCACCTTTGGTTATGGGCCTGAGTATGCCGAGTTTGCAGACCTGAGCAGGCTCGGTGCGATCGTGGTCAAGGGTCTTTCTCTGGAACCGAAAGAGGGAAATCCGCCGCCGCGTATTGTCGAGACGGCATCGGGAATGCTGAATGCAATTGGGCTTCAGAATATTGGTATCTCCGCCTTTATCAAAGAGAAGATCCCCCTTTTAAAATATTTTAATACACCGGTGATCGTGAACTTCTTCGGGGATTCTATAGATGAATACGCGCAGGCAGCAGAACGACTGGACGGTGTTGATGGAATCCATGCGCTGGAGATGAATATATCCTGCCCGAACAAGCAGGCGGGATGGGCAGTCTTTGGAACGGATCCAGCGATTACGAGCAAGGTGGTGACCGCCGTCCGCAATAAAACCAGAATGCCTCTTATTGTCAAGCTTTCACCGAACGTCACTGATATTGGACTGATGGCGCGAGTTGCAGAGGATTCCGGAGCCGATGCACTGTCCCTGATCAATACGCTGACTGGTATGGCTATTGATGTCAGGACACGGAGACCGAAGCTTTCAAATGTCAGGGGCGGGCTCTCAGGCCCTGCGATAAGGCCGGTTGCAATCAGGATGGTCTATGATGTATACAAGGTAGTGAAGATACCGCTTATCGGCATGGGCGGTATTATGAATACAGACGATGCCCTGGAATTTATCATGGCAGGTGCGACAGCGGTTGCTGTGGGGACCGCAAATTTTGTGAACCCCGGCACGACAATAGAGATCATTGACGGGCTATCCTCGTTTATGAAAAAGGAGCAAATTAAGGAGATTTGCTCTCTCACTGGTGTAGCCCATACAGGATAATCCTATTATCACGCTGGTATCGGATTTCGGCTATGACGATCCTTTTACGGGCATCATGAAGGGTGTTATGCTGAATATCAACCCTGGGTTAACCATCGTTGACATCACTCACGGAATCAGACCTCACGACATCAGGGAGGCCGCCTACTCAATCGGCGCGAGTTTCAGTTACTTTCCAGCAAACACAATCCATGTGGTCGTTGTTGATCCCGGAGTCGGCTCAGCAAGAAGACCGATACTGGTCTCGGCAGGCCATCATTATTTTATAGGGCCTGATAATGGTGTTTTCTCCTGCATATACACCATGCATTATGATATATTCCAGGTAGTCCATATTACTTCAGCGCATTATTTTCTGTCCCCTGTCAGTCAGACATTTCAGGCACGCGATATTTTTGCGCCGGTTGCGGCCTGGTTTTCACGAGGTTTGCCGGTGGAACGGTTTGGAAACCCGATCACTGATTTTCAGACTATAGTGATTCCTTCTCCGGTCCTTTCACAGGATGGGACGGTGCTTGGCGAGGTGGTCCATATCGACAGATTCGGCAATGCGATTACTAATATTTCGCGAGTTGAAATGATTATGCTTCGGAACTCAGCCAGGGCTGGATCACTGAAAATCGTGCTGAGGGGGCATAACGTTCCGTTAAAGGAATATTATGAGCAGGGCGACGGTGACAAGCTGTATTTTTTGATCAACAGCGGAGGATATATCGAATTTTTCTTGTATCAGGGCAGCGCCGCAGATACATATCATATTTCATTGGGTGAGCAGGTAAAACTGTTGCTGGCTTAAATAACCTCACGCTGCATGCCATACGTGCATGAATAGATACTGCATGTATGTCGGATGGCGCATCATGGCACTCCACCTGACATGTCAAACACCTGCCCCCTGTCCCTTACTCATGCATCATAAGAAAATGTTACCGAAGGATCGGTGGCTCGGTGTTAATTTTCATAGCATAAGTCGA
>PLXX01000068.1 GCA_003153275.1 Nitrospiraceae bacterium | reverse complement strand
CCCGCTCGAACCGCCCCTTCACATTACCGGCAGCACCAATTCCCTTCAGTATCACCGCTATCGGAATTCCGGCAGCCAGCCCTGCCCCCATGGCAGCAAGTATATTATAAACGTTATGGAGTCCTATGAGCGATGATTCAACCACATACGGATCGCCCTTGATAAAAACACTGAACTGCAGTCCGTCAGGTGTATGCCGGATGTCCGTGGCCCTGATATCGGCACCGGTCTCCAGGCCATAGGTATATCCCCGGCAATAGTCGCGCCAGAGCCTTCTGCCATACTCATCGTCATAGTTGATGACCATCTGGCCGTCGTTGCTCAGAAGCCTGCTGAAGAGCCGCTCTTTTGCCAGAAAATATGCTTCCATGGTCTCATGAAAATCGAGATGGTCCTGTGTCAGATTTGTAAAGACGACCGTCCTGAAGACCGTTCCGTCAACCCGCCTCTGGGCAAGGGCGTGAGATGAAACCTCGGAAACAACATGGGTGCATTCCGCAGCTCTCATCTCGTGCAAAAGTCTCTGGAGTTCAGGAGATTCCGGCGTTGTATGTGCTGACGCATAAGCCTCATGACCGATCATATATTGTATGGTCCCGATGAGGCCTACCTTTTTCCCCCACTGCTCAAGTATCGACTTTATCAGGTAGGTTGTTGTTGTCTTGCCATTCGTCCCGGTCACTCCGGTCAAGTGAAGGGACTGAGACGGCCGGGCATAGAAGTTGTTTGCTGCAACTGCCATCGACGCACGGCTGTCCGCGACCTGAACAAAAGTGACTGCTTTCTGCGGACCGAGGGCCAAGAGCTGCTTTTCCAAAACCTTCATCTCTGACTTCCCGAGCCTCTGATACATGACCGCCGTCGCGCCCTTTTCTATTGCCTGCTCTATAAAATCGTGACCATCGGCCTGCCCTCCGGTAATCGCAGCAAAGAGATCTCCCGGCCGCGACTGACGCGAATCCCAGGAAATGCCGCGGATATCTATCCGGTCATCACCCTCAATCTGTATTGTTTCAATGTTGTTCATAACCTCCCGCAATATCATTTTGCGACCAGCAGCAGATTCTTCTCCCCGACATCATCACGCGGAACATTTAGATACGAAAGCGTCTGGCCGGCGATGCTCTTAAAAACCGGCGCGGCAACAACGCCGCCGTATATAGAGCCCTTCGGCTCATAGACCACCACGATAATCGCCAGCTTCGGGTTGTCGGCCGGGACAAACCCGACAAAGGAACTGATGAATCGGTCCTTCGAGTACCTCTTTGTCCTGCGGTCCACTAGCTGTGCCGTACCTGTCTTTCCCGCAACCTGGTTGCCATCAACCGCTGCCCCGGTTGCCGTGCCGCCTTCTTCGACAACCGTCTTCAGGATGTCCTTGAATATTGTTGCGGTCTTTTCAGACAGCACCCTCTTCTTTCCAGTGTCTTTAAACGTATATACAGGCTGGCCTTCATGCGTTCTTATTTCAGAGACAACATGCGGCGTGACCAGATACCCGCCGTTTGCGACCATCGAATAAGCCCTGAGAACCTGGAGCGGGGTGACCGCAACCTCCTGACCAATGGGTATAGCGCCTATCGAGGTTGCAGACCATTTCTCCGGTTTTCTGATCCAGCCCGACACCTCGCCCGGGAGGTCGATCCCGGTCTTCTCACCATAACCAAAAAGTTTTGCATATTTATAAACATTCTCCTTACCGAGTTTCATGCCGATCATGATCGAGCCTACATTCGACGACTTCTGGATAACCTCCTTGAAGGTAAGCAGGCCGTGGCGGTGCGCATCGTGAATCACTTTGCCTCCAACCTCGATCGCGCCCCTGCTGCAGTCAAAGGTATTATTCACTGTAACGAGGTTTTCCTCGAGGGCAGCCGCACCCACAACGATCTTGAAGGTCGAGCCCGGCTCATAGATGTCGGTAATCGGGCGGTTTCTGACATCTGCCCTGTTCGCCCTGCCCAGATTGTTAAGATCGTAGCTCGGCCGGTTCGCCAGGGCAAGAATCTCTCCGGTAAAAGGGTCCATGATAATCGCTGTTGCTGCTACAGACCGCCACTTGGCCATAACCTTGGCAAGCTCTGTCTCGGCAATAAACTGAAGGCTCTCATCTATCGTAAGCTGGATATCATTGCCCTTTGCCTCCATCTCTACCCCTGAGGAGAGTTCCTTGCCGCTCGCATCGCGGGAGAAATGGACCTTGCCGCCGTAGGTCCTCAGATATTTGTCATAGAAGAGTTCCACTCCTTCAAGAGGCTGGTTGTCCATCCCCACATTGCCGATAATATTCGAGGCGAGCTCACCTTTCGGGTAAAACCTCTTTGATTCGGTCATGAAACCGAAGCCCTTCACGCCAGGGTCTTTCACCTTGCGATCCATGCCAAGGACAGCCCGGACCTTTAGTGCCTTCTCGGTCGAGAGCTTCCGGTTTACCCAGGTGAACCGCTTTTCCGGCTGGAATTTCGCCTCAACAGCATGCGCTTCCATGCCAAGAGCCGAAGAAAGCCTCTGAACCCGTTCCTTGTCGATGGCCACATCCCGCGCATCGCAATAGAGTGATTCAAGCTCCATGTTCACGGCAAACTCCCTGCCCCTGCGGTCATAGATATTGCCCCGCATTACATGGATGTCCTCTGACTTCTCCTGTTGCATCTTTGCCTTTCCGGCGAGGAGCTTGTGATTGAAAATCATTAGATCCGTCAGACGCAGAAAGATCGCGATAAATGCAAAAATAATTGTTGTATTGAGAATAATAACGCGCTTTCTGTTCAGCCCCGTATCGGGCTGCAGTCTCTGCCTCCGTTGTCCCCCCTTATGCTCCATTGATCAGCGGTTGTCCCCCAGTCTGAGGGCAGCGGTCTGTGGTTCAGCTGTCCTGTTTTTCCTGACCATAACAACCTTGGTCCGGTCAGGGGTGATATACCCGGTGTCAATGGGACTGACAGCGCTTATTTCATTATGTGACGAATCACTCAGGGAGGCAGTCACCTTCGAGACCGACATGAGGTTTGACCGCTCGGCAAGGAGTATCTTCATATCCTTTCTGGCTTCCATAGTCCTCTCTTCAAGATCTCTCAAACTGTATGTCATCGTAACAATGCTCGACCGGAGCCATATCAGGGAGAAGAGTCCCGCAAGTATCAGCAGTACGCAGAGCGGTTTATACATGAGACATACGATATTGCCATCAGTCTTGGTCCGCATCATAACTTTTCTGCTCCTCTCAGTTTTGCGCTTCGGGAAGAGGGGTTCACTCTCACCTCTTCAATGCCGGGGGTCACCGGCTTCTTCACAAGCGGGGTTAGTACCATTCTTTTTGCATTGTCCCTGATAAAGTGCTTGACGATCCTGTCTTCCAGAGAATGATAGGAAATGACACAGAGACGTCCGCCTTTTTTCAAAACGCCGAGTGACTCGTCCAGAACAGTCCTCAACTCTTCCATCTCCTGGTTCACCTCGATGCGGAGCGCCTGGAACGTCCGNNTTACTGCGGGCTTCGGCAATCCAACGGACAATCCTCGCTGCCCGGTACTCCTCCCCGTATTCCCTGAGTATCCGGATGAGTTCTTTCTCCGGATAGGTGTTGACGACATCCCATGCAGATACATCCTGGTCTCTGTCCATCCTCATATCAAGCCGCTCAGAGGAG
>PLXX01000033.1 GCA_003153275.1 Nitrospiraceae bacterium | reverse complement strand
GTGGTTTAGTGGCGGGTGATTGACCATCATTCATAACGTGAATCACCTCCTTTATCTTTCAGAAAAGCAAACTAGAAAAGAAGCGGCTTGAATTTGGCGAGAATAGGAGCGAGAAATGCTGGCGGAATGCGATCCACAATCTTTATTTTTCTGGGCCGCCAGTCAATAGACCGGATTTGATCGGCAAGGGCAACCCCGGTGGTATTTTTTGTCCCCTCAAGAGGCACTTCAAAAGGGTATCCTTTAACCTGATTTGTTATAGGACATACCAGACATAAACCGGAAGCTCTATTGTATAAATCAGGGGAGAGAACAACCGCCGGCCTAGTACCTGCCTGCTCATGTCCTAAAGTAGGGTCTAAACTGAGTAGAATTATATCTCCACGCGTGGGAATAAGACTCATCAGATAAGCTCCTTTCCAATAGGGCGTCCAAAGTCTACCTCGGAATGCCGATTCTGCGGAGTAATCCCTTTAACTAGTTCTCTCAAGGAATATTCCTTTTTCCCAACAGGCTTGATACTGACCCCGTCCTCTGTTTCGCTGATCTCTATAGCAGTATCCACGTCTATTCCCTTTTTCTTGGCAAGGGTGCGAGGGATTCTAACCCCAATACTGTTACCCCATTGTGCCGCCCTAACAATCATATATGTCTCCTTTCAAATCTTTGTTAATAGTATATCCGATGGATATACACCAGATCAATACCTGAGTCACATAATCCAATCTGAGGGGTGATTTTGCAACACGATAAGCTACCGGCTTGCCTTTACCCTCGACTGTATGGATATCGCCACCGGCTGGACAGAACAAAGAGCTGTCTGGAGCAAAGGAGAAACAGTTGTAGTAGAGCAGATCAAAGATATCGAGACATCCTTGCCGTTTCTCTTGCGAGGGTTTGATAGCGACAACGGCTCTNNCAACTATCATCTTCTGAAACACTTTTCCGACAGAAAACAGCCTGTGCAGTTCACCAGAAGCAGGGCCTATCACAAGGATGATAACGCACATGTCGAACAAAAAATTGGACTCATGTCAGACAGTGGCTTGGCTATTACAGATTCGATAATCCGGAGATAGTCCCGCTGCTCAATGAGCTGTATACAACAGAGTGGCGATTCTTCCATAACTTCTTCTGCACTTCGGTGAAACTGATCGAAAAAAGAGAATTACCTCCAAAACGATTAAACGGTATGATAGTCCCAAGACGCCTTATCAGAGAATTATGGAATCATCACATATCACAGCCGAGATTAAAAAGAAGCTCTCTGATCTGTTTGAAACGCTTAACCCGTTTCAGCTGAGAAAGGCTATGGAGAAGAGGCTTAATAAGATCTTCGACTTATGCTATGAAAATTAACACCGAGCCACCGATCCTTCGGTAACATTTTCTTATGACGCAATTGGCACACAGTCCTCCTCCCTTAAGGCTTGAATAAAAGTGCTCTTTTTGCTAATAATATGTATACAGGAGGAGTTCTTGGGGAAATAGAGGGATATTGAGCTATAGTGCATTGATGCTAAACAATTTTCAAAGGAGGAAGGAAATGAAGAGGTTTTTAGTAGTCACGACGGCGGTTGCAGCTCTTGCTAGTCTCTTGGTGGCTCCTGTGTTCGGCGCTGACAAGTTGCTGGTGAAGGATTCCGGGGGAGTTAATACTGTATTTGCTGTGGAGGATGGCACGAGCACTCCTAACAGGATTCTGCGCGTAACGGGCGGGGTGCCGATCATGTCAAATGCCGGGACCGCGGGGTTTGATTTCAAGAATACCGGAGCGACTTTTGGAGCTTCCATCCAGGTCGGAACGGCCGGAAACCCGAACTTATATGCGAACTGGCGTGGAGATATAAATACAAAAGACGATCTCACGAAGGTGAGTTGGGGCGTGCGGCTCGATGTTCTCGATGACAACTTTCATGTGCTCAGACTGCCGGCAGGGCAGCCGTCGGGTTTTTCCGACGTGTTTGTTATCAATGCAAATGGGTCCATGACTTCATCAACGGGTGCCACTCTTACTGCAGGCGGGACGTGGCTGTCTTCATCAAGCAGGGAGCGCAAGGAAAACATAACAGTGCTCTCGGCCGAGGAGGCGAACAATGCGCTGGCAGAACTCAACCCCGTTAAATACAATTACAAGGTAGACAAAGACGAGAAGCATGTCGGATTTATTGCAGAGGATGTTCCTGAGCTTGTTGCCACAAAGGACAGAAAGAGCCTGAGTCCGCTGGACATCGTTGCCGTCCTCACAAAGGTGGTGCAGGAGCAAAAGGAGACTCTTGACTCAAAGAGCCATATCATAGAGAGGCAGCAGAAGACCCTTGAGGATCAGCAGAAAACCTTATCCAACGTGTCAGAGAAGCTCGAAAAGCTGGAGAGACTGCTGCAGTTGAAAGGGAGTTACGCGTACAAAGTGGACTAGACTGACGCATTAGCAGAAATAGAGAATCATCATTATTGGGAAGGGACAGGGAGCGCTGATGCTCCTTGTCCCTTCTTGATTGTCAAACGGGCGAGGGCCCTCCAGGAGCAGAAGTTCCTGCAGGGCTTCGATTTTGGTCAGGACCACGGACCACGTGGGTGTTAATCCAGTCCGTCAGATGAGAAGATATGGATATTTCGTTTCTCCAAGTGTTTTTAAGGAAGTGATCGTGATAGTGCAGGATGTTAATAAGGTCCAGTCGTTCGATCCTGTCGGACGGCTGCATCTGTGTATGAAAATGGAAGGGGTAATTAAACCTCGCGGGCAGGATCCTGATTCGATCCTCGTCAATCCTGGTTGTCAGACAGGACGCGAACAGGGCCTGATTCCGGTGAAATAATTGGGCCGGGGTTAACTCTGAAAAAAAATCACGACGCCTTGCCATTTCTTCGGTACGAGAGGCCCAGTAGCGTAAGATGTTTTTTCCGGGATTCACCGCGATAACCCCGCTATTGAAGTATGAGCAGATGGGAAGATTGTCGACAGTGGTTTCGACTCTGAAAGTTCTGTACCTGCCTGCGGCGTCAGCCATGAGATAAATCTCGCGCCAGAATTGATCAGGGTTATCACCCCACGGGATGCCGATATTCCTGACATCAACCGGTTTGACTGCACAATCGGTCGTTTCGTCCAAAATAAGCTCAGTAAGATGATTCAGCACCAACGTATCGGTGTCCAAAAAAAGGAGTGTGCCTGATGAAGCCTCAAGATGCTCTTCCAAAAAAGCAGAGGCAAACGTTTTGTTGGCTATGCGGTCGCCTGGATGATCGCCTCTGAAAGAGTGATTAAGGTCATGGCTGATAAAGATAACATTCAACTTTGTCAACGCTGTAATGGTATCCATTCCCGGCAAAGGCTTATGTGCCGGATGAACAGCGTAGACAGGGCAATCCTTTACAGGTCCCGCAAAGGTCCTTATGGACCTGGCTAGGGCCAAAGCCATGTGTTCCAGTTTGCCGGCCTCAACCACAAATCCTATGAAAAGTTGATTCATGCCCCTGTCCTGCACCGGGTGATCTTTCCTATGTCCACCTGAAATTCCTCCATAAAAGAATCGAGAGAAAGAACTTCAGCTGGAGAGAGGATCTCCTTCCACCGCCCGTTCCTACCCGGATCGATGCAATGGTCTTCGAAAACCGAAGGTTCTGGTACAATCCCGAGAAACGCTAGGCACCGGGCTATTACAGACCGAGTGTCTGATACCAATTCTTCGGCTGTTACCGTCAGCATTTCATCAGGCCTCAGGATTGCCCTGAAGTCAGCGACCGCACGGTTGTTTTCAAGCCAGTATTCAGCCAGGTATTTTACGTCACCGCCTGGGAAGCACCTCGAGCGCTCAACAACGGAAGGCGGGGATTCGCCGAAAAAACAGTTCCAACATCGTGTCTCTCGGGCGGTCTTTTCCGGCCAGTAATACCAGACATCTTTTCTCCGGTCGTTCCTGTCAAAGAGGTTCCTGAGGCTCGCGACAACATCCGGAAGTCCGCGGGAGATCCATATAAAGCGCGCACCCGGAAAGAGC
Source organism: Nitrospiraceae bacterium (assembly GCA_003153275.1). Classification (GTDB taxonomy): domain Bacteria; phylum Nitrospirota; class Thermodesulfovibrionia; order Thermodesulfovibrionales; family UBA6898; genus PALSA-1316. Next base: position 502 of record PLXX01000033.1, on the reverse strand, counting down.
GCCTTCACAAAGGGAAGTTTGTTGCATAGATGAGGGTTTTTGCTGAGAAAGACCGCGTTATCTGACTTGCCGGCCTGCAACGATGTCATTTTCTCCCTGAACGCATTACCCAAGAGTACTGCCAGTTCTTTCGTTGCGTCCAATTCCCCGAGGGCGGGGCAACGCTCGTCACGTGTTTTTTGCGATGCCATCGGCACCTTGCCTATTTTTGACCAGATGTCTCTCAATTCAAATCCGCAATACACGACTTCAGAAGATCGTCCCAGCAGATCTGCCAGCAGGGTCGTGCCGCTCCGCATGCAGCCGACGATAAAGATCGGGCGTAGGAGAGAGCGATCTACTGGTAAGTCCCTGTCCTGCGCCGGTTGTTTTCGCCGCACGGAATTGGCCAGTCTCCTTCGAGCCGTACCCTCGGGCATGAGGATCTGATCGACGAAAGTAAGACATTTCTTGAGCATTTTCAAACGAGCGTCGTTCTCCTAGGCCGCAAGGCCAGGGCGGA
>PLXX01000109.1 GCA_003153275.1 Nitrospiraceae bacterium | reverse complement strand
AAGCTCACAGGTAGGCGTGATGTGGGGAAGCTCACAGGTAGGCGTGATGCGGGGAAGCTCACAGGTAGGCGTGATGCGGGAAAGCTCACAGGTAGGCGAGATGCGGGAAAGCTCACAGGTACGCGAGATGTGGGGAAGCTCACAGGTAGGCTTGATGTGGGAAAGCTCACAGGTAGGCGAGATGCGGGGAAGCTCAACCAGAAAAATTATCACCATCACCGGGATAGAGATAATTCATCCCGAAGATTTGAAGGTGAAATTGTCGAAGCATAAAAATGTGAAATTGAAGGAGAACAAACCCCATGAAACAATGCAAGTGCCAGAAGTGCAAACATCAGTGGACACCGAGGACTGAACTACCGAGGCAATGCCCATGTTGCAAATCCTACAAATGGCATAAGGGGGTTAAGAAGTCAATCACCCGCCACTAAACCACGGTAGCGGTTTTAGTGGGGGCTTGTTCAGAACATCGGGCAGGTCTGGTTGACAAGGGGGCACAGGTAGTTGTCAATGCAGAAGTTAAGGGAGAGAAGGTTTAAAACCGACACACCTACGGATGCTCCGCAAGTCTGTAGCTCTGTGGCTCTTTGCCGGAGTGATGCCGGTAACAGGACAATGTATCGTCCTGCATTAAACAGTCCCAAGAGGGAAGGGGACAGTGTGGTGAGCTTAGAAACCTCTCTTAACAACCTCGATGCGGCTCAAACCCCCGAGGAGACTTATCTTGTTAGTCTCAAAATTAAAAGAATCAGTAGGTATAGTAAACAGGCACGGCAAACAGCTTATGCCCTGCCATCCGGCCATCACATCCCCAACAGGGCAAACATACTGCATCTGGTGCGGCGCGAAAATCGACGAGATGATTATTAACAATAAAAAAGAGGAGGAGAGAGAATCATGAAGTTCATTTTATCAAAACAGGACATTGACAAGATCGTCATGGAATCAGTTACCAACCGGTTCACGCCGGTTATCCCCCTGGGGCATGAGATGAGCATTACAAGAGATTCATATCTGAATCAGATCGAGGTTGCATTCGTGCCGGCCGCTGAAAAGGAGGACGCTGCAGGATGAAAACGATCCGGCTTATCAAGCTGACACTAAGGGACTTCCAGAGCGGCTCCGGCACAATCACCGCTGACGGTGAGGATACCAACGTCTACGCTGCAAACGGTAAAGGTAAAACAAGGCTGGCATCTGCCTTCAGCTGGCTCCTGTTCGACAAGGACAGCCTCGGCCGAAGTGACTTTGAGATAAAGAACCTTGACGCTCAGGGGAACGAGGAGCACGGGCTCGAACATTCTGTCGAGGCGTTACTTGGAATCTCTGATAGCGAAGCCCCCTTGCAAGCCTATAGGGTTGCTCTCAAAAAGACTTACCGAGAACAATGGACCAAGAAGCGCGGTCAAGCTCAGGCGACATTTACAGGGCATACCGTTGATTATTCCGTTGACGGCGTTCCTTGCCAGAAAAAGGACTTTCAGTCTCGCATTACTGAGATCGTAGGGTCCGAGGATACGTTTAGGCTCCTGACAAGTCCAACGGCTTTCCCGGCTCTTCATTGGCAGAAACAGCGCTCTTTGCTCCTGGAGATCTGCGGCGACATCAGCGACCAGGACGTTATCGCCTCAGATGATAAACTCGCTAAGCTCTCCGCGATCATGGGGAAGAGAAGCATTGACGATCACCGGAAGGTTGTCGCGGCTCGCCGGACGGAAATAAATAAGGAGCTTGAGAAAATACCCGTAAGGATAGACGAGGTGAAGAGGGGCCTTCCCGACCTCACGGGGCTGGATAGATCAGAGATATCAGCAAAGATAGAGAACTTTGATTATGCCCTTAATGAAAAGAAGCTCAAGCTCCAGGGCATCGACACCGGAGGCTCTATCGCCGGGCTCTCAAAGAAGCTGGCTGAGGTCAATGCTGACATTCTGAAGATCGAGCGCACACATTATGGCGAGACGATGAAGACCGGGGACCGCCTGGATAGCCATGTTTCACAAGTAACCAGCACCATAACAAATCAAAAGAAATACATTATCGAGACCGAAGGCGAAATATCCCGCAAACAGTTTCAGCTCCCGAGAATCGAAGCTGAGCTGACAATGTTGCGTGAGAAATGGACCGCAATTAGTGACGAATCGCTGTATATTCCGGACTTCAAAGATGACGTGAAAGAAGTTTGCGCTGCCTGCGGTCAGAGTCTCCCCGCTGCTGAAGTGGAGGAGGCACACCGCAAGGCTCTTGAGATGTACACAAATTATAAGTACAACGAAACCAAGACTTTCAATCTCAGTAAGGCTCAGAGGCTTGAGGATACCGAAGCCAGGGGCACTACACTTGCCGCTGAAAAGAAGAGGATCACGGAAGAGATTGAAACGCTCACGAAGGACCTTGAGATCACCAAGGCTGTCATTGCAGAGAACGAAATCCTCCTCGCCGAACACAAAGCCGACCGTGACGCGATCCGCAAAACCGCCGAGGATTACAGTATGATCTTTGGCCGCGCGGAGCTCCTCGACGCAAAAGCGGAGCTTGAGGCATCCATTCAGGCCGAGAAGGACGGCAGAACTCAGGACGCTGACAAGATAAAAGCAGATATCACCATTCTGCAGGGCGAGCTTGATGCAGCTAAGGAGAAGGTCGACCGCTTCACCAGGCGTGAGGCCGGGGAAAAGAGAATACAAACCCTTATGGCTGAGGAAAAGACCCTTGCTGCAGAGTTTGAGAAGCTTGAGGCTGAGCTGTTCTTGACAGAGCTTTTCATTAAGCAGAAGGTGGATCTTCTCAGCAAAAGAATAAACAGCAAGTTTGAGATAACTCGTTTTAAATTGTTTTCTCAAAACATCAATGGCGGAATCGAGCAGTGTTGTGAAATTACCTCGGGCGGCGTGGGCTTTAACTCAGGGTTAAACTCTGCAGCCCGAACAAATGCCGGACTGGATATCATAAAAACTCTGCAGCATTATTATTCTATGTCCTGCCCCGTTTTTGTGGATAATGCCGAGTCCGTGGTTGATCTACTGCACCCTGATTGCCAGATGATACGGCTGATTGTATCGGAGAGGGACTCAGTTCTGAGGGTCGAGACTGCGGCAACTGCTGTGGGGGCAGCGGCATGAATATCACAGTAACCAGCACAGTGAATAATGGAGGAACGTGGTACGACGTAACAATAGGCGGCGTTACGATTATCGGCTGTCAGCGCAAACAGGGGACCGGAGCAAAGGGACCATATGACTTCATCAGCCTGCCGCAGAGGGCTTACACGACCAGCGGAGGCGCAAAGAAATACGCTCCTATCGTCAAGCTCGATAAGGAGACTGAGGATGCGGTAAGGGCAGCAATCAAGGCGCATGATGCAGGGGAAGGTGATACCTCCGGGGTAGACGGATACCCGCCCGAAGAGACAACGGACCTTGAGCCGTTTTAAATAACCATTTTAACAAAAGGAGAGAACATCATGGCATCAACAGCAACAGCAGAGCAGAAGAAGGTAACAGAGCTCGTCAAGGCAGGCGACAAGGATCAGGCAGTCCAGAAGAGTGAACCTACGATGTCGGAGCGGTTCACAAATGCGGTCGTAAGAGAGTTCGGCAGTATTGCAAAGAATATCCAGCTTACGCCCTACCAGAAGCGGCTGGCCCAGCATCTTTTCTTGAAGATTGACGCTTCACTGAATGAGGCGGAATCGAAGAGAACGGACAAAAGCAAGCCGGCGATTGCGTGGGCCAATATCAACATGACGAAGCTGGCGACCGACGCCATGCACAGGGTAGACCTTGGGCTTGATGCCCTCATTCCTGCGACGATCTATCCGATCGCATACCTTAACAGCCGTACACAGAAGTATGACCTTGACCTGAGGATCGGCTATAAGGGTGAGGATTTTTACCGCCGAGCCATGGCTATCGATCCCCCCGTGGACGTGAGATATGAGCTTGTATATGAAAAAGACAAGTTCCGTCCTATCAAAAAGAGGATTGGCTGCGACATTGAAAGCTACGAATTCGAGGTTGCGGATACGCCTTTTGATCGTGGCGAGGTTGTCGGAGGTTTTGGATATATCGAATACACAGACCCGAAGAGAAACCAGCTCATTCTCGTTACGGATAAAGATTTCAAGAAATCTGAGGCCAAGGCCGGAAGCGACAAGTTCTGGAAGCCTTACCGCGACGAGATGAAATACAAAACACTCGTTCACCGGACAACAGACAAGATACCGATTGACCCTCAAAAGGTAAGCTCGTCTTTCCTGGCTGTCCAACAGGAGTCTGACTATATTGATGCCGAGGTCGTCAGCAGCCATATCAAGGAAGTTGCCAATACCGGCCCCGTCATCGAGATTGAGCACACAGAGCCGGGAACAGTAACCATATCTGAAGGTGCGCCAGAACCTCAGTCCGTAAAGTGCCCAGCGAGGAATGGCGATGAAATGTTTGTTTCTTATTGTCAGGGCACTTGCAAGGAGAGGGCTGGATGTCCGGAGTTCGGGGATGATGCGGGAGAGGTTAAGGCATCGCAGCCGAACAAGAAAGGTCCAAAGTTTTAGATGAAGCATATTCCGCTTACGCAAGGTAAATTTGCAATAGTTGATGATGAGGACTATGAAAAGGTGAGCCAATTAAAATGGTATCCATTCTATCCGAGGAAGCGAGGCACTTGTTACGCCCATACTAGCAGAGGTCAGCTTATGCATCGCTTTATCCTTGGACTTGGGGCCGGAGATCCTCAAACTGACCACCGCAACGGCAATGGCCTTGATAACAGAAGGGAGAATTTAAGGAGATGCACTAATTCCGAGAATAATCGGAACAAGGGAAAACAGTGCAACAATAAGTCTGGATTCAAGGGAGTTTCTTGGGATAAAAAAGATCGGAGATGGATTGCGCGAATTAAAACCGATAGTGTCTATAAATACTTAGGTGGCTTTAAAACTCCGGAACTTGCCTCAGAGGCTTACAAGCAAGCTGCAGTAGAGTTTCATGGGGAGTTTGCAAGGATATGATAACTTTCACCCCATACGCCTCCAGCAGTTCCGGAAACCTCTACACCGTCTCAGACGGCATAACGACAATCATGCTCGAATGCGGGCTTCCCTGGCGCAAGATCAGGGAGTCTCTGTCGTTCAAAACTTCTGAAATATCTGCGGTATGCCTTACACATTTTCACCTCGATCATGCTAAAGGGGCTGCTGATGCTGCAAAGGCAGGGCTTGATATCTATGCATCTAGGGGAACTTTTAACGCATTAAAGGTGCCTCCTCATAGGGCAAATGAGATATCGGACGGAAAGCAATTTACTATCGGATCGTGGTCAATACTCCCATTTTCAACAATCCACGATACCGAAGGCTCACTTGGGTTTTATATGTCGAGCGTAAATAAAGAAGCCTGTTTGTTTATGACAGACACGGCTTATTCTCCTGTTAAGTTTAAGGACTTGAGCGTGATCGCAGTAGAGTGCAATTTTGCTGATGATATTCTAGCTTACAACATCCAGAGAGGAGCACTCCCGGCAATCGTAGGACACCGGACAAGGCGCTCACATCTGTCACTCGAAACACTCAAGGGAATGCTGAAGGCCAATGACCTCAGCAAATTAGAAAAGATATATCTGCTCCATATGAGTTCGGGCAACAGTGATGAGATGAGATTCAAGAGGGAGATTATGGAGATAACGGGGGTGCCGGTTTATGTTTGCTGAAGGTAGATATTGAACTACTACAACGACCATGAGCCTTTCGTAGCTCAATGGCTGAAGAGATTAATAACAGCTGGATTATTGCCGCCCGGTGATGTTGATAGCCGCCCAATTCAGGAGGTAACTAAAAATGATGTCAGAGGATATACACAATGTCACTTCTTTGCTGGAATCGGGGGCTGGCCCCTCGCCTTGCAATATGCAGGATGGCCCACAACCAGACCTGTTTGGACAGGAAGTTGCCCATGCCAACCCTTCAGCGTTGCTGGAAAAGGCAAAGGAGAAGACGACCCCCGGCACCTGTGGCCTGAACTTAAACGCCTCATTGCGGAGCGCAAGACTCCAGTTGTCTTTGGAGAGCAGGTTGCGAGCAAGGATGGACGTCAATGGCTCGCTGGAGTACGTTCTGATTTGGAAACATTGGGATATGCCGTGGGGGGGGGCGATCTGTGCGCTGCGAGCATCGGGGCGCCGCACATCAGACAGCGACTTTTTTGGGTGGCCGACTCCGAGGGCGCAGAATGCGACTGGATCATGGGAGGGGAGAAACCCGAGTGCATCGGACGGAGAAGGGGGACCGCTGGATATCCTCAAGGCGAAAGCGGAAAAGCTATCACCGAAACTGAAACTACGGGATCAATGCCTAATGGCGGGCTGGGCCACACCGACAGTCCAGGATGCGGAGAACTGTGCGGGGCCGAGCCAATGGCAACGGAACAGCTGGCCGTTAAACGTGCAGGCGACTTCTGGTCAAACTACACTCTCATCCCATGTAGAGACGGGAAAACAAGGCGTATTAAACCCGGACTTGCCCCTCTGGTTGCAAGGATACCCGGAGACGTGGGCATTATACGCGCGGCCGGCAACTCAATTAGTCCACAAATAGCGGCTGAATTTATAATGGCATTTATGGAAGTCAGAACGCATGCGCTGGGGAAAAAGGGATGATAACTAAAATATCCCCACGCACAGCAGGAGAATTTAATAGACACTAAAATTATCCAGCTTCATGCCGCCTGTAACATTTTTACCCATGATTCCAGCTACCCCCGCCGCAGATATGGTGCTGTCCGTTACCGGGAGAAAAGCATAATCTCCCGCTGCAGCAAGCGGTGTATATATGTGCATGTTCCCGCTGATTGACGTGCCTGCCATCGTCAGAGATATTTTAACTATGCCCCCAGACGGTGATGACAACGGGATTGACAGAGGCGGAACTGTTGTTGCAGAAAGAATAGTAGTCGTCCCCGCCACCGTTACGGATATCGATGTTAAAGGAGATCGGCTATTAGAATTACTGAACTGTAGCGAATAATAAGTATTTGCCGAGGAATTACCTCGTCCTACCGCCCCGCAAATATCAGTCCCTGATGTAGGCAACGTAGAAAAACAGTCTACCGATACCGTGTAATTAGCCGAACCCGGCGTGATCGAACTGTAGTAGAAACTCGTCGTGGAACTGGGATCTACCTGATTGCCACTTATCGCAGCCGTGCCGCTTCCCGCTGAGGTGTATTTTGTCCATCTGTGAGCACAGTCCTCCGTATGCGAGTTAAGAGTAGTGGCACTCGTGTCTGTGAATGAGTCATATGCCTGCCATGCAGCGTAAGAAGCTATCGTGCCATAGTTAGTCGCCACTTGCCAGTCACTCGACGCGACGAACCCTCTGAGCCTCACCGTATCATATCGGTTTGTATATCCGATGCCTGTGCAGGCCGTAGTCGTACTTGCTGCATACCGGATTAGCCACGGAGTCATGTTGTTTCCTGAGACATCCTGAGCAACCCCCCATCCGGGAGCGGCATGCCCAACAATGTCAATATAATCGCCATTATTGATAGAATTAGGAAGTATGCAGCGGGCGAAGACTGCCCCGGCTCCATATGCTAAATATCCTGAATTTTTTACCATGTAACTAATATAAGGGGGGGAAGTCGGCGTTAAATACCATGGCTGTGGATTTGACGTGAAAGAAGTATATTTGTTATCAACGTAAGCCTTGATAGCGCCTTGAGGCGAAAAATTAGCCATGGAGGCTGCGGCAAGGTTGGTATCGATATCAACGAAGTACCCTGTTCCGATGGCTGTCCCCCCTGAACCGTTCCACGTTGGAATATACCCGTTTGTAGAGCTTCCCGGCCCCGTCACGGTTCCGGTACCCAGTAGGCCGCCGTCCACGATATTTCCACTGGCATCGGCTTTTATAAAATGGTTATTTGTCAGGGACCCTGATACGGAGGCCGCCTTTGTGGTATTCCCGCTCCACGTCATCGAATTGGCTTCTATCGCTGCTATCTCGTTTATTATTTCCTGCTTCTGTCCCCAGGTCTCGGAATTCATCACATAATCAGCCGACAGCCAGCTCTGCGCAGAAGTCCCCTCCTGCCCGCGAGATACAAAGGTGAAGGAATTGCCCGATGCGTATGTCGCAGTAGCGATTTCAGGAGAGCATCCCACAGGGGATGTCCCGCAAAGCTTAGCCCATATGACCACCTTGAAATTGCCGCTTGCCGGGAAGCGGCTTGCGGTCCCGGAAGCCACCGTGAAGGATGTTGCTGCGGAGGAGACGTTTCCAGATAGCGTGCTCTGCCCGAAGTTCGACCCTGTGAGGGTTATAGCCCCGAAGGATATGCCTGAACACAATAATATGGTGAGGATCGAGGCTGATAGCAGTTTAGTTATAACTAAACTTTTTATTCTTTTCATATCATATCTCCTTATGCACATGCATTGACTACAAGCCATGTCATGACCGTATCGCCGAAGTTCAGCGCGGCGCCGCTTGACTGATATCTCCACAGCTCGAAATAGTCACCTGCCTTTACGGGATAGATATTAGCTGACAGATTCTGTACTGTGTACCAGTCGGGCACTGCTCCTCCCATCGAGACAGGGCACCCAATAACCAGGTTACCATTCACAGCGATCCCGATTCCCCTGCTGCCCGTCCCGTTTGCGGCCCATGCCGCCTGAGCCGATACCGCAACGAAATTCACGCCAGGCGGAATTATTATCTTCGTCGGCTGTGAGGGATCGTACCACCCTTGGGTAGTCTGATACCCGTTGTCCCATGGCACGGCACCGATCACGGCATTGGCTACGGACTGAGCAGCATTCAGCACCGTATAAGCACCGTTAGCAAGATCGTTTTGCGTCATGATGTTGCTCAACGATGCGATCAGGGCATTGATATCGCTGTCAGAGGCGTTGTAGCCCTTAGCGGATAGCACGGCTGCCAACGCGGTAATAAATGTGCTCTGCTGATATGCTATTTTATTGAACAGGTTTGACGGGAAGGGCCCGCCGCTTGCACCATTGAGCCTGGCTCCTTCTGCCCCGTATGCGGCATCGTTCTCCTGATTGTTTTTAGCAGGATTCCATTGTAGGAAATTATTTGCTCCCGCCGCACCGGCCTGTCCGACCGAAGGCATCGTGTAGCCCCCCCCTCCCAAAGGAGAACTATATCCCGCAACTGTAGCTACGCCCGCGCTTGTTCTTTTCCCTGCACCCACCCGGGTAAGGGGGTTCAGACTATTTAACAGAATATCGAAAACTACCATATTACTACCTCCAACTCTTTATTTTTTAAAGCCAATATCCAGAATCCAGCCCGTTTACAAAATTATCAGCAAAATCAAAACCGAAAGCGGGGGGAGCTGTTATGACCGACGTAGCCCAGTTCCCGTCATCCAGCCCGGTGACAAAGCTGTTATCCATGTCGAATCCAAAAACAGCCAAGTGAGAACTCCGAAAATAATAGATGCCTATACCTTCCGGCTGCGGGATGATTTTACCGTTAAAAAGAAATGTCTCCAGATCAAGGCGAGGAGAAGAGCTTACGAGCGTCACCCACATATCCATGTACTGAGTGTCGGATATCATGAGATCCCAGAAAGGGAAAAGCTCTTGCCATATTGTCTGTAGACTGTCTTTCTTGCCATCCCATGAGTTGAGCGCCACCCTCGCCTTTAGCACCAGCCGATAATCATCATCAGAAAGGCTTGGCATATATCCGATCCCACCGTAGCCCTTAGACACTAACGTGCGGCTAATTCCAATTGTCTGTCCAAGGATATCGAGCTGTGCCCCTGTGGCCATATCAAGATCAAAGGCGCTATACATGCTCCTTGCCAGAAAATTAATATCCTCGATCTTCGTAACGATCGACTCAACCCATGCCATGAATTTTTGGGAATTCTGATATTGAGAGGTTATGAGCCCTGTATAGTATTTTATCGGATCGGAAGCCGGAGAAATTCCGGGGCTGATTACTACCCCTCCGATCGGAGCGCTGCCTATAGGGAAATCGGCTATCGCCATTATTCCACTACCACCGTTATATTGTTAGCGTCACCCGTTGCAACCTCGACGGATGCCAGTGATACGTCATGTATATCCAGATCGCTCCCGTCTGGATTTCTTCCGATCTGGATTAGTGAGATGGAAAAATCAGGTTTTGTTATGTCGGAAATCATGCTGCCGATTATGATGTAGAGTGATGATACCGCGACGCTATCTCCGATCTGTAGGCTGCTGAGATAATTCGCGATCAGAGTTTTGACACTTGCAATGATATTCGCACTCGAGCCTGTATTGGTTAAAGGATAAATCTGTACCTTTGCATATATGGGCACGTCGACCGGACGGCTGAACCGTATCTCTGCCGGCACTCCATATACGGCATCGTTGACGTATACTCCTATGCCCCCAACCGTTGCACAGCCGATTGTTTTGTTGTTATAAATAGCCTGGGCAATGTCAGCGTCCACGCCCCCTTCTACAATGCACCCGATAGAATGAGCCGGGAAGCCGCCCCTTGGCCCCTCATAGGCTCTGTATCGCCCTATTCCCGGTAATGCAGCTATCGCCGCTATAGTGCCGGCAAAGGCTGACTGAGAGGGTATCTGCATGCTCAATGCCGCCCTTGTCCGCAGCTCAGCATCCGTCTCGGCATTCTGTCCGACTGCTGCCGCCGTATTTGTAACTGATATCCAGCCCGATGTCGGGGTGCTGATAGTCGTAATATCTCCCGAGAGTGCCGTTATTGCTCCAGGAGCCTCGCATTGAGCTGATACTGTTACGGTCCCGCCGCTTCCGATTGTTACTGTTGCAGGCAGATCCCATTTATTGCCGCCGATGTCCTGGACTATGCCATTGTTTATCACAGTACCAGGCGTGCCGGTGAGCGTGCAGGAGCATGACGAAAACTGAGCGGCTTTCCGCTTGATACCGTTTAACTTCGCGACAGCATCGAGAGCCGCTCCCGTCGCCGCTATCGGACTGCGGCTGTTATAGTCCAGCTGCAGGGCCTGCATTGTGTCATAAAGTTTAAGGGCGGTTACTGCCATCAGCTGATAATCAGCGGAATCGTTCCCCAGGTATAAGTCCTGCCCGAAGATGTTTTTCATATCCTCAATCATCTGGGCTAGAAGGTCCTGATATGTTGGTATCGAGAGCCCTGCATTTGTTATCGTAGGTGCAAAATAGCTCATTATCGTGGGATTCCCCCTATTAATATAGTTGTTGGTGTGCTGCTCACCTGGACCTGCCCGAAGGACGTATCTACGACAGCGGTAAATGAATATGCTCGCGTTGAGGCATCATAGGCACTGGTCATTTTTACGATCTTTGTAACATTAGGAGTGCCTAAAATCCGAGCTAAGATGATGCGATCGACCTTGCTTCTATTGCGCGGTGCACCTTGAGCCCCCAGAATAGATTGAAACATGGGCAGTCCGTCTCCCTGGTCCTCAAACCACTCTCCCAGAAAAAGGAGCAGCCGGGATTTAATCGCCTGAGCTACGGAATCCGTTCCTGAAAGAAAATCGGCCTTGCTGCGCCCGAAGCAATAATCCCAGTTCGCATCAAGCCGCCTTGCTATCATTCAACGCCTCCGGTCCCTGAGCTTTCGCCTGGTTCCATGTGGGTGTGCTGCATGAAGTTCCTGTCATCGATGGAAGTATTACCCTCGCTGTTTATCTTTATATTTGCGGCCTTGAGGTCCACGGTCCCGATGCCTACGCCCGCAGCTCCAGGAGAAGTGATCGCGGCGACGTTGAACTCAAGGAGTGGAGTTGTCAGAGATATCTTTTCTCCCGCTTTCAGTGATATGCTCTCGGTCGCCGTGCAGTTTATGTTGCTGCCAATGACGTTAATAACATCGCCTTTGATTTCCACGAAGGCGGTCCCCTCGAGGTTTCGAAGCTGTGCGGAGTCCGTTGAATATCCTGAAACCACCCGTGGCTGACTCCAGATGCCGCAGAGCGCGAACCCGTCACTGAGGTCATGCCTGCGCTTGTCCATTTGATTCTGGACGCCTCCGGACTGATACCAGGCATCCATGCAGGCATCCCCGAAGATCACCAGGCACTCATCTCCTACGGTTATCGGCATAGTGAGAACATAATCCCCGGCCCGTGGCATGAAGATAGGAACGTCTACCAGGATAGGGATAGCTCGCCATGAGTTCACGCCCTTGATACTTATTTTCTCCCTGAGCGCAATCTGAACGGTAACGGTCTGCTTTCCGGCATCAAAGCTCTGGATAATACCGGGAACGCTGACGCGGAGATCCGCGCCGAACTGGTCAAGTACCGTCCGCATGATTTCAGTCTCGTTTTTTACAAACTCAGGCCCTGTTCTCATCGGATGCTCGCTATCACAGGGATGGTCCCGACAAGATTCACGCCAAAGACTTCGGTATACCAGTCATTGCCCCGTGTGTCTCCGGAGTGGATCACCGTGGCAACCTTGTAAAGACCGTCATTGTCAAGGCGCGTCTGCAGCTGTCCCAGCTCACGTTTTCTCTGCCGAATAAGGGACATGGAAAGCTTTATGGACATAGGCGGTTTCTTTATGACGATACTTGGATTCAGCAGGCACCTGAAATGCACACCCTCCGGAGTTTGTTCAGGCACGCCGATCAGTCCCGTGTCAGGGGAAAGGACCAGGGCTTCGCTTTCCGATACCTCAGTGATCTTCGAAAAATCCAGTTGACCGTCCGAGATGCACCACTCAGAGTTATTACCCTGGGCCGCTTGCCGTATATATTTCTTGGGTTCTCCGAAAAAGGTTTTCCCCCTCGGTAGTTTTCTGGTTTCAAAATCCTCAGTTATTGTGCCGGCTGGGATAGACTTCTCTGAATGCTTCAGCATATTGATAAGATCATCCCTTGTCTCGCTCCCTGCGTTTGTGGTGAAACCAACAAAGTTATCATTCAAGATACTGTCGCCGTCAATACAGTGCAAGGTCAAAACATAATCCACGACATTAACCCTGTCATAGATCGGCTGGAAAATATCGCCGTCGAAGATCACGCCGAAAGGGCCGTTTTCGTACCCGGCCTGAACGATTACGCGCATACCTTCGTCAATAATACCGAGTGCAGTTTCATCGTTGAGGTTGAAAATCTGGATGATTGCGAAGTTAATAGCCTGGATGCCGATTTTCTCAATCCTGAAAGCACATCTGAGATTGGACACATCAAGTGCAACATCATCTTTATTGACAACCTGGACCTTGTACTTTCTGAGATATTGCTGGCTCATACACCCGCCCTGAAATCAATCGGAGTGTCGGACCAGATAATCACGAAATCAGTCCCGAGATTTGATTCGTTCGGTTCGCCGTCGACTCCGCTCATATTCAGCAGATACAGGCTGCCGATCCCGAGATATGAATACTGCCGCAATATGTTGGCTGCGGGATATCCGGCCGTTATGAGAGGTATGGAATCCAGAATGATTGCGTTTTGAGTTTTGCTGAATATCGTCAGCACCCAGTATTGAGCCACCTCGTTAAACCTGAAGGTTAGAAGAAGAGACAAGTTCGAGCCGTCGACGTTGAGCGTCGCGGCAAGCGTCTTGTTCGGACCCGGATCGAATGAAAGCGCCTGGGCTGACATTATTTACCCCCTTCAAGGTTGCTCAGGACAGAACCCTGCTGTTCAGTGGGCTTTCCGGGGAATACGGTATTCTGTGATGTCGGTTTCGTAACCTGGGGCCTTGCGCTAACCTTCTCCATCGATACCTCAGCCGTGAAAAGCTCCCTGAAGGTGATAATGCATTTCAGGCCGAACAGGGTTTTCACATCGTCTGGTGCCGAGATATGCTCAATCAGCATGTTGCTATACGTTTTCAGCCTGGTTGTGATATCAAGAGGGAGTCTCTTTGCCTGAAGATCGAGCAGGGTTTCATAGGCTGCGACTGATTTAGTTGTGCCACCGCCGTACTGGCCTTGTATAATACAATCCATGGCATCACTCATCCGTACCTCTAACGTGAGGCGTGAGGGCATCTGGTATGCGTGATCGGAGATGTTGGCGCCCGTCTGTATTGGATGCTCGGTTATTCTCAGCGTGGAGTCATGATCTGCGCGGATGACGGCATCAAAGAAATACTCGACCGATGCATCATTGATGCTAGTACGAGCATAAACTACATCGCTCTGATCACTCCATTGAGAAGGTCTGAATGCCATTATGCAAATACCCCCGAGAATTCCCGCTGCTGCCGCTGAGTCTTCTGTCCCTGTGCTTCCATTATGCCCATGAGCGTAGCCTTGCGGATATCATCAGGCGAGGCGTTTGTCCCGGGGACGTTGATTGTGAGGCTGCCGATGGAGGTTGACATATCAGTGTCGCCGGATGATCCGCTCGCCGCCGGCTGATACTGAGCGGTATTCCCGGTCATCGCCTGATAGTTCTGCTGTGCCTTGCTGAAGGCGTTTATGCCGCGCTTGAGGCCCGTTGCATAATTTTCATAGCTGTCCTCGTAATATCCGCCCTTCTTCAGAGCTGCTGCATATTCATCTGAGGACTTTGCGTTTTGAACGCCTGCCTTTGAATACCGGGGACCGCTCAGGAGCCGGGAGAAGTAATCCGCGAAGTCGTCAACGGAATCAAACTTGCGGTATTCTTTTCTACCAGGGTAACGTATCCCTGCCAGGTTATTAAGTTCAGTCGTACCCCTGTTGGTGAAGCCGCCTGTCTCATGATACCACTGCCCGAAAACCCACTCCGCAGGGACTCCTGTTTTCTTTTCGACTTTACGGGCTGCATCCATGACGGTGTTTGACTGAGGTCCCGCTGAGGCATCTCGGCGAGTGCCTGGTGCCTTGTCCTCTCCGGTCTCATTGTTTGTTCTCCTCGTCAGAAGCGTAGCCGCCCTGTCTTTTAAAAGGGAAGATTGCGGGGATTCATCATCTCCCCATGACCTGGTTG
>PLXX01000013.1 GCA_003153275.1 Nitrospiraceae bacterium | reverse complement strand
GCCGAAGGCATGTTCCACCTTTGCCTTATTATGAAAAGCTTTCCATAATAAGGCCAAGGTCGAGGTTGGCGTCCTTCTGGTCACCAGATGGATTATCGCGGCCCTGAGACACCATACGTTCTTTAGCGTTGAGGAGCTTAATGTCAAGATCAAAGAGCTTCTGGAACGCCTCAATACAAGGAAATTCAGGAAACTCGATAGCAGCCGCAGGGAGCTCTTCGAAACTATAGAGAGACCGTATCTTAAGCCCCTTCCTACCGAGCGGTACAGATATATCGATTTCAAACAGCCGAAAGTGAATATCGATTATCACGTCGAAGTCGAGAAGCACTTCTATAGCGTCCCGTATCAACTTACCGGCAAGAAGGTAGAGGTCTTCCTCAGCGCCGATACCGTGGAGATCTTCCTTAATAACAGGCGCATTGTGATCCACCAGCGGAGTTTTCAGAAGGGCAAGTACACCACCCTCACCGAGCATATGCCGAAATCTCATCAGAAACACCTGGAGTGGACGCCGTCGAGGATCATCAACTGGGCAGAGCAGACCGGTCCTGCCACTACGGAGATCATAGAAAACATCCTCTCTACAAGGCCTCACCCTGAACAGGGCTTCAGATCATGCCTGGGCATATTGAGGCTCAGCAAGAAATATACGTCGGAGAGACTTGAGGCCGCATCCACAAGGGCTATCAGGATCAGAGGCTTCTCCTATAAGAGCATCGAGTCAATCCTTAAAACCGGGCTCGACCGTGTACCCCTGGCCGAGCAAAAGGAGGTGATCCCCGTATACCACGACAATATCCGTGGGAAGGAGTACTTCTCGGAAGAAACGACGTCGTAAAATGACTCAGGATCTAAACAAGGATAGCGACCAAGGGGTAGACATACCTCAAAAACAGCATGAAGGAGGAAAAGATATTGTATCAGACGATGGAGAAACTCTCACAGATGAAGCTGCACACGATGGCCACGGCCTTCCAAGAGCAACTTGAAAAACCCTCTCTTAGCAGTCTGAGCTTTGAAGACAGGTTCGCCATGATCATAGATCGGGAGTGGACCTCAAGAGAGGACAGAAAACTTACAAGAAGACTCAAGGCGGCGCGCCTGAGAACACCTGCCACTGTCGAGGACATCGACTACCAACATCCCAGAGGGCTTGATAAGTCAGTCATCAGATCCCTTGCAAGCTGCCAATGGATTAGATCGCACCAGAATGTAATCATCACCGGTCCAACCGGCATCGGCAAGACCTACCTCGCTGAGGCCTTTGCAAATAAGGCCTGTAGGGAAGGCTTCACGGCCGTGTACTTCAGATCTACGAGGCTCTTCGGAGAACTTCAGATAGCCCGCGGCGACGGCAGTTACTATAAAGTCCTCAGCAGACTAGCCAACGCCGACCTTCTGGCCGTGGATGACTGGGCCGTTGACCCACTGACCGAACAGGAACGCAGAGACTTCCTGGAGCTTATGGAGGATCGCCACGGACTGAAATCTACCTTTATCACCAGTCAATACCCTATCGCCAAGTGGCATGATCGCATCGGAGAACCGACCGCCGCTGACGCCATCCTTGACAGGATCATCCACAACTCGCACAAGATGACCCTGAAGGGAGAATCCATGAGGAAAACCAAGGCAAACTTGACTCATCGCGAACACTAATCGTATGATTCTTAACGTCCAGTTTCGCTATAGTTTACAGATGTTCGCCATCACCGGAATCCGCACATCAGGGTCTTGCCTTGTTGCACTATCCTGCCTGATTCCTTCAAGTTCTTCATTGCCCGGGTGATACTCACTCGGTGGGCACCCACTAAAAAGCTGAGTTCTTCATGAGTCAGAGGAAAATGGATTGAGGTTCCCTTCTGCTCCTTTACTCCATGCTCACTAGCCACGGTGGTCAGCACACGGTAGAGGCGCTCCTCCAGGTTGGAAGTGGTCATTGTCTCGGCCCGGCCGGTCAACCATTCGATGCGGCGGCTCAGGTTCTTAATCACCTGAAGACCGATATTCGGATGGTCGAGAACCAGCTTCTCAAAGCCCTGACGCGTGAATCCGCAGGCGAGGGAGTCCTCGATGCAGGTGGCGGTGAGAGGATAGTCAAACTCCTCGTTCAGAACCTGTTCGCCCAGGAAGTCCCCTGCCTTACGGATGTCTAAGGTAAGCTCGTTGCCCTCCTCATTAAGCTTGCTAAGTTTAACCCTTCCCAGTTTGATCAGGAACATCTCGGTACCGGCCGTTCCCTGCATGAAAATGGCTTGACCCCTTTTAAATTGCCTACGTTGTGCGGCAGCAACAAGGGCTTCCAGTTCAGCTTTCTGCAGGTTCTCAAACATCCACAGATGACCGACGCAAGTGGGTACAAGCTGAGCGCCTTTCCCTATGCTTTCGTTACAGATGCATCCCATGTGAGAATATTGCCTCCTTGTTTAAATGAGGGTGTCAGTCCTGCAGCAATTTTCTTTTATGGACATCGATTTATAGCAATGAATCAATTTGCTCAACTTTCATAACCGTCACAAATTGTAACTCCCCAAGCTGCTTGGGAAACACTTCTCTCAATTTATCAGAAATTGTTCCCTGACGCTCGATATGGGCAGTGCCGCTCAAACGAAACCCCTTGTTCCCTTTTTCCGCGACGAGCGCGATCTGAATCTTACCATTGTTGACAATATTCTTGCTCGTAGTGCCCTGTCTCCAGCCGAAAAAAGCCAGCGTTTCATCATCAATAAAGAACCCTTTGCCGACAACAATGATGTGCGGCCCATCGCCTCCTTGTGTAACCAGTGGCACAAAAGGCATCTTCTCAAGCATTTCCCTGATTTCGCTATTCATTTTCATGTCGTTCCTCCATATAGTTGTTGATTAGGACTTTGCACGCTCAAAGGTATCCTACATCAACTCACGGTCAGACTTCTGTAGCACACGCTACAAAAAGCACCTAGAGTTTGACCGCAATAAACAGCCGCCCACATGACACATATGGAGTAATTACGAAACCGATTTTTATAACATAATACCCGTAACAAACACACTTGGCGTGCTTGCAGAAACGTTGAGTACCCCAGTAATTACAAATTTCTCTGAGATGTCCGAGGTGTTTCTTATGGGGAGTACAGGTTAACCGGACCGACTCGTAAAATCTGTTGGTTATTTCCCATACTGCGCAACCGAGGGCAATTATTTATGCCTCTCTAGCAGAATTTG
>PLXX01000147.1 GCA_003153275.1 Nitrospiraceae bacterium | reverse complement strand
ACAGCTCAACGACGAACTGGAACTCAGGGTGCAGGGGCGCACTGAGGAACTCGAAAGGGTAAACCGGGAGCTGGAATCCTTTATTTACTCTGTTTCTCACGACCTGCGGGCACCGCTCCGCACCGTGTCCGGGTTTGCCGGCTTCCTGGAGGAAGACTATACCTCAAGGCTCAATGAACAAGGCAGGGAATACCTTATTCATATAAAAAGTGGCGTGGCGAAGATGACGCAATTGGTCAATGACCTTTTGCGTTTGTCGCACATTACACGACAGGCGATTGAGAAGACTCCGACAGACCTCTCATCACTCGCCCGTTCCATTATCTCGTGTCTGCGCTCAGATGATTCTGAAAGGACGGTTGAGGTTTCCATACAGGATGGCATGAGCGCTTCTGCTGACAGTCCTCTTATAGAGATCGCACTCTCGAATCTGCTGGAGAATGCCTGGAAATTCACTTCTAAAACAAAAGCCGGCTGCATTGAGTTCGGGACTGTCGGACAGGGAGGCAGGCCACGCTTTCACGCCACAAAGACGATGGGGACGGCGGTCAGTCACCCTCCGCGGGAGAGGACTATTTATTACGTCAGGGACAATGGGACAGGCTTCAAACAGGATTTTGCTGAGAGAATGTTTATGCCGTTCCAGAGGCTTCATTCAGAGGCCGAATTTGAAGGCACAGGGATCGGGCTGGCAATCGTCGATAGGATTATACGCCGTCACGGCGGCAGGGTCTGGGCCGAGGGCGACGTGGGGAAGGGAGCAACAATATATTTTACGCTCGAGTGATTCATGATGACAGAGGCACAGACCATACTTATTGTAGATGACAGCAGCGGCGAAGCACTGATAACTAACAGAATCCTTTCAAGGATCTCCCCGGGGATTCGGACTGAGACTGCTTTCAGCGGTGAGGCCGCGATGGATCTTCTCCGGAAAATGGGTGCACTGCCTGCACTCATCCTTCTTGATCTGAAGATGCTCGGATTAAGCGGGTTCGACGTAATCCGCCTTGTACGCTCAGATGAACGCCTGAAGCATATTCCAATCGTCGTAGTCTCCAACTCCACGCTGGCAGCAGACAGGGTTGAATCGATCAGGGCCGGCGCAAACAGTTTTCTTCACAAGCACTTCGACTTGGACAGTTTCAGCAAAGAGCTGCGGGCATTGCTGCAGACCTATCTGAATAATTCTTGAAACTTCGGCCTATAGTCTGAACCGGTGCGCGGTTGCTATGTCTGAAGAGTCACCATCCTATTTCTACTCAGTTTGCATTGTGATGGCCTCTACCGGGCAGACGTCGGCAGCTTCCTGGCAGTTACAGGTCCCACATTTGTCGGGCGCTATGACATAGGCCTTTTCGTCGCGGACCTGAAAAACCTCGGGACACAGTTCTGCACATGACCCGCACCCGATGCACAGATCCCAGTCTACAATTGGTTTTTTCAAGTGCTTGCTCTCATCCGGCTTTTTCGCGCTCTTCGAAGTTGCTGATGAATTCACCAACCTGCATACCGAGGTGTACGCATTTAATCCCGTTCATGCACTCCTCTGCGTCCTTTTTATCAAGATGAGTCGTTAACTCACCGGCACCTCTTTTGAATTTTACTATGTAGGCATTCTTCTCCTGACTGAAATCTAGATTGACGACGATCTTATGCTTTTCAATCTCAGGGTACATAGCCATAATCTTGTCCTTGAGCGCTACATTTGTATATCCCATGCTTTCCTCCGTGGTCTTTTTATAATTATATCGCAAGTGAGGGAGCCGTGATATCAGTTTTAGGCAGGGGGACCTGTCAGTCTCTTCTTACAAAAGGCAGAGGGTCTATCCGTGAGCTGAAGGCGGATCAGGCCTTCCGGGCAGCATATGCAAGGGCGATAAAACGGTTCTTCCGCTACTCCATCGGAACGTCAAACAGCTGGTGGTGCATCGAGTATTTGACGAGTTCGGCATTGGTGGTCATATTCATTTTTTGCAGGATGCGGGTCCTGAACGTGCCGATTGTTTTGGGACTTAGCGACATCGTCCCTGCAATCTCCTTCAGCGACTTGCCTTCGACGATCAACCGCATTACTTGGATCTCACGGTTCGAAAGACTCTCGTGCAGCGGTCCGGCGCTATGGGCTGTGACCATATCAGCGAGGAGGAGGTCTGCCAGAGTCGGCGTAATATAGCGTTCTTTGTTTATCACCTTTTTTATGGCGGTTGCAAGCTCCTCAGGTGCGCTTTTCTTGGTAAGATAGCCGAGGGCGCCGGCCTTGAAGGCCCTCAGGGCATAGTCCCTTTCAGGGTACATGCTTATAATGAGAATAGGCAGGGAGGGTTTCAGTTTTTTAATTTCTTCGGCTGTTTCGATCCCGTCCATCCCGGGCATCGAAATATCCAGCAGGACCACATCGAAATTGTTCTCGCCGATCTTCTCAAGCGCCTCTTTTCCCGACTCGGCCTCGACAATCTTTTGTACAAGATCGGTCTCATCAAGAATCTGCCTGAGCCCCCTCCTCACAATCGGATGATCATCAGTAATAAGAATCCGAAGCATTGCAATCCTCCTGTCAATCGATAGGAATTTTCACTGTCATTGTCGTGCTTCTATCCAGCAAGCCCGAGAATTCGACAGTTCCGCCAAGTTGGCGAACCCGCTCCCGTATTCCTATGATACCATACTCATGGCTGAATGCTCTCTCCCCGATTGCTGTTTCCTGAGCGTTATATCTGACTTCGAGGACTATGATTTCGTCTACCCGGAGACAGACCGAAACCTCCACAGCCTCCGACTGATGGGCAATATGAGTGAGTGCTTCCTGAAAAATACGGAATAACGCAGTTGAAACTTGCCGGGACAGATTGATATCATGCTTTGGGAGGTCAAGGCTGCATTGTATGCCTGATTGCATGAAAAATTCCGCCGCTTGCCACTCGAGTGCTGGGACCAGCCCGAGATGATCGAGCACCCGGGGTCTT
Source organism: Nitrospiraceae bacterium (assembly GCA_003153275.1). GTDB lineage: Bacteria > Nitrospirota > Thermodesulfovibrionia > Thermodesulfovibrionales > UBA6898 > PALSA-1316. The sequence goes on along the minus strand of PLXX01000147.1, from coordinate 14,321 downwards.
AACTCAGCACATATTCTCTGTATGTCTTCAATCGCTACATTAATCAGTTCGGATACCTCATCGATCTTTTTTGAGACGAGATTATCAGTCCGGCATTCCCGAGAGGCGAGCGCCAGTTCAATATGGGCGGCCGTCAGTATCTGACCGATTTCATCGTGTATCGCCCTGCCGACCCTGACCCTCTCCTCCTCACTGGCATCCACCAGATGCTGTGAGAGGTCTCGTAGTTGCTCCCGGGAAGCTCTCAGCTCCTCTTCTGCCCTGAGTCTCTTTCTTTCACTCGTTATCGCATCCGCTGCATGAGATATATCCGCGGCCAGGGACTCCATCAGGTAAATCTCCTCATTTGAGAAAGACTGTTTCTTTCCTGAATAGACAGTCAGGGCACCCACAACGACAGATTCTGACCGCACCGGAAACGCTGCAGAAGATAGAAATCCCTGGCTCAAAGCCTTGTCACGCCAGGCGGACATCATGAGGTCATTGGCTGTGTCTTTGCAGATGACACTCTTCAGTTCATAGATCGCCCGCCCGGTCGGATCTTTGCCCTCAGGCAGATCAGCCGCAACAATCCTGATGTTGCCAAGAAATCCTCCGTCATCCCCATAGTGCGCTGCCGGTTTTACCTCGCGTGTCTCAGGGTCGGAAAGCCCGATCCACGCCATCTTGAATAAGCCGCGTTCAACAACAATACGGCAGGCCTTACGGTACAATTCATCAATGTCGCGTGTGCTGGCGATTGCTTCTTTCAGCCTGCCGCGCACCGAATACAAACGGTTCAGACGGAGAGCCTGTTCCTCAGCCTTCTTGCGTTCGATAATCTCGTCTTCCAGCTTTTCAGTGACGCGCAGAAGGGTTCCGGTCCTCTCCCGCACACGCATCTCAAGACTCTCATTTAACCTCTGCAACGCCTCCTCAGCTGTCTTGATTCTTCTGATGTCGAGGTTGATGCCTGCCCAGCATTTAACCCGTCCCTGCTCATCTTTTACTGCCACGCCCCGGGACAGGACGGGATACCACAGGCCGTCAACACCCCGGAACCGATGCTCTCTGTCCCATGTGCTGCCGGCGTGTGCACATTCCTTCCAGTCTGCTATCGTTTGCTCTGCATCATTCGGATGAAGCACATCACCCCATCCGAAGTTGGAGCACTGCTCCTGTGTCAGGCCGACGAGTCTGAGGAATGATTTGCTGACGTATATATTTCGGCCGTCGGGGTCGCAGATCCAGATGCCGAAGTCGATGGTCTCACCAATTGCCTGGTAGATCTGATCTCTTTCTATAAGCTCGATGACGTTCTTTAATTCCCGGACTTTTTTTTCCGGGCCTGGTCTGTTTATTCTCTCTCTCATGCCTGATCTTCAGTTCCTCCGGGACATTCATGATGGCAGGTGCCATCTTTCAGCGGTGCGGACAAATTCATTTTTGATAATATCACTAGTGGTGACAAGTTTGATGTCAGGAAAGGCCTACATTCCCGGCGATATCTTCTGATGAACGACAAAGGCATGACTGACAGAACTTCCCTGATGAAACAGAGATAATAGTCGTAGTAACAGGATATATATCTATGACCGGGAATGAATTCAGATCTACAGCAGGCTCTTATGCGCGTGATGGAAAGGGAAAAGGAAGACATATGAAACAGATAAGCATACAGGTGAAACGGATGGCCGGCGTGATGACAGCAGCAATGCGAAAGGTTCCTCTTATTTTTCTGCTGTTTGCATTAGTAGGCAGCACATCCTGCATGTCAGGAATCCGCCTGAATACTGAAGGCGCAAAGGAATCAGAGGTATCGGGAACCTACCGGGCAATATTCGTTGGCTGTAACTATTTCAACGACCTCAATACCGTTGTCTTTCTTCAAAAAGAAGGTTCTCAATACATCTTTGAACCCTTTGTCCCGGACTTCAACTACCGCATACGAAAAGGGGTGCCTGCGGAAGAGGCGTTGGCAGCGTCAGAAAAGTTCCTTAATTGCAGCTCGTTATTCAGAAACAGCCAGCTGAGCAGGATCGTGACCCCGGGGGGAGAGGTGCTTGGCTATGAGATAAAGCCCATATACAGCATCTATGTTTACGGGACTGACGATCCGCTCTACACTGATTATTGGCTCAAAGACGACAAGGTTGTCATAAAAATATGGCTCGACCAGTCTGTAGACAGGATGCTTAATGACGGGAGAGGACGGAATTTTCACAGATAAATCGTCGTAAGATGAAAATATGGACCCCGGACAATCAGACTTCACGACCAACATGAAGACTGAAGGTTCGCAAGGAAGGAGCGGACGATGAGAAATCAATACGAAATGGATTATTTTGTGCATGAGTACTACAGGCAAACCGGGAAACTGGCGGAAGACAGCCTTGACAGCTGGGTCAGAGCTGTTCGTTTTGTACAGAGACAGCGAAGACCGCAGAAAGGACCGAAAACATCGAGGCCTCAGGAGAAAAAACGGTGATCTGAAGAATATGTACGAAAAATGCATATCCGCTTACGCTTTTCGGACCTGAACTGAATGTCGGCGATATATAATCAAGGGAGATATTGAATGAATATGAAGAAAACATCGAATGGAGAGTTTCTCGCCCAGATCAGAAAGTGGCAGGAACTGGAGGACATGGCGATTGCAGGCGCCCGGGAAATTATCTCAAAGAGCGCAAACCCCATTATTAAAATGACGATGGAGTTGATAGCACACGACTCAGAGAAACATCGCCTCGTACAGCAGATGCTGCTTGACAGCCTGACCAAAGAGGCGCTACACCTGAGTCCTGACGAATTGGCCGATCTTTCGGCGGGTGTGAGCGCGCACGTAGAGGCGGAAAAAGAGGCTTTGCACTTTGCTGAGAGGGCGCTCAAAGAGAGTGATCTGTTTGTCACCCGCTTCCTGCTGTCTTATCTCGTGAAGGATGAAAGGAAGCACCACAGCCTGCTGTCCATGTTGGATGATTTCAAAAAACAGAACGCATCATCTTCTGCAGGTGCCAGGATTTAGACGGACATATTCAAGGTTACACCGCCCGGGAATAACCAAAAAAACACAGCTGATTATCCGGAAAGCGCCGTAAAACCCCATCGTTCAGGGCGGAGAATGTCAAGGATATATTGTTGAGTATATTTTGGGATATGCTCTTGACGGACTTTTGCGTGTGCTCTCAGCCTTCCTGCCATAGTGCATGGGATTTCCCCTGCGTATCTTCAGGCAGTTCATACCGGTAGCTGCTTTCTCCCTTATTATTTCGTTGATCCTTTATGATAAGAATGAAAAAGGGAAGCAAAAGGTCCAAAAAGGCAGGTCTGCAGGTCAGAGAATGGTGGTGAACATGAAGGATGATACGGTTACCTCCGGGAGCATATGGTCGGGCATATGGCAGATGTCATGGCCGCTGCTGGCCATAATGATTTTAAATTTCTTTGTTGGGCTTGCAGACGTATATGTCGCCGGGATGATCAGCCCTGACATCCAGGCTACTGTCGGATTCGTCACCCAGATTTATTTCTTCATAATAATAGTGGCAAACGCCATGGGTATAGGAACGCTTTCTCTGGCAGCCAGGGAAATAGGCGCGGGCAATCCCGACAGCGCTGTCGCAATAGCCAAACAGGCCATGTTTGCAGGACTTGTGACAGCCGCTGCTCTGACCGTTATTACCTTTATGCTGAGCAGGGAGATAATTGCTCTTATCGGTCTCCCTCCTTCTATCCGGGAGAGTGCTTCAAAGTTTCTCATGATATTCTCGCTGTCGCTCGGTCCCAACTATGCCCTGATTATTTCCAATGCCCTGTTCCGCGCAGGCGGGGACGTCAGAAGACCGCTCCTGACGATGTTTGTCGTGAGCATTATCAACATAGCCGGCGATTTCCTGCTGGTATTCGGCGCGCATCCATTCTCCGGGATGGGTTATCAGGGCATAGCTGTTGCAACAAGCATATCCGTAACAGGGGGACTGATCGTCAATCTGTTCCTGCTCCGCAGGAGCAGGTGGCAGAAGATATACGAAGGGGCTTGGACGCTTTCCCGTGAGATTGCCGGCAGGATAATGCGGGTAGCATGGCCCGCCGCCGTGCTTCAGATAGCATGGGGTGCAGGCACGATTGTGCTTTATGCCATACTCGGGAAACTGGGCGACGCAAGTATTGTCTCGATGGCCGCATTAGCAAACGGACTCAGGATCGAGGCGGCAATCTATCTCCCTGCCTTCGCACTTAACATGGCTGCCGCAGTACTGGTGGGTCAAAACCTCGGCGCTGGGAAACCGGAGCGGGCGGCCTCCGCAGGTTGGAGAATAACTGTTTCCGGGGTGCTCCTTGTAAGTCTGATGTCGCTTGCAGTCTTTATCTCCGCAGAGGGTTTGTCAGCCATGTTCACCGGCAATGCTGAAGTCTTGAAGGAAACAGTACGGTATCTGAGGCTCAACATGCTTTCAGAGCCTTTCATGGCGATAAGTGCAATCCTGGGCGGAGGTCTTCAGGGTGCAGGCGATACGCGGGGGACAATGTGGGCGATTATTATCTCGATGTGGCTTATCAGACTACCTCTGGCCTATACCCTTTCGGTTGTCCTAGGATATGGGGCAGCCGGTGTCTGGATTGCTATGGTGGCCTCCATGGCCGTTCAGGGTTCTCTCATGGCGTTGAGGTTCCACCGAGGCAGATGGAAGCTTGCCACTGCCGACTGATCTATTGGCGCTATTGCAACGGTGGATGCTTCAAAACGTCGAAGGGTCTTCAGGGGGCAGGGCATTTTCATCAAAGGGCATAACGCTAAGTTGTGTCATGAGGCGTTCGAACGATGCAAGCATGCTACTGCAATCATAGTCAGCCAACTCTTCATTTGACGCTTTTTCAACAAGACGGTCGAAGGCATCATAATCAAAGGAGTCATCTACCACCTTTGACCGCAGAAGAACAGTGAATGCCGTGCGGTCGTCCGACAGGTCTTCGCCTTCATCTATTATAAGTGCGGATCTCCTGACAGGGTTCATGCAATAGTGCAAAAAGGCAAAGACGAGAGCGTCGTAGAGGGTGACAATGCCGGCAGATATCTTTGCCTGCCTGATCCTCCTCTTGCCTGCGCGAATATGAAGTCTCGCCCTCAGGAGCGAACCCTCTTCAGTTTTGAAACTGTCTTCTGTATTCATTAACCCGAAATGAGGCATAGTCGTCTCCTTTTTCTCCCTCAATAGTAATGATATAACTTTACGTCTAAAGATCGTTGATGTCCAGAGAAGATTGGCCGGACGAATGTAAGAATTACCTTACGGCCTATATGACGAATCACAACACAAAAGCCTTTTTTGGAGTACAATATACAATAATTATGACGGCCAAACAGGATGCGCTGATTTCAGAGGAAGCAAAGAAACACCTGCAGAAAGAGCTGGCCCTGCTTAAAGAGCCGATAACGGTGGTCGCGGTCCTTTCTGAAGAAAAGGACAGGCCGTTTGATGAGTTCAGCAGGAAGTTCCTTACGGAACTTGCTGCAATTACAGACAAAATCAGACCGGTCTTCGAAAAGACAGACGGCCCCCTTGCAGCGAAATATCAGGTGACCCGCACTCCTACTCTCCTTATAGAGCCGGACCATTATAACGTCAGATATACTGGAGCCCCAGCAGGCGAAGAGGCCCAAAGCTTTCTTCTAGCCTTAATTATGGCGTCTACGAAACAGTCGGTACTCTCCGGACCGTCTAAGAAAAGACTTTCAGAGTTAAAGGAGAGCCGGAACATAAAGGTATTCGTGAGCCCGACGTGTCCATATTGTCCGCTCCAGGTACTCCTTGCAATAAGCGCTGCAGTTGAAAGGAATGACCTGATCAGCACAGATATCATAGAAATCCACGAAAACAGGGACCTTGCGGAACAATACAACGCCTTTTCTGTTCCCCAGACTTTTATCGATGACCAGATTGTCGGTTCAGGCCTGCAACCCGAAGAGGTTTTTGTGGAAGAGATCCTGACCGCGGCCCCTGTCCCGATAAAAGCTTTTGAGGGGGCCGGGGGTGCTCAAAAAGACCTTGTGATCATGGGCGCAGGCCCTGCCGGCCTTACTGCCGCCATCTACGCGGCACGCAGCGGACTGAATACTGTGGTGCTGGAGAAGGCAAACATTGGAGGACAGGTTGCAATAACGCCACTGGTCGAAAATTATCCCGGTTTTACGAGGATCGGCGGGAAGGCCCTCATGGATATGATGGCCCAGCAGGCCATCCAGTACACCGAAATCCATCAGGGGGAAGAGGTGCTCGAAGCAAAACAGGTCGATGGGGGATTTGAGATACGGACATCGAGGGCTGCCTACAAGGCAAGGGCGCTGCTGATAACAAGTGGTGCAGAGAGTAAAAAGCTCGGCATACCCGGAGAAAGGGAATTTCAGGGCAGGGGGGTAAGCTCTTGCGTTGAATGCGATGGTTTTTTCTACAAGGACGGGAAGAAGGTCGTCGTTGTCGGAGGGGGAAATACCGCTGCCACAGATGCTCTGTACCTTAAGAACCTGGGTGCGGATGTAACGATAATTCACAGAAAGGACAAACTCCGCGCCGAGAGTATTTTGCAGGAACGACTCAAAGCAAACAATGTCCCGGTCCTCTGGAATACTGTCATAAAGGAAATACAGGGCAAGAAGTCCATACAAAGCGTTGTGGTTGAGAATATCGCTGATACCTCGGTGAGCACGTTGCCCCTTGATGGTTTATTTATTGCGATAGGGTATGTGCCGAATAATTCACTGGCAATACAACTGGGTGTTGAGACAGACGAAGAGGGCTACATAATAGTGGACAAACTGCACAGGACTAATGTGAAAGGTGTTTACGCAGCCGGTGACATTACCGGTGGCTTTAAGCAGATCGTCACTGCTGTGGGACAGGCGTCTGTAGCGTCCTCGACCATATTTGAGGACCTCTCTGCCACCGTTCGGCAGGAAAGCGGTCAGGTAACATAATTGCTTTATTGGGCATAGAAAGGATTTTGGAACCCACTGTCTCTAGCCCCTTCATGCCGCCCGAGAGAAAGACTCCCCGAGATGGTGAATCTCAGAAACAAAGAGACTGAAAACACGGTGTCATACGGCGCCACGTCCCTTGAATAAAAGAGAATCTTTCCCGCATAGTATAAGCTAAATTCTTTTTGAATGAGGTAAACATAAAGGATGACAGGCAAAATGTTTGCCGGGATGCTATTTATTTTGCTGCAGGTGGCGGCGTGCCTGATGCCTTTACCATGAGACTTCATGTCTTTCTGAGCGTTAGGGAATGAATAAAAAGACTGTAAATCGGTCCTTCATTCCCAGACTCGGTCCGCGTCTTTTCTTTGTATTGACCACCTTGAGCCCCTGGCATTTCCTCTGGATTTCGATTGTCCTATCCGAAGCGCTGACCGCGCTGATGGGCCTTCTCCTGAAAGGTTCGATCACCTATGACTACCTCGTTACAGGCGGCGTGGTTTCATTAATTGTTGCAGGCCTCGTTATTTTTCTTCTCAAAATGATGATGCAAGTCAGATTGGACAATGAAATTCTCCGCACAGAAATTGAAAAACAATGTGAGACGGCAGAAGGTCTTTCAAAGGCGCTGAATTTCCAGTCCCTCCTGCTGGAAACAATCCCTGATCTGCTGTTCGTACTCAATCCTGCAGGCACAATCATCAAATGGAATAAGAAAGCAGAAGAAACCACCGGTTACAGGCACGACGAACTGGAGGGAAAGCATGCATTGTTTTTTATTTCGGAAGAGGACAGAGGTGCCGGGCAGGCTGGCCTTGAGGAGGCTTACTTGAAGGGGTCGGCCGCCCGTGAACTGCAACTGCTTACTAAGGAAGGAAAGAAGATCGCCCATTTATTTAACGGGGCAGCGATACGAGACGCCGAGGGAAGGTTCATAGGGTTCATCGGTGTCGGAAAAGACATTTCGAAACAGAAGAACATGGAAGAAGAGATCCTCCAGACCCAGAAACTCGAATCATTGGCTACTCTTGCCGGTGACATCGCTTACGAATTCAACTCCCTGCTTGTCTCCATTCTCGAAGATATCCACTTCGCCGTGATGCATGCCGACCAGAGGAAGCTGCTGCGGGAAGCTCTCAAGAAGGCACAAAGAGCATCGGTCCAGGCGGTAGATCTGTCCAAACAATTAATCTCCTTTTCTCAGGGGGGATTTCCCGTAAAGAGATTAGTGGCGCTCGAAGGCATTATCAGAGAATTCAGCACTTTCGCAATATGCGATTCTGCTATTGGATGTGACCTCAATATCTGCGACAACCTATGGGACGCCGAGGTGGATGCGGGACAAATCGGGCAGGTGATCAAGAATATTGTTCTTAATTTCGTCGGGGCTATGCCCGGCGGAGGAACCATCATGATAACCGCGGACAATATCGAGGTCCCCACAGATGAGTTGTCGTCATTACCTGGAGGCAGGTATATCAGGATCTGTGTTTCTGACGGCGGCGTCGGCATCCCACAGGAGCTCTTCCAGAAGATATGTCATCCCTATTTTACCAGCAAACAGCATGAAAGTGGCCTCGCGCTTGCGATTTCCTACACAATCGTCAGAAATCATGGTGGCCACATCCGGGTTGAATCTGAAACAGAAAAGGGGACTGTCTTTCATATCTATCTTCCCGCTGGACGCGAGTGTCATATCACTAACAGTGCAGCACTGTAAGAACCCGTTGGCTGGAAAGTTTTGATACCACTTCTTTATTTTCTTTTTAAATATGTTTTCAGATCGCGATAATAATTTTCGTGCAGACCAATCATGATTAATTCCAAGTCTGCTTTAATCATCCGGTATGAAAGCAGATATTGAACGGACTTGACCTTAAACTTGTAAACATGGACTCCCCTGAGATCCCCCTTTTTTCTTCTCCAATCAGAGGATTTCCCGCTATTTTTTTTGATTTCACCATCTAATATTTTTTTTCCTGCCGTGATAATTTTTTTACTTTATTTTCGAATGTTCTTGACTGAACGATTTTCATCCGAATTTGTATTCCGACCTTTCGCCTTGTTCCAGTTCCTCTAGTCCCATAAGTATTTCTTTAATGAGCCTATATGTTAAATCAGGATTCTCTTCGGAACATTTGCCTATCTTTGCCCAGTGCTCTATTTGACCTGTTATAGAGCGATGATCGACGCGACTGAATTTCTTTGCTTCACTCACTAATTTTTCTGATATTCTTACGGCCGTGGCCATTTCAACACCCCCAAATATTTATTAATATAATAGCTATCTACATAGCATATTGCAATTATTTGTATGCATATTGATTTATGCACAAATGAAATGGCTGAGCCGTCCGGGCATCCAGCCTTTGCAAAAAAACGAGGCTTATTCGCGGTCGGATCGGACCAGGGGTTGACAACTGTTGACAACCCTTACAAAATTAGCATATGCTGATCAACCTAATCTCCGCCCTCGCGTCCTTCCTCCTAACAGATATGGTATAAAGAAAGTAAAAGCGGTAAGGCACCTTACAGACAGGTGTTGGAAAATGAAATCATTGAGAATTGCCGAAGCGAATGAGCTTCCGACGGAGCTTGTACGTTAACCACGAAAATTCAGGCACACTAAAAGGATTAAGGAACTTCAGGGCAATTCTCCGAACAAGACTGACGAGAGAGATCCAAAGGTTATCGCCGACATTATAAATCTCGGCCACGCTCTTGCGGTGGTGATTCCTGAGGGGCCTGCAGCAGAGCTTCGGAGGCTCACTCAGGCCCGGGAGAGGAGCAACGAAAGTTATGTGGCTCTCGCGAATCAGTTGTACAGCTTGATTGCGATCATCTTCCCAGAGTTTTTGCAGGTAATGAAGGATTTGAAGACATTGACTGCCCTTATCTTCTTGCACATTACCCAGCACCCAAGAATATTGTTGAATATGGCCTTGAGAACTTGAGCGCAACAATTAAAAAGATGAGCCGGAGGTAGCTGAATGAAGACCGCGCCAACGCCCTTTACGAGGCTGCCAAAACGTCTGTAGGTGTAAGCGAAGGCATGATATCCGTGAGATACAAGCTCTACTGATCGCTATGAATGCCGCTGAGGCCTTTACTGAGGATCTGGAAGAGGAAATGGTACATTATTTGAAGCAGGTCCCGTATAGTAGCTCGATTCTTTCGATTAAAGGAATAAAAGAGGTCACCGCTTCAGGTCTCATTGGTGAAACCGGTGATTTCCGAAGGTTTAGACCCGTTTCCGAGGTCATGAAGCTCGCCAGCCTGGACCTTTATGAGATCAGTTGCGGTCAATGCAAGGGGAAACGATGCATATCCAAACGAGGCCGCCGTCTTTTGCGTAAACTCTTGTACTTTGCCGCTATCAACATGATCCGCAAAAGTGGCATAATGTACCAGCGGTATTAAGAACATCTCGATCGTGGAATGCCAAAGACCAAGGCATTGATCGCTATAGCGAGGAAACTTTTTGGAATCATATTTGCCGTTGCGCGTGACCAAAGCATATATGAACAGAATCTCTCAAAAGCGTTATCTGAGCTAAAAGAGGCTGCTTAATCTATGGTGTCTTGGCGTACAAAGCGGGGAGATTATCGTACACGTACCTAAGGCGGCTAAGCCGACCTTCTCGTAGAGCTTATAACTCCCAGCTTGCATCTTAGTCCCTATTAAGCAAGGTCAGTGCTCTGCAGAGACCCTCAAATCACCAGTGTTGGGCAAGGTGCTGCACCAAGAGAGTATGGAGAGACAGATCCGATTTTAAGGGAAACTCCATAGAAAGCGCTTGACTGTAATAAACCAGTACGTGTAGAAGCCAAAACATTTGTGACGACGATTTGCAATAGGCATAAGCATCCCCATCAAGCTGAAGTTGGATACCTGTTTCTTCGCAAACAAACGTTTTCCTGATGACGGGGCCGAAGTTCACTACCCGCAGCAGAGCTGCGGGGTATGTGATCTAATAAACTCTACAAAAATACATGCGAGTTACAGAGGAACAGTTGATCAGCCGAGGAAGGATGCGAGCCTTCTGGCGAGCGAGAGAAAAAGAGGATGGCGGGGAAACCTCGAAGGACGAACTGCTCCCCTTGCGATGAGTGTACTGAAAGGGAACCGGAGGTGAAAGTTGAATCCCCTGCCGGATACCGTTACCACCTTGCCGATTGTGTATTCAAAAGAAGTGAACCCATCATCCGTGAAGCAAGCGTCCCCTCTGGTGATGACACCGGCACCTGTCACTCTTACAATCCTATGAAGAATCAACCTGCCTTCCGCGGTTCTACAAAGAGCGATATTGCCGATATTGAGAGAACCGGGAGGCTGTAGTACCACCTTGTCACCGTCTTTAATAAAGGGAGACATGCTCTCACCGCGCGCGATAAACTCGAGGGTATTCCCCTTTTTAAGTATTTCTTTGGCAATCCCATAGAAATCATCCGTGCCTATGTGGAACATATCTTCACCTTATTCCTTCTCCGGCAGGCCTGTCAATGCGGATACCTCTTTCTCGATCTGGACTTAGCTCACTTCAGCCTTGTTGCGGGATCTCCGAAGAGGATCCATGTGCGGCGGATATCCATATCAATGGTAGCCGCCTTGGCCTTCGCCGTTGCCTCACCAAGGGTCAGAGGCTCTCCTTTAAACAGGAGTGACATCAGTTGCTTATCCATGATACGCTGCCCATCCGGTTGCGTCAAACCTGAGGAAGCCCACACAGCCACAGCCCCTCCTTGTCCGGCTTTCAACAATGCTTCAGCTAAAGTAATATCGTACGGGTTAGGGAACCAACCGTTCCAGCAGGTCATGTCAACGAAAAAGGGTGCACTCAGCCCGTTGGTGAGGGTCGCAGCGTCGGCAGAGGTCAAAATATCGCCATTCCAACTGTCGTCCGACCCATGGCCCATGTAGTTTACTAGTAAAGCACCCTGATTAATGCCGTTGAGAATGGTCTGATTTACGAGTGTGTCGCTGGCAAAGTTACTGCGGAAGATTGTCGTGACTGCGATGGCCTTCGGCAGCAATGCTGCTACCTCTTTCGTGGCAGCCTCGAAATCAAATGTATCTGAGATATCCGAAACAAAAAGCGCTCGATTTGTCCATGCTGGCCCTGCAGGCTGCTGCTCGTAGCCGACGATCTTCGTAATAACCGTTGTCGCCTCAGCGGAGGTACGAACAGTTATCCTGCCTATTGCCATCTCAGGCAGCCCGTCCCCATTGAAGTCCGCAAACCAATCATCAGAGGCCGTCTCGTTATTCACCGTTTCTATGAGCTTGGTGGGCGTAAAATCAACATTACCGTAACCGAGGTAATTGCGCGGATCAACGGTGGCATCTCCCACCAGCAGCACAAAACGCGGGCGTTTTTGCCAACTGGAGAAAGCCGTCCAGAGCAAGTCTTTGAGCGCCTGGGGAGTCTTATCGCCAAAACTGAACTCATCATAGACATCCTCAACATCAATAAGGGCCACCGACAGGCCCTGGCTTTCCCGGAACTTTTTCAAAGGCCCGAGGGTTCCTATGAAATCACTATGGGAAATGATGACCATGTCGGCTTTATTATCTGCTGAATACCAGGTTGAAGGATTATTGGCCGTGACCGCTGCCGGTTGCTTGATCTGACTATCGGCAAAGGCCAGCAAGATCCTGGATCCTTGTCCGGGTACGTTGATTGTAATGGCATATGGTGGGCTTTGCGTCACTGTCCCTGTCACTTCACTCACATTTTTTGAATCGGTGATGTCCATAACCCTGATCTGAGGAGTGCTGAAGCCACCGATTGAAAGCCGTCCCCCGCCAGTGACGCTGAAACGCAACTCATCATTATCTGCGGTATAGGTGTGCCAGTAGGTCAGGCGAATTACGTCAATCAAGCTCAGGTCCATATCGCCTCCTTGGGCTGTCAACTGCACCTGGTTGTCCCCTTCCTGCAACAATCCCGATTGCGTAATATTTACTTTTGTCGAACCCTCATTCTGTCCATCGAAGACTACCTGCCCCACTTTATTATTATTGAGCATGACAGTTACCGTGTGCTGCCCGTCCATAATCCCTTGCAGGTTCACCTCAAGCACCGCTTTTCCAGAAGGGGCCGGATCAGGATGCTGAACGCTCAGAGTAACGGTAGTTGGACTAGTCGGATCCGTAGAAATCAGTGGCCCATAGAGTCTATCACCTTCCAAATTCATCGGAAGAGCAGGGGCATAGATTACCCGGGGCATTGCCTCCAGAGGGTATGGAAAGTTCGGCAACTCCCGATTCCCTGAACCCCCTCTTACCTGTGAGACCCTTTTGCCAGGCCTTGTACCAAGAATCAACCAGTAGGTTTGTGTATCTGTTGAAGGAGTATCCAGGCCCGTTCCATAAAATTCGATGGTATCCTGCGGGTCAAACCGCCCGTCCTGTTGCCCCGTTACCGCCATCGCCACTTCCTGTCCATTAACGTATAGCTGCAGATTGCGGGGGTCGACCTTATCCAATCCGTAGGTGACCAGTTCCGGCTGAGTCAAACGATACCAGCCTTCCTGCTGAACAGAGAGTTTAAGCGCCGTTGCGCCCGCTATGTCCCACTGCGCCTGTTGCGGTGGTACTCCTATGCCCACCGACAGTGGTTGAATGAGTCCAGAGAAAGGGGTCTTCGAAATCCTCGTCTGAATCGCTGAGGAAGCATTACTCTTTTTGGACGGCGCTGTTGTCAACCGGCTCAGCAGCGCTGACTGTTCCTTTATCGGAATAGCCCCCTGTGCAATGACCGGCGTGACCGGTCCGTACATTGTGCGTTTTCCATTGAGGTCTGCATCTTCGAGCCAGTATTTTACTGTCTGTGACTGCCCGCTTGTGAGTGAATCGTCCCACCATGTGTATGGCCGTCCGGCTGTGAGGGCTATGCCCGGACCGGCCAGGAGGGCAGAGCCGGCCACCAACTCCGGCGTCAGCGGGTAAAGCTTACCGCCTTCTTCACGGTAGAGGTTGAACCCGATATTATTTATCTCATGACCTGTCCGCCATTGAATGAGAACCTTGCCGTTGTAGTCAGTGGCATCGAAGGATTTGAGTTTTACTGCTGTCGGGGCGCTTGAACAAGCTGAAAAGATGAAGTTGCTGCACCCGCCTCCCCCGCAAGAGCCGCCAAAATCAGCAATGCCAAGGGCGGTCGTTTGATTAGTAAGGGTAACATTGGTCAATTGAAAGGCCCCGCTGCCGGACCAGGTTTGAGTTGCTGCGGAAGTAATCACTATAGGTGAGGTAGGTGTGCCGCCGGGGCAAATAACACCGTTTCCGTCGATAATGACTGTGCCGTTATTAGTAAGACCGCCGTTAAGCGTGATACTGCCGGTGCCGACATTCCTGAACGTGGCTC
>PLXX01000155.1 GCA_003153275.1 Nitrospiraceae bacterium | reverse complement strand
CAGCGATTACGCAATAATAATTTTATCGTCTTCTAAGTCTTTGAAATCCAACAAATATTGACCTAACCTCGTGGCAGAGCAAATTCGCATTCATTATAATGTTGACATTTTCTTTTATATCTTATATAATATAATCTAAAAGAATAGGAGGTACCGTCATGAAACCTCGAAGTTCCCTTTCGCAAAAGGAGCGGAGCGCCCGCTCAAAGGCCACAAAACTCCTCCATGATTCGCCGTTCATTATAGGAAGCCTGGTAGAGATGGCCAACACGTGCGGGAAACCTAACTGCAAATGCGCCAGGGGTGATAAACATAAATCATGGTGCCTTGCAGTGCGGGACCAGGGAAAACGAAAGATGCTCCATATCCCGCATACGTTAGAAGATGAGGTTTTTCAGTGTGTTAATACCTATCGGGAGCTGTGGAAGGAGATGGAGACTATTTCACAAGCAAATGTGGAACGTATTACTCTGGTTAAAAAGACCGTCAAGGTGTAGGGTATTCTACGCAGATTACTGAGATATGCCGATAAGGTATACGGGTTGAAGGCTCAGCTTCAAGGTATTGTCGACACCCGTTTACGCCCGCGGATAAAAATGTCCGCCGTGGTTGGCACTGCTTTGGTGATGGAACTCGCTCAAATGGGAAGCCTCAATGCGGTGTCGCAGACAGGGGGTAATTGTTTTTGGAAAAACTGGATTACCAATGGAGCACCGCCGAGTGCTGACACTATTGGCAGGGTTTTCAGTCTGATGGAAGTAAATTCGCTTCGCCCCGTTCTTAAGCATACTTACATGCGGTTGAAACGGAACAAAGTATTGCACCCGGCGTTTCACGATAATTTGTTTGCCGTGATTATAGATGGGCATGAGTCCTCAGCGAGTTACCTGCGTTGTTGTCCCGACTGTTTGCAACGGCAGATGAAGACAGCCTCAGGAAGCGTGATCCAGTATTATCACCGGCAGGTTACGGCGGTCCTGCTTTGCAAAGATACCGTTCTGCTTCTCGACCTGGAGATGCAGCGGCCGGGGGAGGATGAAGTCGCTGTTGCAATTCGCCTTCTGGAACGGCTGTTTTGTGATTATCCGCGAGCCTTTGATGTCGTCATAGCCGATGGGCTGTATGCCCGCGCTCCGTTCTTCAAAAAAGTCGTTGAGCACGGCAAACATGTCATTGCGGTCTTAAAGGATGACCGGAGGGACCTGATCAAGGATGTCATGGGCATTCTCAGCCAGGAGCAGCCGGTTGTTGTAAAAGACGGCACGACGACAAGGCAATGCTGGGATGTGGAGGAACTTACTTCCTGGCCGCAGTTCAGCGAAAAGGTCCGCGTCGTCCGTTCGGTGGAAACAAAAAAACGTAAACGACAAAAAACCGGAAAAGAAGAAGAACTCGTATCAGACTGGCTCTGGGTTACCACCCTGCCAAAAACACTGCTTGGCACGGAGGCGTTTGTTGTCATTGCCCATAAACGGTGGGATATCGAGAACAAGGCATTCAATGAACTGGTGACGTACTGGCATGCTGACCATGTCTATGCACACACTCGCACCGCCATTAAGGCATTCTGGCTGACAACCATGTTGGCCTATAACCTTTTCCACGCCTTCATCAACTTAAACCTGAAACCTGTTATTCGTGCGCTATATACAAAATCGTTTATAGCGAGCGCTGTAGCAGCAGAACTATGTAAGCTGAAAAAACGCCGCTCCGCAAAAAAACCACCATGAAACCGTCCCCAGATCGCGTGATCGTAAAGCAAAACATCATTCATTTCTGCTAGGCAAAAAATCTGGCAGCTCAATCCCCTTTACTCTAATGTACGCAAAAACGCCTCTCCGACCTCCTCTTTGCTTCTTTTGGTACTCTGCGATTATGGCTTGTCACTAAAAACCTTTATCAGCCCTCTGTCCCTTGCCCTTCTTGTATGTTATTACGGAAGTGCTGCTTCCTGAGAAGTTAAGACCATATTTTATATATTAACTGATATACTAAAGACAGAAGGTCTTTTGACAAAGGAGGAACAACGTATGAAGATCAAACCGTTACACGACTGGGTTGTGATCATTGAAACTGAACCGCAAGAGGTGACTGCCGGAGGTATTATTATCCCGGAGTCTGCAAAAGAAAAGCCGCAGTGGGGTATTGTCGATTCGATGGGCACTGGGATCTATGAGGAAGCAGATCCGAAAAAGAAGGGCGATAGGAAGTTTGTCCCGACCGAAGTCAAGGTTGGAGAAGAGGTGCTCTTTGAAAAATATATGGCAAAAGAGTTCACCGTTGATAGCCAGAAGGTGGTAATGGTTCGTGAGAGCTCCATCCTCGGGGTCCTTGGCAAAGAGGGGACCGGTCAGGCGCTTCAGAAGAAAGGCTCGACCGAACTCCAGGAAAAGGGACCGTCGGCGCTTCAGAAAAAAGAACACGGAGCACTGGCCGAGATGAAGAAACCGGCTGCTAAGAAGAAGACAAATAAATAGAAGAGGGCGGCTTGACCGCCCCAGTTTATTCAGGAATGAAACCCCAAAAAGTTAATCTCACTGCCCCTATTAACAACGAGGTAATGCAAGCAGATGCTTTACTGCAGAAAAAGGGTCCTGCCGAACATCATCATAACTGTATTAATATTGTGCTGTTTCATGCATTTCACAGGCTTGTCGTTGTCCGCACAGGATCAGGGAATTCCAACTATGGCACCGTTGAACCCGGGTTTCGCTGATTATATGAATTCGAATATAAATTTACAAAGCGTTCAAAACTTGCGCGTTCCAAGTGTTACCCCTGGTGGATACTCCCCTCGGCTATATACCCTCTCCTCTTGACCTGTCGCACCTTGCCGGGCAGTCCATCTTTCCGGTAGATTCACTCAAAGCCACTCCTATGGGTGCTCTGCCGACAAGTTATGATCTCCGCACACGGGGCAAGGTGACGGCTGTCAGAGACCAGGGGCAATGCGGCGACTGAATATGTCCTGCTCCATAGGCACTTGCACGACGTATTATTATTCCGGGAGCATTCCAGCTGATCACGCGGTAACACTAGTCGGATGGGACGACAGTTTTCCGCCTACAAGCTTTTCGCCGGCTGCCACTCACAACGGGGCCTTTATCATCAAGAACAGTTGGGGAACAGGGTGGGGAGCAAACGGCGGGTATTTTTATATATCGTATGACGACTCGCAATTAGCCATGGATAAGAACTATGTTTTTAACGGAGCTCAACCGACAACTAATTACACCAGGTTATATCAGTATGATCCGCTCGGTTGGACGAGCGGTGTTGGATACACAGTCACAACGGGGTGGTTTGCTAATATCTTTACGGCAGCTGCAAACGAGCAGCTGACTGCGGCCAGTTTTTACGTAGCATCACCGAATTCCCCGTACGAGATATACGTTTATTCAAGTGTCTCTGATGGGGCTCCAAGAAGTGGCTCGCTCGGCTCTACAAACACAGGTACGATGGTAACGCCGGGTTACCATACGATCACCTTAACCTCCCCTGTCTCGGTTACGGTCGGCCAGAGGTTCTCTGTTGAACTCACGACGCCGGGCTACAACTACCCTATCCCAGTGGAATACCCTATAGGTGGCTATAGTTCGGGGACGACTGCCAGCGTTGGTCAGAGTTACATAAGCAAGGATGGCTCAAGTTGGTTAGACATAACTTCAAGTTATTCAAACATAAACGTCTGCCTGGCTGCCACTCCGGCCACCTGGACAAACGTGAATTCAGTTTCAATCAACTGGACCAACCCTTCAGACCCATCGGGGATTGCAGGCGCATATTACAAGATCGGTTCAGCACCGACAACAGACACGGACGGCACATATACCACATCAAAGCCCTTTAGTGTCACTGCTGTCGAGGGCGGACAGAATATCTACGTCTGGCTGCAGGACGGCGCTGAGAACAAGAGTTACCTCAACAGGAACTGGACTACGATGTACTACGACGGGACAGCGCCCACCGACGGGAGTCTCTCAGCGACCCCGGGCAATACACAGGTGTCGCTGAGTTGGTCCGGTTTTTCCGACACAGGAGGCAGCGGGCTGAGCGGCACATACAAGGTCGTAAGGACCACAGAGGGAAATCCGGTTAACTGCGGAAGCGGAACACAGGTCTATCTTGGAAGCGGCACCTCGACGACCGATAATACAAGCCTTACGAACGGCACAACTTATTACTACAGGGCCTGTGCCTTTGACAACGCAGGAAATCTCTCTGCCGGCGTTACGGCAAGCGCAACACCCATCCTGAATATAACCGTCACCACATCTACTTCGGCCCTGCAGGTTACGGCGGATTCGATTGCCTATACCGGCCCGCACACATTCACATCCTGGTCGACCGGATCAGGCCATACGATCGCTGTCGCATCACCACAGAGCGCCGGGACGCAGTATGTTTATTCTTCATGGAGCGACGGCGGAGCTATGACTCACGGCATAACTACTCCGGCAGTTGATACGACCTATACCGCTTCCTTTACAACCCAGTATAATCTGACGACCGCCGCAAGTGCGGGAGGAGCAGTTAGCCCTAACTGCCCGGGAGGATGCTGGTATAATTCGGGTGTGACAGCCGCATTATTTGCCATCCCCAATAGCGGATATGTCATGGGTTCGTGGACAGGAGACTGCTCGGGGTCAGGATTGAACCCCTCGGCCACTGTCCTTATGAATGGAGTGAAGGCCTGCACGGCAAATTTCACGACCTGTGCAGATTACCCGGCTAAGAATACGCAAAACTCGTCTTATGCTTTGCTCCAGAGCGCCTATGATGATACCACTCCGGGTAGTGGAACCAGAAATGGAGACACCATCTGGCTCCTTGCAACGACGCTATCCGAGACATTAAATCTCAATTGCAGTATTTCAGTCACCCTGAGCGGCGGATGGAACTGCGGATTTGGTACCCAGAACTCAAGCTCGATTATTCACGGTTCTTTGACGATCGGCAAGGACTCCTTAGCGGTCATCGCAGAGAAACTGATAGTATACTAGCGCGTATCCTTCTTTCTTCTTGCGGTCACTGTCTCGCCGCCGATCCCCCAGTTGTCTGTCTCGACTTCATCGATGATTACCATTGTTGTCTGCGGGTTCTTGCCCAGAAGGTCTGCAAGCAGCCGGGTTACACCCTGGATGAGCTCGGCCTTCTTCTCCGGCGTTACGCCGTCTTTGGTAATTCTGATGTTGACGTATGGCATATAATTCTCCTCTGTTATGACATTACTTCTTTAGTCCCGGCATAGGTTTTCCAACGGTTGTGAAGCCAGAAATACTGTTCAGGATATTTTCTGATAATCAACTCCAT
This sequence comes from Nitrospiraceae bacterium, assembly GCA_003153275.1. GTDB lineage: Bacteria > Nitrospirota > Thermodesulfovibrionia > Thermodesulfovibrionales > UBA6898 > PALSA-1316. The sequence continues at coordinate 2,253 of PLXX01000155.1, read as the reverse complement.
CTGGCGGTTTATTTCGAGAGTCATCCGGTAGATATCATCTTTTTCAAGGGCGGTTTCATCCGGCCAAATCGGGTCAGAGACAAATCCTTCAAATTTGAAATCCGAGGTCCTGCAGCAGGCAACAACGACAACCGGCCTTTTTTTTGTGATTGCAAGCACTGCAGGGACCGGGGTAGTAGACGCCTTGCGACCGAAGAAATCAACCAGAATGCCTTTCATGGTACTCTGATCAGTCAGCATGCCGATTGACTTGCCCTGCTGGAGGGTTCTCTGGAGCACAAACATTGCATTTTTTTTTGGGATCACCATCTGACCTGAAGCGGTCCTGTTCGCATAGAAGAGTTTTTCGAGATAGGGATTATCCAACGGACGGGTTACCATGACGAGCGGTATTCCGACGACGGCGCTAACCGACGGCAGCAGTTCCCAGTTGCCAAGATGCGGCGTTACGAAGATGCATCCGCCGGCCTCATCATGAATCTGCTTCGCCTTGAGAAACAGTTGCTCCAGGCTATCATTTGTTTTTTTGAGCTCTTCCAGGACATCCGGAGACTGGAAGATGTCCTGTGATTTCATTACTTCAAAGGCGGTTTGAAAGAGAGACTGGCAGCTTCTGCGTGCGATCTCCTGAATCTCGGCCTCTGTCTTTTCTCCGGCAAAGGCCTTCCGGACATTATCGACTGCGATGTCCCGCCGTCTCGGAACGACCCTGAAGAGTAGATTGCCGAGAAACCTGCTAATGCTGTCGGTGATACGTATGGGGGCACGACGGAGCAGCGCAATAAATAAAAGCGCAGCAGTGTATTCGGTTAGCTGCAGTATTTTGTTATTCCGGGATTTTGCCGCCATTGCCTAAAATTTAATCTGCAAGGGGCTTCTATGTCGCCTCGACCACGACCGACGATGACTGACCGCCGACACCGTAGCTGGTGGACAAAAAGGTGCATTTATGAGTCGATTGATGAGTACCTGCTATCATAAGCCCTGCATAGGCCGGGTCGGCCTCTGCAAAGTTCAGCGTGGCCGGGGCTATGCTTTCCTTGACTGCCATGACCCCAAGGATTACCTCTGCGATGTCGCTGGCAGCACCAAGGTGGCCGGTGTATGACTTCATGGCACAGACAGGAACCTGGTGACCTGCCTCCTCAAAAACCTTTGCTGCTGACTGCAGTTCAGAGGCGTCTCCCTTCTGCGTGCCACTGCCATGTGGTGTAATAAAGGCCAAATCTCTGATGCTGCTTCCCGCGTTTTCAAGGGCCATGTTGATGCAGCGCCTGCTCACCAAGGGCGGAACGGTGAAGCCATTGGCCGATGTAAATTCTATACAATTGGCAGTGCCTCTGACTCTTCCGCGTATCACTGCGCCCCTTTTCTCTGCGCTCTCGGAAGCTTCAAGGACAAGGGCAGCCCCGCCTTCTCCGGTTATGAACCCGTCCCGTCTGCGGTCGAAAGGCCGGAAGGAATGTACACCGTCCCGACACCGCGAGACTATGCCTAACTCCCCGAGCTCAAAAAGTGGTATGTCGGTGATCCAGTTGCCGTAACCGACCGCAACAGCAATATCAGCCTTGTTCTGCCTGATGCTCCGCGCGGCAAGCTCCAGGGCATACCCGCCGCAGGGAGAAAGGCTTGACAGGCTTGTGTTGGGGCCCATGCACTCAAGATATGCCGAAAGAAAGCTGAAGAGGTTGTTGGAAAGCGATTCAAGAAGAAAAAAAGGATTGACCTTGCTGAGTGCCGATTCGTTGAGTTTTTCATAATCGATTTCCCTTCCATTGTTGCGTGAGGCGTCTTTAATCGCGGGATAGAGAAAATCATAGCCGACCTTGGTGAAATCGCCGGAGGCGATATACAACGAACGACGGCGTGGCAGGATGTTCGACAGCTGAAATGCAGCGGCCGTCGCCGCCTCGTATGCAGCAGTAAAACCGAGAAGCGCACCGCGGTTCAGAAACTTCAGCTGTCCTGAGATCTTCTGTGGTATGTCTCCGGGTAGTGTAAGCTCGGATACCTTGCCGAGACACTCAAAAGCCGCAGGCATGCCTTTCCGAGGATAGCGCGTGATCCCGGTCTTCAGCAGCTTCATATGTGCCCAGTTTTCGCCGACCGTCCTTCCTAGCGGAGAAATAAGGCCCATACCGGTAATTACAACATCGCGGCCGTGCATCTATATCACCGGCGTTCTCGTCAGGAGATTGAAAAAACGTTTCTGTTCTTCAGTGTCCTCAATCTCTGCAAACGGCACGATATCGC
>PLXX01000056.1 GCA_003153275.1 Nitrospiraceae bacterium | reverse complement strand
AGAAAGGCAATGACAAGATATCGCTTCAGCCGCTTGCTGAACATAGTGGAGTGGTGCATTCCCAGGGTCTCTGTAATATCCGGTTCCGGATCAATCTTCGATTTCATTGTTCCTCTCCATTTCAAAACTATTTCTTTTCATCGGGAGCCATTGATGTCCATCCGCCTCCAAGGGCCTTGTAAAGGCGGACTAGATTAGAGGTTACGGTCCCGTTGCTCTGGGCCAGTTGGTCCTGGAATGTGAGGAGCGAACGCTGCGCCTCCAGGACATTGTTGAAATCCGTCAGGCCCGCCTGGTACTTGTGCTGTGTCAGATCAACCGCTTTTTGAGCGGCCTGTGTCGCCGCGACCAATGACTGTCTCCGCTGTTGTTCCTCAGCATAGGCCACGAGGGCGTTTTCAACGTCCTCCAAGGCGCTGAGCACAGCAGCTTCATAGGCAATCAGGTACTGTTCTTGAAGTGCTGACTGAACCTCAATGTTTTGGCGGATGGCCCCAGCCTTGAAGATGGCCCAGGTGATTCCGGGGCCACTGCTTAAAGTCCAAATGCCGGAGGAGGACAGGTATGAGATGGCTTCCAGACCTATGGAGCCGCTCAAAGTGAACTTAGGGTAAAGGTCCGCCGTAGCCACACCAATTCTCGCTGTCTGCGCTGCCAGTTGGCGTTCGGCCCGTCTAATGTCCGGCCGGCGCCGCAAAACGTCGGCCGGCACACCGACCGCGACCTCCAGAGGTACGCTCAGTATCGTCCCTGGTTGCTTCAGTTCCTCTTGAGCCTTACCCGGTTGCTCTCCGAGGAGCACTGCGATTCGGTTCATGGACTCTTCTAACCCAGTGCGCAGGGTTGGTATCTGGGACCGAGTGCTTTCGAGGTTGTAGCGTGCCTGCTGCACGGCAACTTCGTCGCTCAAACCAGCTTCGTACCGCCATAAGGCCAACTGGTAAGTTTCGCTCTGCGCTTTTAGGTTTTTNNGGACAAGAACATCCCGCAAGTCCTCCTGGCTTGCCTCCAAGTCCGCCTGCGACGCCTCCACGGAGCGACGTACACCGCCGAAAATGTCCAACTCCCAACCTGCATCGAAACTCCCAGAGTAAAGGGCACTTGTCTTGCCGGTTCCGGTATCTTTGCTGCTGCGGCTCCAGTTGGCGGATGCCGCGACATCGAGAGTCGGGAATAGACCGGCCTGGGCGATGCCCCGGCGCGCGCGCGCCTCACGGACTCGCGCCCGAGCCTTCTTCAGGTCGAGGTTGCCAGACACAGCACGATCGATCAGGCTGGAGAGTTTTGGGTCGTTGAGCGTAGCCCACCACGCGGCCAGCGTCTGGGGATTCATCTCCCCGGCGATTAGACCGTCCTTTAGTTCGCCCTGCCATGCCGGGGATAATGCTGTATCAGGCCTGACATAATCCGGTCCGACGGTTGCGCATCCCGAGAGTACAAGCATTATCAGGAGGGCCGCTACCACTTTTTTAATAGGGTAAATAATTCCTTCCATATCTTTCATCAGGGAACCTGTACACACAAGTGTTGTTTTTCCATATTATAGTCTTTTAATTCTCACCTTCACGCTTTTTTATTGTGACGAATTGCTATCCCCATTCATTTCATTGCAGAATCCGGCTGTTGTCGCTTTTTTAAAACGTTCGCAATCTCCGAGTTTGCACGCTTTTTGCCAATCTAAACATGCTAATATTCCATAAATACTGCCCCTGATGTCATATGCAGATTTATAAAGCGGATCAATTTCCAGTGCTTTGTCTAAATCTGAAAATGCCATTTTGAATTGATTTTTTATCGCATAAGTAAGGCCACGATTATAGTAAGCTTTAGTGGAATCGGGCTCTAATTCCAGTACTTTTGTGAAGTCAGAAATAGCAAGGTCGTATTGTCTTGCATGTGAGTACAAAATACCTCGATTATTGTAAATTTCAGGCGAGGACGGGGCTATCTTAAGAGCTTTATTGAATTCTGAAATGGCGAGATCAATTTGACCATTTTTTGAATAAATAAGGCCCTGTCTAATATATGTTTCTGCGGTAAACACATCACCTTCAAAAACATCTTTGCCATAATTAATAGACGTCGTTGATAGCGGAGGAATAACGCCTAAGGAGGCGGTCTCGACAGATTTTCCAGCAGTTTTTAAGTTTGCATTTTGTGCGTAAATATTACTCGCAGTTACACAGATCAGCGCGACCATTGATATTGCCGCGCTGATTACATTCCGTTGTAAACTACTACACATTTTCATCGAATAAGCACCTCATTTGAGTTTCTTTAAAAAAAGGGTGCCCGAACGATGGGAGGGTTAGGGAAGTAGTAACATGGCCAGGCACCCAGGGGTAAAAACTCTAAAGTATATCTCTTAGATCATTGTTTTTCNNACATACGGCCATGCATCATGTCCCTCATCATCGGAGGCCCTATGTCGGAAGCAATTTCGCGCATTTTCTTGAATTCTTTCTTCTGCTCAGGTGTCAGTTTGGATTTAGCTTCTTCTATCGCCCTGATGATAGAGAGCTGCATTTCAGTCTTTAGAGTCTCTATCTGCTTAAGTTTTGCCTCAACCGCCCTCATATCGACAGGATCTTTGTCTATGAGTTCTTTCATCTCGATCCCGGCGATACATTCCTCGGCCCTCTTCTTGATCATCTCCTTCATTACCCTGTGCCTGATTTCCTTTGCCTCCGCCTTCTGATTCGCGCTAAGGTCGAGGTCCATGAGATGCCTCCACATGGGATGCTCCGCATCTGGCACTCTTTCCATTTTTCCCATGTTATGATCTCTCGGCAGCGGCGGCATGGGCATACATTCTTCCTGAAAAGTCTTTCCCATGTAACCAATAGGACCGCATGTTTCAGCATAAGAATCATGTGACGCAGAGACCATTAACAGGACACCTAAAAACAGACTGACTAATACTTTTGTCATACAAGCCTCCTCTTCTCTCCGATATGTTTCCTGACAGGGTATCTCTTCCATACCCAGCGGAGAGTGACTTCTCTTTTATTTGTTGGTTTATTCACTTGTCGGCAGAATTCTGAAAGCAGAAGCTATTTTTTCAGCATCAGACTTATCGGATTTCATTTGCAGAGACAATGAGTCACCAAATGTTATTACTTCGTCGTCCTCAATAATTACGTGCCCGGCACTTGTGGGTTTATAAAAACTGAAATGATCATGATTAAAACTATCAGGAAAAATGATCGGTCCAATTTCTGTCATGACATATTTCGCAAACATAGACATATCATCTCCTGATCATAATAAATTGCGATTAGTGGGGCCAGCGGGACTCGGAGAAAGTTTGTCACTATTCCGCTGTCCCTGCCAGTCGCGCAGGTTACCTTTTCGATGTTCTAGCCAAGCTCACTCGCCGTTTTACTTTTCTCCGGACGGAGGGACTTTCTGTCCGCCAAAGCCTCCTTCGG
>PLXX01000035.1 GCA_003153275.1 Nitrospiraceae bacterium | reverse complement strand
GACTGGATTCTAATATCATCCCCCTGAAGATAGGTCTTGAATACATACGAATTCTCCGCGGATGTCCGGATGAGATCATCCAGCGTGGACGCTTGTACAGGGATGCTGACCAATAACATAACGACCGCAGCCCACATAATCGCCACAAAATATCTTGCTTTCATTGTACGCTCTCCTTTTTGTTGTTCGGTTTTGTTATTTACTTTTGACTGTTTGACCAAAATATCTCATTCCTATTTCACCAGGATCTTCTTGACCTGGCCAACCTTTTCCTGGACTTTGCCGGTTATCTTTTCGACCTTGCCTTCGGCTTCCAGTTTGGAATTATCGGTAATTTTTCCGGCGACTTCCTTAATCTTTCCCTTTACATTGTGAAACTTGCCTTCTGCCTGGTCCTGCGCACCTGATTTCATCGTATTCCTCCTCTTTTTTTCTAACACTAATGTGTTAGAGTCTGTTTCGAGGCTGGCTCTCTCCGAAACGGATCACGAATTGAACCTCAATAAAACTCTGAAGCCATAAACCATTTATGCACCATTCATGCCCGGAATAAACCCCAAGGGACAGCAGTGTCTATCCTACTGAATTTATTGATTATTTAAGGTATTTAGGATTATGCAGAGATGATAAGTGGAAAAAGAGTTGACCCTGATATATCAGGATATTCCTGAAATATCAGGAGTTTATTTTATTTCTTGAAATGTCAGGTTTAGCCCCTGCGCTTAAAGTGTCCTTGGGTTCAACCTGATGCTGCTTGGCACCATTCCCTGCTCCTTTGCTGTTTATATATATGGCTTTGGTAGAATTCGCAAGGCATGATCTCTGGCACTATTGTCGATTTAGTCCCAGGCACTACTTACCCAGGCACCCTGGAAATAAAAAACAGCAGGATAAGTAATATAGAGAGGTATGGCGGACCCCACGACACCGTTATAATTCCCGGTCTCATTGATGCCCATGTCCACATTTAAAGTTCCCTGATGGCGCCCTCAGAATTTGCACGGCTTGCCGTCAGACACAGCATAGTAGCACTCTGATCCACACGAGATCGCCAATGTACTGGGCACCAGGGGAATCGAAAACAGCAGATAGACCGCTTTTAAATTTTACATCGGCGCCCCTTCATGCGTCCCGGCTACCATATTTGAGACTTCCGGTGCATCCATTGGACCTCAACAGATTGAGAAGCTATTAAAAAGAAACGACATAAAGTATCTGAGCGAAATGATGAATTATCCGGGCGTCTTGTATGATAAGTCGGTTATGGAAAAAATGGGCATCGCCAGGAAATACGGCAAAAGGATCAACTGCCACGCCCCGGGCCTGATGGGCGATGCGCTTAACCAATATATCGGATGCAGCATCACGACAGACCACAAAACCTTCAGCTATTCCGAGGAACTCGAAAAGATTAAAAACGGCATGAAGGTCCAGATTAGGGAGGGATCTGCTGCAAAAAACCTCGATGCGCTTCTCCCGCTGCTCGATGAGTTCCCTGATTCATGCATGTTATGCAGCGACGACAAACACCCAACGAGCTGGTGCAGGGGCATATTAATGAGTCGGTGAAAAGCGCGCTTAAGCAGGGCGTCCATCCCATGAAGGTGTTAAGGTGTGCATGTCTGAACCCTGTAAGGCATTACAACCTTGAGGTCGGACTGCTGCAAAAAGGCGATTATGCCGACTTTGTGGTGGTGGATGATCTTGAACATTTCAATATACTGAAAACGTTCATCAACGGAAGGCTCGTGCCGAGGCCGGCAAAACCCTGCTGCCGAAGGTTTTTTTCGAGGCGGTAAATAATTTTGCCGTCAGGAAAAAGATGGCTGAAGAATTTTCCGTCAAACCACCGGCAGTTTTATGAACGTTATCGCGGAGGATGGCCAGCTTATTACGAAAAGACTGCGTGAGGCGCCGAGGCTTTCCGGGGGGAGGGCAGTCTCAGACGTCAGCAGGGACATTGTAAAGCTGGTGGTGATCAACCGCTACCGTGACGTGCCGCCCGCCGTAGGGTTTATCCCTGCCCCTGCCGGTGGCCGGGCTAATGTCCGACCGGGGCGGGTTCGAGGTCGCGGAAAAATATTCAGAGTTCGACAAACTTGCAAAGAGACTCGGTTCAAAGCTGAGGGCCTCTTAGTCGTTCATGGCGCTTCTGGTCATTCCTGAAATCAAGCTGAGTGACAAGGGCCTCTTCGACGGCCGCAAATTCGAATTCATGCCGCTGTTCGAGTGAGCATAAAGAAGCTCCGGCCCAAAAAGACGACCACCAAATATCACGGGATAGCAGTATCCTGTAAAACGTGTTATTATCAAATGATATGAAGGAGAACAGAAGATATACAAGATTCTTAATCGAGGGAATGGAAGTCCAGTGCAGGATGTTTTTTACCACTGAAGTGACAATTCTCAATATGAGCTTTGGAGGAGCTGCTCTAAGTTTGAACAAGAGGTTGAACATGGGGCAAAAATATACCCTTAACATCGAGTCTGAGAACCATACCATGTCATTAGAAGGTGTTGTGGTCTGGGAAAAAATGACTGACTTTAAAAAAGAAGTGAGGGGTAAAAAGTTGCCTATATATGAAGTAGGGATGAGATTTGACGAGGTGCTGACCGTAAAAGGGGCTGACCTTCTCAATTTTATGTGCGAAAATATGTCGGATAAGGCGATTAAAACAAGAGTACAAGGACTCAGGGTCAATATTATTCCGCCGGAAAGAACTGTTATCCTTGATGACCGTGACAGCTATTCCGTAAAAATGATTGGTTTGGGGGGGATGCTCATAGAAAGCAAAGAGAAATTGGATATTGACGAAAGATTTTCTATGGAAATGAGCTTTCCGGAAGACATGACACCAATCAATTTTGTGGGGAGGACAGCCTACTGCTTGGAAATACCTGGCAAGACTCCACAATGCTATGACACAGGGATAGAATTTATCAAGATGAATGAAAAAGATAGAGAGCGACTGAAAGAATTCATTGATATACTCCAGACCTTTTAATACAGCGAATTGCTTTTCAACAAAAAGCCGATTAACGGAGATTTCATCATAAAAAGAATATCTACCTTGTTTATCTGCCTCTGCCTTTCGGGGGGGGGGGTGGCACTCTCCGAACATGCCCACGCCACGCTCGGAGACTCTGTCGATTCTATCGAATCGGATAGGAATGCCCTTTCAGCTGTCAGGCATGCCGTTTCTGTGCGCAATGGTTACACTGTTCAGGAGATGGACGCCGGTTCGACTCTCGTCAGGGAATACGTTTCTCCCTCGGGGGTTGTATTCGCCATCTCCTGGAATGGATTGATCCACCCGGATCTCGATCAGCTCCTTGGCTCGTACATCGATGAATACCGAAAAGCTCAACAAGAGACCCCGCGCACGCTTGGCCAGAGACGCATTCAGCTAAAAACAAACAGGATCTTTGTCGAGAAATGGGGACACATGCGGAACCTGCAGGGCCGGGCCTACGACCCAGCCTTAATCCCTTCAGGAGTAAGCATCGATGAAATCAAGTAAAATTCTCTTTTTTTCTCTGGCCCTAGCTCTCATACATAGCGTCTTTTCCATAACAACGGGCTACGCTGCTTTGTCTATGGCCGTACCAACCGGGCAGGATAGCTTCCCGGTGCATGGGCCAATAGGGTTGCCGATTATAAGCATAGACCCATCACAGGCCATGCCCATTGGACTTGGTCCTGCGGCCTCAGGTGGAGATACGATAAGTGTTCAGGTAGGCCTTGCCCCATTCTCAGGCCCAGTTGACATCTACTTCGGATATTTTGCACCTTCTTTAGACCCTCAACACATTTACATTTTGACCTCGAATAACACTTTTACGCCGCTGTCGGTTTCGGATCCGCTCCATGAGGGTCCGGCGCCATGGAAAATAAATATCTCCGGTGGGGTGAATGAGTCATTAGTGCCCGCACTCGGGAATATACCCGTCTCTTCACTTCCTGCGGGGACATACACCGCTTACCTTTTAGCAACGCCTGCTGGTAATCTTGACAGGTATTACCTTTGGACAACTGAAATTGATATAGCGGATAACGTGCTCCCCATCAGCGTGAACGGTTCATTCTGTTCGGTTAATTCCTACCTGAACAAACCGTGTCTCAGCGTTACGGTCTGCACGCCAGGAACTTCTGCCTGTCAGACGATCAATGACATACTTTTGGATACCGGCAGTTTCGGGCTGCGCATCTTCAGTCAGGCTTTGTCCATTTCCCTTCTGCAGGAAACAATCGGCTCCGGTTCCCTTGCCGAGTGCGTGCAGTTCGGGGACGGGTCGTCCGAATGGGGACCTGTTAAAATGGCGAGCGTCATCCTTGGAAATGAGCCAGCTGTTGAGGTTCCGATCCATGTTGTCGACTCGACGTTCGGCACCCTGCCTGTGGCATGCCGAAATGCAGAGCCGAGTCCGTCCTCCTCCGGATTCAATGGGATTCTGGGAGTAGGCCTTTTCATCCAGGACTGCGGTTCAACGTGTGCAAACATTGTACGTAATGGCATGTATTATTCCTGCAGCGGGGCGAATTGCGCAGAGACCAACGTTCCCCTTTCCAACCAGGTCCAAAATCCGGTGGCTCTTCTCCCCCAGGACAACAACGGGGTGATCATTCGGCTTCCGAGCGTTCCCCTGGGTGGATTACCATTCGTCAACGGGTCCTTAGTGCTCGGGATCGGCACTCAGTTCAACAATACTCCTTCCGGAATAACGACGTACAAAGCCAACCAATCGGCGGAATTCATCACAAACTTTAACGGTATCCCATATCAAAGCTTTATCGACACCGGATCGAATGGTTTGTTTTTCGTCTCTCCATTGACGGGCCTGCTTCCACCGTGTCGCTCTCCTAATTCGGACTGGTTCTGCCCATCGGCTGAAACAAGCCTTACTGCCATCAATATGGGGGCTTCAGGATCGTCGAGCGGCCTGGTCTCGTTCTTTATAGGCAACCTTGTCAGCCTCACCAATTCATCCAACAGGGTGTTTTCTGAAATCGGCGGCAGCTCTGCAGGATCGTTCGACTGGGGGTTGCCTTTCTATTTCGGGAGAGACATATTTGTGGGGTTCGAAGGGACGAACTCAATCCTTGGCACCGGTCCATACTGGGCTTATTGAATTATTTGTTGGCAGGAGTACGGAAAAGGCAGAGATGACGTGAGAACAAGGCAGGCAAAGCATTGCATACCTTGTTCAGGCAGTGACAAGTTATTTCTTCTTCTTATCGTCTTTCTTCTCGGTGCTCTTGATCTCGATGCCGTTGCCCTTCATATCCTACTTGATAGTTACCTTGTCCCCGACTTTCACCAGCGGAATCTTGGTTTTGTCGTAGTTAATTTCCCACTTCTCGTTGTCTTTCTGCACCCTAATGACGTCGTTGGATACCGCTAAGACAGGTCCGGTGACCTTGTAGCTTTTTGCACCCGCGAATGCGGTTGCGGTAAAGGCTATGAGCACTGCCAGGAATATCAGCGTTGTTTTCATTTCCTCCCAGTAAAAATATTTAAGAATAAAATAGTATGAAGCAGCAATAATATCAATAAAAATTTTTGCTAACACCTAATAAACACAGCTCGTTATACCGGCGGTGCTAAATAACTTTTTAGGTTTAATTAAATGTCTTTAAGATGTAGTTTGCGATCTTCAGCGCGTCATCGTCAGAGATCTTGTTCTTGTCGAACATCTTCATTCCGGCCCATTCCTGGGGATGTGTAGGTGCAGGGCCGGGGTTTCTCATCTTCTGTACAATGTCTTCTGCAGTGACGATCTTATTGGCTTCGCGGTCCGTCTTGCGCAGGGTCTTCTTGGGGTTCAGGATATTATCTCCGTCCGGATGACACGAGGCGCAATTGCTCCTGAATAAAGCCTCCCCCGTTTCTTCAGCCGAGGCCCCTTTTACTAAAAGGGTAAGGAAGAACAAAGGCAGGGAAACTGCCAACATAATCAATATCACTTTTTTAAAAGCTCTCATACTCTCTCCTTTCGATATTAAACGCTATTTGATAAGCGATAACCATGTGCACCTGCCCATCAGTTTCTCCGCTGCACTGATATGTGAATTTCCTCTTTACCTCATTTCCCTCTAATAACTTACACATCTTGAAGCGTTTGAGAAGTACGGATTCCGAATAAGCCCGCAGACGCCGGAGTCAGGCGTGACAGGCTACCAACAGGACAGTGACTTTTCAACTGTTTAGCGTCACATCACTTGTTCGTCTAGTCCCTTTGGACCGGGTATTAGACTATAATCATTCAATTTGGAACTGATGCAAGAGCGAGTTGCTGCTCTGAACGCCGCGCAAACTCTATTTTTTTCTGCGCCTGAAAGACCCTCGTCGCATACCAGGAAGCTCCCCCCACGTATCGGGTAAGCGCTTTCCTGAGATCGTTAGTTTCCGACAGATAGGTCGCAAGCACATAAACACCGGCGGCTATATTGCCCGATACCTTGTACAGATCCTCCTTCTCCCTTACGATTCCCTGCGACTTCAGTTCTTCCAGCCATATGTCCGGCATTATGCCCATAAGACCGATAGCACCCTTGTCGCTTTCAAGATGCGGATTGAAGTTGGACTCCACAAGACAGATTGCAAGAATCAGGTCCATGTTGCCGGTTTCTGCTGCCGCGTTATAGATCTTCGCCAGGACCTGGGCAGGCATGGCTGAGTTCTTTGCCATCCAGTCCAGGACTGCCTGATTAGTTGCCGCTTGCTCATTCCCACTGCTCTGTATAAACGATGGAAAATATTCGGCATCTGCCTGTCCCCCCTGCATAGTTGCCGTATATACCAGCGCAAACCCGATTAGCCCTATAAGAATCACAACAAAGTACTGTGCCATTGTTATCCGCTTAAGATTTACATTCGTACACTGATTATTCACGTCATTCAACATAACCACCTCCTTATAATCCATCTCTAAGAGATACTTTCGCGTTATTACGCTTACAACGTCGTAGCTTATTAAAAATCCCTTTTTAGTTATTATAACGTTTGCCTTGATTACCTGGGAAAAACGGATGCGCCGGGTTGTATTAGGGAAGATGTCTTAATTTTTAGGTATACTTATTTAACCATACAAAGGGGAGGTCTTGTCAACTTATTTAATCAACAAATCAAGCCGGCAGGGGTATATATACTAACGATGACTCTGTTAGTCTTTTCGCTCTCCCATGATGAGAACTGTCTCAGGAAGATGCTTTATGACAACGCCTTTGAACCCTGTTTCTGCCGTCCAACGTTTAATCTCTCTGGAACTGTAACACCGTCCTTTTTCAGTCCCCACAAGCATGTTGACCGAGAATAGTGCACTATATGTTGGGCCGGTTCTCGCCTCGTTGATAGGGAATTCCTGCACAACAACTCTGCCGCCGGGATTCAGGGCTTCTCTGCATTTACGCAGCAACGCAACATTTTCTTCTGTGGAAAATGCATGAAATATCTGGCTTATTAAAATGAGATCATACCCGGAACCAATGCTATCGACATGAAAGTTACCAGCGATGAAGCCGATCCCTTTCACACCCTCACGATGAGCAACTTTTTTGGCAATTTTTATTGTTTCAGGAAGATCAAAGATTGTAGCCCTGATCCCTTTTTTTGCCATGGCAATGGCATTGGTACCCGGTCCGCCACCCATATCAAGCATTGTCTTTACACCTTTGATTCCGACTGCCTTGATCAGACTTTCCGTGCGGAGTACCGTCAGATTGTGCATTCCCATTATGAACGACTCGTGATCAAAGCCGCATCTTGCAGGCCGTCCGGTCCGGACCACTTCATCCAGAGCAGAAAAGTTCTGCCACATGATGGAAGCGTGCCTGATGATATCACCTTGATAGAGGCGAAGACCACGTACCAGGTAGTGATTGCTTACAGGTGTGTTCCGATACTTACCGCCTGTGCTTTTGCTGACAAGTCCGATAGCGGTAAGAGCATCAAGCAGTATCTCTGTTGCCCGCAGGTCAATCTTCAGCTTACCTGAAATCTCCGATGACGACGTCTGCCTCTTCAGGTGATCAAATATCCCAAGATTATTTGCCGTTAATATGACCCTTGATGAGATGAATCCCAGATAAAGCTCTCTCAGTACTGACAATTCCTCAGGAACCATTTTTATTCCTCCGGTCTAATCATTTATGTGGTCGTTTATATATACAGAAGTCTATCATAAATATTCGGATAGGACAATGCCTGAGATATATTCTAGAGAGCTCTTCGATATATAGTGCAAAGAGTGCGTGGATGTGTTGCATAAGTCAGCTAAGACTCCAAAGTGATTTGAATAGATAAAGAATCAACAAACCGCAATAAACTCATCTGCGACCACATAGCTGACGTCATTGAAGTCATAACAGAGGAGGAGCAGGTGCAGAGGGATTTTCTTTTTTTGCCAAATTAAGGTATATTATCATTCCGCCTGAATTAAAGTGCGAATGTTCGAAAAAGCGTGAAAGAGAAATATCCTTCCATCTGATTCAACCGCCTGGGCTGTTTAAATCGATAAAAACTTGTTCCAAAAGAAAGAGGTACTAACAGCATGTCCGAATTAATATTGTCTTTGCAGGATAAACGGCTTTCTTATTTTTCGAGAGCATATTTCCAGAGCTTAGGGGAGTCATTAAAATGATACAGGTAAACAACTTGGATAAATGTTATGGCCGTCAGGTCATTTTTGAGAAGGCGGGTTTTACCCTTAATCCAGGTGAACGCGTCGGCCTTGTCGGCAGAAACGGGCACGGCAAAACCACTCTCTTTAAAATGATTCTGGGGGAGGACCGCCCTGATTCAGGATGTATCAGCATTCCGAACGGATATAAGCTGGGTCATCTTTCACAGCATATCAGCTTCTCGGAGGACACTGTGCTGAAAGAGGCGTGTCTAAGTCTCCCGGAAAATGAGGACGGTATCGATGAGACATATAAGGCGGAAACCATTCTTATGGGACTCGGGTTCGCAGTGGAAGATTTAACTCTTAATCCATTGGATCTGTCAGGGGGATACCAGGTCCGTCTTAATCTTGCAAAGGTGCTTGTCTCCGACCCTAATCTTCTTCTGCTTGATGAGCCTACCAATTATCTTGATATTGTCTCTCTTCGCTGGCTTACACAGTTTTTACGCAACTGGAAGAAGGAGCTCATAATTATCACCCATGACCGTAATTTCATGGATGGTGTGACTACGCATACTATGGTCATACACCGCTGCAAAATGCGGAAAGAAGCCGGCCCTACCGAAAAGGTATATCAGCAGTTGCTGATGGAGGAAGAAATACATGAAAAGTCCAGAGTCAACGACGATAAGAAGCGTAAAGAAACAGAGGACTTCATAAACAGGTTTAGGGCAAAGGCATCCAAAGCCAGTGCTGTTCAGTCGCGAATAAAGGCCTTGCAGAAAAAAGAGCGCCTTGAAAAACTGACAGAGATAAAGGACCTTGATTTCGCGTTCAAATCAGCGCCTTTTACAGGGAAGGTTCTCATGGAAGTTAATGACCTGTCTTTTTCTTTTAACAATAAAAGCGCTCCCTCTGACGGGGTCAATAACTTGATTGATGGATTGACCTTTTCAGTAGGAAAGAAGGACCGTATAGCCATTATCGGCAAAAACGGCAAGGGAAAAACAACACTGCTGAATCTGCTTGCAAAAGAACTGAAAACTGAAACCGGCTCTGTCAGTCATCATGATCAGCTGCAGACGGCTTATTTCGGGCAGACCAATATAAACCGCCTTAACATGCACAAAACCGTCGAAGAAGAGATCATGAACGTGCACCCCGACGTCGGCAGGGGTGCGGCCCGCAAGATATGCGGTATTATGATGTTCCCCGGAGACCATGCAGTAAAAAAGATAAGCGTCCTTTCCGGAGGGGAAAAGAGCCGTGTGCTGTTAGGCAAGCTGCTTGTCAGCCCCTCCAACATGCTCATGCTTGATGAGCCGACAAACCATCTTGATATGGAATCCAATGATTCCCTGGTTGAGGCCGTAGACGCTTTCAACGGATCTGTAATTGTGGTAACCCACAGTGAAATGATGTTGCATGCACTGGCCACGCGTCTGATAGTCTTTGATGACGGGAAAGTAACTTTATTTGAAGGAACGTACCAGGACTTCCTTGACCGTGTCGGCTGGAAGAGTGAAAATGAATCCGGCGCTCCGCGTGCTAGGAAAAACTCCCGGAATAATGCCGTCAATAAAAAACAACTCCGGCGTGAGCGGGCAGAGTTGCAAAATAAAAAATCAAAAACAATGGGCGGTCTGCAAAAAAGCATTGATGAAGCGGAAAAGGAAGTTGTAAGGCTGGAAGAAAAGATCGAGCGTGAAAATCAGGAAATCAGAGAGGCCGCCCTCAAAAATGAAGGGGAAGTCATAATAATACTCACCAATAAGATTCTTGAGTCAAAATCACGGCTCGACTCTCTTTTTGCAAAGCTTGACCTTCTTCGCACAGAGATTGAAGACAGGGCAAGAGAATTTGAAGAAGAGCTGGAAAGTTTGCTGACTGTTTCAAGGTGACGGGAATCGGTCCATTGCCGCCAGGCCGCTCAAAATAGACAGCGGCTGGCACTATTGGGGCTTCCTTCCGCTGTTACGGCTATTCCTCTTATTTTTTTGGTATAGTAAAACAAGATGGAAAGCAATATAATCGCGGGTGATTTCTGATGTATCTCGAACATTTCGGGCTTCAGGAAACTCCTTTTTCGATAGCCCCTGACCCGCGCTATCTCTATATGAGCCAGGGGCACCGCGAGGCGCTTGCTCATCTGCTTTACGGAATCAACAACGACGCCGGCTTCGTAATGCTCACCGGAGAGGTGGGGACAGGTAAAACAACAATCTGCCGGAGCCTCCTTGAACAAATACCCCAAGATATCGAGACCGCCTTTATCCTTAACCCGAGGTTGACTGTCGAAGAACTTCTTGCCTCGGTCTGTGACGAGCTCCGGGTCGATTATCCCAAAGGGAACACAAGCGTCAAGGTCTTTGTCGACAGGATCAACGACTACCTGCTGTCAGTTCACAAGTCAGGCAAGAGGGCTGTGCTGATCATCGAAGAGGCCCAGAACCTGAGCCCCGAAGTGCTCGAACAACTCAGGCTTCTCACAAACCTCGAAACCGACCGGCGGAAGCTTCTTCAGATCATACTCCTCGGCCAGCCCGAACTGCGCGACATGCTCGGACGCCCTGAATTGCTTCAGCTTGCGCAGAGGATCACCGCGCGATATCATCTCGGCCCCTTGTCCCGCGGAGAGTTACATGCATATATAGCTCATCGTGTCGCAGTTGCGGGGCGCAAAGACAGGCTGTTCCCCCCCTCGCTGATGCCGAAGCTCTTTCGGTTGAGCAACGGCGTACCGAGGGTGATAAACGTGATATGCGACAGGGCGCTCTTGGGCGCATTCGTTCAGGGCAAGGGCGTTGTCGACAGAGATACCATGATCAGGGCTGCAACCGAAGTGTCCGGGGAACGTGGCGGAAGACAAAGGTGGCAGGGGTTCAAGTGGGTCCCGGCGGGCCTCATTCTCGTCATCTGCTGCACCCTACTTTCCTCGGGATACCATCATTTCAAGGCCGCTTCCGTCGCTAAAGAAAAAGCCGGCAGCGTATCTCCGGAAATAAGTAGCCCAGTCGATCCACTATGGAGACCTGCCGAATTTTTTCCGCTCATGTCAATTCTGACTCCGTCCCACTCCACCCCGGCGAATGATCGTAAATCAGGCGCCGTTGGGGCGGGACCTTCTGTCAGTCCCCAGGATCGGGACCGGCACAGGAGCGGAGTTTCCGCTCTGTCGGGGGGACAGCGGGAGCCAGTCCCTTCAGGGGAAAACATACCCGCGATAAATATAGTCGGGGAAGAAGGCGACGTACAGAACGCGGCCGCGGAAAAATCAAATAAAAACGGGAGAGAAACGGAAAATGTCTTACATCCTTGAGGCGCTTAAAAAGGCAGAAGAAAACCGCCGGAAAACCGAACTGCCCGGCCTTCTTAACGACCTTGATCAAACTGCAATGCGGCCGCAAAGGCTGCGATACTTACCTCATCTGCTTGTTGCGGCCCTGCTGATCAACGCCGGGATGTTTCTGTGGTGGCTGCATCCGTGGGAAAAGACAAAGTCGGCTGCCGTCGTGTCTGTCTCACCTTCTCCGCAAACTTTTTTCACCCCTCCTGTTCAAGTACCGCCAGGCGTAGAAGAAAAGATCCCTGTGCGGGATAAAGACTACAATCAGGCTGCCGTCAAGGATATTAAAAAAGATACAGAAAACTCAAGGCCCGTCCCAGCAGAAGTCGGAGCAAGGACCATCGGCACAACCCGGGAAGACCGCAAAGTTTACAGCCTGAACGACCTTCCCCCTTCGGTCCGGCAGACCCTTCCGGATATTGCAATCTCAGGCCACTCTTATTCCGCTGACCCGTCATCGAGGATCGTCTTCATAAACGGCAAGACAATGCGTGAGGGACAGGTCGTTACAGGTGACCTCAGACTTGAACAAATAACCTCAGACGGTATCATCCTGAGTTATCATGGATACCGCCTGCGCAAGGAAGTATTCTAGCTTGTACCCGCAAAGATGATGTCTGTCTTGACAGGCAGGAGAATGCTGATTAAGATATTGTCAGACTTGCTTCACCTTAAATTGCCTGGTTTTATAAGGAGGATGATATTATGAAATATTGGTCTTTTAACGCAGTTTGGTTAACGCTTTTTATAATGCTTCTTTACGGATGTGCATCTCAAATGTCTCTTGAAGATCTCAGCAGGAACTGGTTAGCCAGACCTTTGTCCGAGCTTAAAGAGGAAATGAAACGTCCTGATTCATATTCCTCAAAGATTGGATGGAAAGAGACTACCTATCCGCTAGCCAATGGCGGTTTTGTCTATGTCGAACCAGTTAGAGCCGATTGTTCTGTACATTGGGAAATAAGTCAAAGCGGTATAATTGTCGGCTATCAGGGCAAAGGGGATGGTTGTAAGGGGGGGGGAGGACCTGATTATAATATCATTAACACTAAAATGAGGGACTACTAAAATGGACATCTATGCAAAAGAAAAAATCTCTCCGATCACGAACAGAAGGTTAGAAACGGAAGAAGAGAGCGGGGCCTCCGAACCGAAAAATATGAGGTGGTTGCGAGATAATCTTAAAACTGAACTTCTCGCGAAAGCTCCTGCAAATGTTACAAGAGCGATTGTGCCTTATATGAAAAGGCCCCCTTCCTCGACCGGTCGACCCGACCACAACTACTGCGAGGGACAGCAGGGTTTGAAATCTACTTGCCGGCTTATTAGAGGTTTCCATGATATTGCACGTTACCAGTGATAGACTTCTGCTCTTCTGCGATATTTGCTGCGACTGTTGCATTAAACCTTTCAACCTTTAAAAACGATCCTGTTAGAGATCTCGTTGGTGTCATCAGGCCCGGCTGGAAAGTGCTCTGTCAGTATCCTCCCTGCCTCGCGGATTGCCGAGCAGATGCCTTCCATCCTTTTCCCTGAGGAGATTCCGTTGATAATCATGTCCCTCAAACGCTCCCATATGTTCTGGGACAGCCTCCCTTCAAGGGCCTTGCCGCTCTCTACGACCACGACCCGCTCCTTCAAGGAAATCATGATCAAAATGCCTGTGCCTTTTCGTGCGTGCTGAAGACCGAGTTCGATAAATTCCCTTTTTGCACGCTTCCTGGCTGCCGCTATCCTCATCTTAAGGCTGGACAAGCCCATCCATGTACTTTTTTGGACAACAAGCAGCTTTATTTCACCGGCTGTTGTCTTTTCGGCTTCAGCGATCATCTCATTGATTTTGACGGTCTCCTCAGATGAAAGTTTTGAACGGTCAGTTTTTCCTTTTTCATATCTCCCTCCTCTGTCCCAGCCTCCGGAAGCGCTGCTCCCGACCTTTAACGATATCGGCCCGGCACACTCCAGAACATACCGCGACGCCATACCGGCCAGAAATCCGACAAATACAGCCGGAACAATGTATATCGCAGCGAGATGCAACACACTTAAGGCAATAATGGAACCGCCAATAGCTCCGATAGCTCCTCCTGCCAATATATGAGCGAACCCGGCCAGGGCCGCGATCAAAAACAATGCGCTGAAAATATATATGGCCAGTAACTCTTCCAGCCTCTTTTTCCCTCTGCCTTGTATTCGTCCTTTATCGTCTTTATGACATTTTTCACGCAGAGATTCAGGCCGTCATAGTAATTTCCTGAGCTGAAGAGAGGTTCCATCTCTTCGATTATCCTGCCGGACAGCAGGTCGGTGAGGGCTTCTTCGAGACCGCGGCCGACCTCGATACGAATCTTTTTTTCGTCCCTGGCGATCAGGATGATGATGCCGTTGTCTTTGCCTTTCTGTTCGATCTTCCACTCGTCGCAACCCTGATCAAGAAATCTTCAAGCACCTCCCCTTCAAGAGAAGGGACCGTGAGGACCAGAATTTGGTTGCTCGTCTCCTTTTCGTGCAGCTCCGGCTTTTCCTTAAGTCTGTCGCCTCATCGGGGGTGAGCATGCCGGCATAGTCGTTGACCCTGTCTTTAAGCTGAGGCACGTCCAGGTCAAAAGCCTGAGATGCGAGCAACAGAACGAACAGAATAGGGATGATAATGTTTTTCTTCAATGTCCCAGTACTTCCAGTTTAATAATAGAAATGTTTCAAAGGACCCTGGAAACTGACTTTACATGAGAAGCCCTCTTTTCGCAGTAGTTTAACGAAGGGTTTTTTGATGTCAACAGAAATAGACCTCCCAGTCGGATAAGAGGTGGCCTTCTAGGAAAGTGCTGCCAGACCCCCGGTTCTGCCTCTCGCCTGATATGTACACGACGAACTGTCGATCCTGAATTTAGCTTCTCCCCTCCCACTTTTTTTATCCCTCCAGAATCTGTGGGTCATCTGTAGTAACCTCCTGATAAACTTTCGGTGTTTACAAAAAAGATAGTAAAAAATGGAGGAAGATAGATGAGGGGTTACAATATCTGTAACGATTCAGGAGAGAAGATGAAAACTGTAGTGTCTTTTTACGGCATGTCTTTTACTGTCGTTTGTTTCGTGCTGCTTTTGCTCAGACATGGACAAACACCAATGAGCCCTGGGCTGCGGCTAACAGCGATGCCTCGGCGCTGGCGTTTTACGGCGGCAATCTCTATGCAGCAACAGACCAGCAATAGGCTCCAGCGTTTATAGCACACTGGCTGTTTACAACGGTAATCTCAACTGCGCTAATGGTAAGTCTCTCTGGAAATTTGACGGGACTAACTGGATTGATATGGAGATACCGGCATCAACCTTTATCCCTGAGAGCATAGCGGGGGTATGGAGACAATCTTTACACAGGAGAATAGCCTGAGGCGGCTCGGGACTGCACAGGGATGGAGACTTACCGAGCTGACGGCGGCAACCTCTGTCCCTACCATAAACGAGTGGGGGATGATAATCTTCATGGTGCTTGCTGGCTTGGGATCACTTTATTATCTGGTAAGGAATAGAACGGAAAGCTAAAATGAGGTATTTAACTAATCTACATTGAAGGCGGTATATGCAAAGATTATTCGCAGGGCTAAGGACGACAGCGCCCCTTTGGATTGGAAGCCCCTGCGTAGGGCTGCGGATTCTGCAGGCCTTTGAAATAGCGTTTACGTGTAGCCAGATTTATCCCGGCGTATACCTGGCAACCCAATAGAGTCCGTTTCCAGGGGGTCATGCCAAAGAACCGTCTTGTTATCGCGCCAATGGAATAGGCCTGTCTGTTTAGGCGAGCGAACCCGTTAAGGAGCTCGTCAGCAGTCATGCCCCTGGGTTGATAAAGGAGTGTATCAGGAGGGTAGCCACGGAGCCACCAGTTCTGCTCAAACAGCCTGCCGTCACTTAAGAGGCGGTCATATAACCTTGTCCCGGGATACGGCGTGAGGATCCTCAGCTCGGCACAGTCAATACTGCTCTTCATTATGAACTCAAGAGTCTGGTCAAACACATCCCTGTTTTCGTGATCAAAGCCAAGGACAAACGCGCCCAGTATGCCGAACCCTTCGTCATGGAACCTGCGCATCGCCTCATAAAAATCTATCCTGAGGTTCTTTATCTTCCTCACCTCATTCTGTGTTGCCTTCTGTACTGATTCGAACCCGATCAAAAGCCCCAGGCAGCCGGAACGTCTCATCAACCTGAGCAGCTCCGGGTCCTCAGCCAGAGAGACTGTTCCCTGCCCCAGCCATAGCCGCCGAAGAGGTATCATTTCAGTAAAAAGCTTTTTGGCTTCCTTCCGGTTCAGCGCAAGGGCGTCATCGACGAAGAAGATATACGGGGAATCAATAGCCTCTATCTCGGCAATCACCTCCCGGGCCGGTCTGACCCGGTACTGAGACCCTAATGTCCGGCTGATGGAACAGAATTCACAATCGTTCGGACATCCCCGGGATGTCTCGACGCCGACCGGGACCGGGATATGACCTTTGCCTATGGTTCCTGGAAAAAGGTCCCGTCGCGGTTTCGGCAGGCCCATGATATCGGTCATTTTACCGGCCTGGTAGAGCCTTTGCATCCGACCCAAAGCGGCATCTGACAGAAGCCGAGGCCAACTGTCCTCAGCTTCTCCCAAAACTACAGAGTCTGCATGCTCTAATGCCTCGCCAGACAATACCGTAGGGTGGATACCTCCCATCACCACCTTGACTCCCTTACGTCGATAGGCATAGGCGATATCATAGGCCCTCGGCACAACGTCAGTCATGACTGTGATACCCACCAGATCCACCTCCTGGCTCATGTCGTCGGGAGCAAAGGCTTCATCGACAATAGCGACTGTATGGCCGGGCGGGGTAAGCGCGGCCAGAAGAGGAAGATTTACCCTTTGCAGTTTGAAAGGGCTGGATAACGTGTCTTCGCGCTGTTCACGCGGTGCGATAAGTTTTATTTTCATTGTTGAGGTTTGGGGTACCATCAAAAAAATGTGTCAGAAAATCGTATGCGGTGTATCCTTTAAATCGAGTCCGCGTGACAATGGAACGGAGACATCACCGTCTACGAGTATAGCGGGAAGACGGCACGGTCGTCAAGAACGCGAATTGCCTCACAGAAAATCGAT